>JAGRHE010000004.1 GCA_020445165.1 Gammaproteobacteria bacterium
CAGCGGGTCACCCAGTGCCTCGAGTTGCTGATGACGGTTGTCGAGATCGAAAAAGCCAGGCTGCATGCACGCACGCTCTTGCTGTCGGGAAAGGGCTATGATGCCTCAAAGGATGGTGTTTTTAGAGATGCCCTGAAGTCGGCGGCGGTTGCGCCACCGATGCGTTGACGAGGGCAAGTCGTCGGCCGCTCTTGAGGACCGTGTGGATCTGCGGCGCCGGCATGCTGTAGAAATCATCCGATTGTCGGCAGAGACTGGGGAAAAGTTGACAAGGACGAAGATCAACAAGATGCAAGGCCCCGGAACTCAGCGGATTCCTGGTTCCGTACCGACGAGGCGGGCGTAGCGGGTCCCGAAGGATTGCCCGTTGCGCGCGGCTTGACCTTGCAGGCTGTTCTTCCCAGCTCCGGCTTTTTCCGGCCGGATCCGGACCGATCGGTTGCTCGCCCGGTTGGCAGAGCAGGCTGCCAGCTGCCGCAATCTCCGACGGGAAAAGCATCCAAGTATCCAATACTGCATTTGAGACCTGGCTTGCTATATTGAGCGTTTCCCGCCCGCGTAAACAGCGTTAGAAGGTAGCGGTCCATGCCCATCAAGCCATTCAAGAAACTCCTGGTCGCGAACCGCAGCGAGATTGCGATCCGCATCTTCCGCGCGGCCAATGAGCTCGGCATCAGAACGGTCGCCGTGTTTGCCGAGGAAGACCGCCTGTCGATGCATCGCTTCAAGGCCGACGAGGCCTATCAGCTGGACCCTGACCGGGGACCGGTGGGCGCCTACCTGGACATCGGCGGCATCCTCGAGATTGCCGTGGCCAAGGGCGTCGATGCGATCCATCCCGGCTACGGCTTCCTGTCCGAGAACCCGCAGTTCGCGCATGCCTGTGCGGCCAATGGGATCGCGTTCATCGGTCCGCGTGCAGAACTGCTGGCGCAGATGGGCGACAAGACGGCCGCACGTGAACTCGCTCAGCGTGCCCAGGTGCCGACGCTGCCTGGCACCGAGGAAGCGATCGAAGACCGCGAGTCCGCGCTGGCAGTCGCCGAGCAGATCGGTTTCCCGCTGATCATCAAGGCCGCGCATGGCGGTGGTGGTCGCGGTATGCGCGTGGTACGCGAGCCACAGGATCTCGGCAAGCTGCTCGATGAGGCGCGCAACGAGGCGCACAACGCCTTTGGCAACGGCGCGGTGTTCCTGGAGCGTTTCATCCAGCATGCCAAACACATCGAGGTGCAGATCCTCGGTGACCGGCATGGCAACGTGGTGCACCTGCATGAGCGTGACTGTTCGGTGCAGCGCCGTCACCAAAAGGTGATCGAGGTCGCGCCGTCGGTCGACCTGGCGGAAGAGACACGCACGGCCCTGTGTGATGCGGCGGTGCGTCTGGCCAGCGAGATCGGCTACGACAATGCCGGCACGGTCGAGTTCCTGGTCGACGTCGACACCGGGGACTGGTTCTTCATCGAGATGAACCCGCGCATCCAGGTCGAGCACACGGTGACCGAAGAGATCACCAACGTCGACCTGGTCCGCTCGCAGATCCTGGTGGCTTCGGGGCGGGAATTGCACGGCCCGGACATCCGCATCCCGCAGCAGGCGGATATCCCGCGCAACGGCTATGCCATTCAATGCCGCATCACCACCGAGGATCCGGAGAACGGTTTTGCGCCGGACATCGGCCGCCTGCTGACCTATCGCTCGCCGGCCGGTTTCGGCGTGCGCCTGGACGCCGCCATGGCGACCAGTGGTGCGGTGGTCTCACCCTATTACGATTCACTGCTGGTGAAGCTGACGGTACGCTCACTGGACTGGGAGAATGCCCTGGAGCGCACCTACCGCGCGCTGCACGAGTTCCGCATCCGCGGGGTCAAGACCAATATCCCGTTCCTCGAGAACGTGATCCGCAACGAGACCTTCCGCGCCGGCAAGGCCACCACGCGCCTGATCGATACCACGCCGTCACTGTTCGAGTTCAAGCCCAAGCGCGACCGTGCCAACAAGCTGCTCAGCTATCTCGGTGACGTGATTATCAACGGCAACCCGCACACTAAGGGCTGGAAGCCCGAGCAGGCGTTCGAGCCGGCACCGGTGCCACACTACGACCACATGGCGCCGCTCGTCGACGGCACGCGGCAACGGTTACTGGAACTGGGGCCGAAAGGTTTCGCCGACTGGGCCCTGGCACAGGACCGGGCGCTGTTTACCGACACCACGCTGCGTGATGCCCACCAGTCGCTGCTGGCAACGCGCATGCGCACCGATGACATGTTGCGCATCGCCGGCGTGATCGCGCACCGCTCCCCGAACCTGTTCTCGCTGGAGATGTGGGGTGGCGCCACCTTCGATACCTCGATGCGCTTCCTGAACGAGGATCCGTGGGAGCGCCTGGCCAAGCTGCGCGAGCGCATCCCCAATATTTGCTTCCAGATGTTGTTGCGCGGTGCCAACGCGGTGGGCTATTCGAACTACCCGGACAACGTGGTCGACGCGTTCGTGCGCCGGGCGGTCGAGAACGGCATGGACATCTTCCGCATCTTCGACAGCCTCAACTACATCGAAAACCTGTTTCCGGCGATGGAGGCTGTGCTGCAGGACGGACGCGCGGTGTGCGAGGCGGCGATCTGCTACACCGGCAACATCCTCGACCCGAAGCGGCACAAGTACGATCTCAAGTACTACCTCGACATGGCCAAGGAGCTGGAGGCGCGTGGTGCGCATTTCCTGGCGATCAAAGACATGGCGGGCATCTTGCGTCCGTATGCCGCTGACGTGCTGTTCCGCGCGTTGAAGGCGGAGATCGGCATCCCGATCCATTACCACACCCACGACACCTCCGGCATCAATGCCGCCTCGGTGTTGCGTGCGGTGGATGCCGGGGTCGACGTGGTCGACGGTGCCATCTCGGGCCTGTCCGGCAGTACCTCGCAGCCCAATATCAACTCGATGATTGCCGCACTCGAGTACACTGCGCGTGATCCGATGATCGACCGAGCCGCACTGGACGAGATGTCGCACTACTGGGAGCACGTGCGCAGCTTCTACCGGCCATTCGACACCAGCGCGCCGCACGGTACCGCCGAGGTCTACCTGCACGAGCTGCCCGGCGGGCAGTTCACCAATCTCAAGGAGCAGGCGAGTGCCATGGGCCTGGGTGCGCGCTGGCCCGAAGTGGCGCGCACCTATGCCGAGGTCAACCAGCTGTTCGGTGACATCGTCAAGGTCACGCCCAGTTCCAAGGTGGTCGGAGACATGGCGATCTTCCTGGTCACACGTGGCATCAAGGCGCAGGACGTACTGAACCTGGCCCCGGGTTCGGTGCCTTTCCCCGAATCGGTCATCGACATGCTCGCCGGCGGACTCGGCCAGCCCAAGGATGGATGGCCAAAAGAATTGCAGAAGATCGTGCTCGGCGAGCGCAAGCCAATCGACGACCGCCCGGGCTTGCATGCCGAGCCGGTCGATTTCGAGGTCCTGAAATCAACGCTGGCAGAAAAACTCGGTCGTGACCTCAGCGACGAGGAACTGCTCAGTCACCTGATGTATCCGCAGGTGTTCGCCGATTACGAAAAAATCAGGCAGCAGTATGGTGACCTGTCGGTGCTGCCGACGCCGGCGTTCTTCTACGGACTGCGCTGCGAGGAGGAGATCGCGGTCGAGATCGAACCGGGCAAGACCCTGTTCATCAAGCTGCTGCATGTCGGCGAGGCCGACAAGCACGGCGTGCGCGCGGTCATCTTTGAACTCAACGGCGACGCCCGCCACATCCAGATCCAGGACCGCAACATGGTGGTCGACGTGGTTAAGCGGCCGAAGGCCGATCCGGACGATCCCCGCCAGGTCGGTGCGCCGATCCCCGGCAAGGTGTCCGAGATCGCGGTCGGTGTCGGCCACAAGGTCGCCAAGGGCGATCCGCTGTTCACGCTCGAAGCGATGAAGATGTACACGACGGTGAATGCGCCGATGGCCGGCATCGTCAAGAGCATCGAGATCGAGGCCGGTACAACGGTGGATGCCAAGGACCTGTTGCTGCGGTTCAGCTGAGCGGGGGGGCTGACGCCCGCCAGGCGGCTCGACGCTGGCGTTTTCGTTATGCCGGACCGCTGACCCATATCGGCCTGTCGGGGCGTGTCCGACCGGGTTCTGTCTGCCCACGCGCGGGTGGGCCGACTAGACTTGGACCAAAACGTCCGGTTGATCGTCGATGAAACGCAAGTCCACAGCAAGCCGTTCGCCTGCGCGCCAGCGCAACTTTCCCGGCAACCGGGAGCAGCTCGAAAGGCTGCTGCAGGCCGGCCAGGGCAAACGGGCCGATGCCTGGAATGCCTGGCGTTTGAAAAACCTTGCGGAGCCGCTCGAACTCTACGCGGCGAATCTCAGCGACTGCCACCTGCGCGAGTTCGACCTCGACGGTGTCAACCTGACCAAGACCAATCTCGCCCGGGCCGATCTGCGCCGGGCGAGCTTTCAGTTCGGCCTGTTACATCACGCCAACCTGTCGCACGCCGATGCACGTGGCGCCGGCTTTTCGTATGTCCAGTTCGATCGTGCCAATCTGAAAGGTACCCGACTGGATGATGCCGACCTGCGCGATACGCGGCTGGACGTGGCCGATCTCACGGACGCGTCGTTGCGCCGTGCCAAGCTGCGCAACGCCGTGCTGGCCGGTGTGGTGGCCAGGAGGGCCGACTTCCGCGACGCGGATCTGAGCTGGGTGAACCTGTCCGGTGAATACGAGTCGGGTGGTGATTTCGGCGGGGCGCTGTTCCAGGAAGCGGACCTGTCGCATGCCTATCTCGCGTACGGCGATTTTCGTGATGCAAGGTTCAGCAACGCGAACATGGCGGGCGCGAACCTGACCGGGGCAGACCTGCGCGGTGCCGATCTCAGAAAGGTCGATCTGCAGGGTGCCATTCTCAGCGGCGCGGACCTGCGTGGTGCGACCCTGCGCGGTGCCGATGTCTCCGGTGTTGCGGTCTGGGGCGTCAGATACGACGAGTCAGACATCAAGGACGGACGCCAGGCCGGCCTGCAGATTCACGATTGGGTTGCGCACTACAAGGAAGAATACGCATGGGGTCCGCTGACTGTCGACAACATCGAGCTCGCCCACTTCATGGCGCTGGTGATTCAGAACCCCAAGCTGGCAGCGCTGATCGATGCGACCACGAGCAAGACCGTGCTGTTACTCGGTCGCTTCACCGGCGCGCGCAAGAAGGTGCTGGAACGGCTGCGCGAGGAACTGCCATATCTTGGCTATGCGCCCATCATTTTCGATTTCGAGGGGCCGGCCAGTCGCGACACCATCGAGACGATTTCCACGCTGGCTGGCCTGTCGAAATTCGTGATCGCTGATCTCAGCAAGCCCAAATCCACGCCGCTGGAAACCTACGTGATCGTGCCGCACCTCTCGATCCCGTTCGTACCGATCGTCGAACGTGGTGAACAGCCGTTCAGCATGTTGCGGGACATGCAGAAGAAGTACTACTGGGTCTTACCGCCCGTCACCTATGAGAACGTACAGGACCTTGTCGACAGGCTCGACCAGGCCATCGTGAAGCCGGCCGAGCGGATGTTTGCCAGGATCGGGCGACAGCGGCGCGACCTGGTGCGCTGACACGATGTTGCATGTAAGTATTCGTCAGTATTCAGGACTCATGGCCTTGCCGAAGATGCATGTGCCCGTGGCATGTTCGACACCAGGTGGGCGCTTGCAGAGTTGTCCCGCTGACCAGGAACAATCGACGAAATGAAGAAGATCTTTCTCAGCTACCGACGCGGTGACGTGCCGGGATACGTGGCCCGCCTGGAAGATGAGTTGGAGCGCGTGTTTGGTCCCGACCGGGTGTTCCGCGACGTCGAGGACATCGCCGGTGGTGCGGAATGGAAACGCGTACTCGATGAGAATCTTGAACGATCCGCGGCGCTGGTGCTGGTCATCGGGCCGCGCTGGGCGCAGATCTGGACCGAGCGCAACGCTGACCCGGTGAACTATGTCGCGCTCGAGTTGCAGCGTGCACGCGAGTTGGGCGTTCCGGTGGTGCCGGTCACGCTCAATCACGCCGCCATTCCACGCGAGTTGGACCTGGGCGAGGTGGCGTGGCTGCGCGATCGCCAGTTCTACGACATCTCGGATGTGCAGAACCGTTGGTCGAACGACGTCAGGGGACTGGTCGACACGCTTGCGGCATTGCCGGGCGTGGGCGTGCCGGTCGGTGATGCCGGTGGAGCGTCGCACCCGGCAGCGCGAGGCAAGGGATCGGGCAGGCTGATCGGTGTCGGGATCGCCGCTGTTGTACTCGTACTGGCCGGTCTTGCGTTGATGCAGTTTCCAAAGGCCCCCGACCCTGATGAGCCGACTGTCACGCGGGAGGTTACGGTCGACAGGCCGGTGCAGCCGGTACCGTCCGTCGCCGACAGTCCCGACCCGGTGCCCGCAACTCCGCCGCGCGAGACGCGACCGGTTGCGCTTTCGGTGCCCGATATCTCGGGAACCTGGGTCAGTCGCAAGGATGGCACCAGCTATCACGTCGAACAGCGTGACGATGGCAGTTTCAACGTGACCAGCCCCGGTTACGGTACCGGTGAAGGGCAGTTCATTGCGAACATGCCACGCAAGTTCAGGATCGAGATGCATGGCATCGGGCGTGGCGAATTCGCGGTTTCGAACTCGGACGACTCGGCCATCGGTTGGTTGCTGAATTACGAAACCCAGGCCAAGGAATACGACACCCTGCAGCGTGTGGAGTAGTCGTCCAGGTCGTGTGATTGCCTGGACACCCGGTCTGTGTCGATACTGGCCGTGTGACACTCAAAAATCAGACAACTGACCCGCCAATGAAGCCGAGTCGGGACGAGGCCATCGCCCGTTACCGTCGGCATGCGCCCGGCTACGATGCCTCGGCGCAGCGCACGATGTGGATACGCGAACGCGCGATCGGACAGCTGGGGTTGTGTGCCGGTAATCGCGTGCTGGATATTGCCTGCGGCACCGGGCTGAGCCTGTCCGCGCTGCGTACCGCGGTCGGCGAGGCGGGCGAGGTGATCGGTATCGAACTCAGCCCGGACATGATCGGCCTGGCCCGTGACCGGGCGCGCGAAGCCGGATGGAGTAACGTCCGGTTGCTGGAAGGGTCCGTAGAGGACACCGAGATCGCCGGGACATTCGATGCGGTGCTGTTCCATTTCACCCACGACGTGCTGCGCTCACCGCCGGCGCTCGAACGAATCTTTGCTTCGACCCGGCCCGGTGCGCGGGTGGCGTTTGCCGGCATGAAGTACCCGCCGCGCTGGCTGGCACCGCTCAAGCTCGTGGTGCGGATGCAGGCGCGGCCGTACATGACGACGTTGGAAGGGCTGGCCGCTCCCTGGGACCTGGCACTGCCGTATCTCTCGGATTTTGACTGGCGTCCGGCGCTGTTCGGAACCGCCTATATCGGGTGGGGGCGGGCGCGCAGCAGGAAAAGCCATTGCGCGGATAAGGCCGATACATGACGGCCCTGCAGGACACCACGCATCACACATCGCGCTGGCGGCAGCTTGCCTGGATCCTGCTTGCGGCGGTGCTGCTGAACTTCCTGCTCAGCTTCAGCAATGTCTGGCCCACTGCCCTGGTGTGGCCTGCGCTGCGCCTCGCGCCGGAGTTCGTTGCGCTGTGGGTTGTCCTGTTGTGCCTGGTGTGGGCCGGGGGGCGGGTCGGCCCCGGCATGCTGGCACTGTTGAGCAGCCTGTTCCTGTTGCTGACCATCGGTCACTACACCGACGTCACGGTCCGCGCGCTGCTCGGCCGCCCATTCAATGTCTATTGGGACGGCTACCAGTTGCCGACCTTCCTCGGCGTGGTCAGTCAGGCACTCACCGGGTGGCAGATCGCCGGCTTCTTCGTCGCGCTCGGCGTGGGGCTGTGGCTGTTGTTCCGGCTGATCCGCATTTGTACCCGGATACTCGCCGAACAGGCTGCCCCGCGGGCGGTGCGCTCACCCCTGATGCTGTTTTCAACGCTGGTGGCGGTGGTGCTGGTGGTTGTCGGCCTGGCCGGGGGCGGGCCGGCCGGTTCCGTCATTGTGCGCCCGGTAACACCCTTGTATGCCCACCAGGCAGGGTTGCTGTTGAATGCCTTCGTACCCAGTCGTCGTGCAAAGGTGTTGCCGCCATCGCCGTCGCTGGCATCCGATCTGCAGGTGCTCGACGGTGCCGAGGTCAAGCTGCTGTTCCTCGAGTCGTACGGCGCAACCACCTACGACCGGCCAGAGATCGCCGCTCCGATCGATGCGGCGCGCGCCCGCCTGGTCGAGGCCGCGAAGGCACAGGGACGCCAGGTGCTGACCGGCTTCGTGCGTGCCGCCACCTTCGGCGGTGCCTCTGATCTTTCACACCTGAGCCTGCTGTCGGGCATCGACCTGTCCGATCCACTGCGCCATGACGTGCTGCTGGAATCCGACCGTCCGACCCTGCTGGACACCTTCGGGCAGGCCGGCTATCGGACCATCGGCCTGTACCCGGCGATGAGCTGGGACTGGCCCGAGAAGGCGTTCTACGGTTTCGAGCATTACCTCGATGCTCCGGATCTCGGCTATCGCGGACCGGCGTTCGGCCTGTGGTGGCTGCCCGACCAGTTCACGATGGCGCGTATCGACCAGATTCATCCGCCCGATCCTGACGGCAGACCGCGTTTCCTTTTCTATCCCACCATCAGCAGCCATATCCCGTTTCGGCCGACACCGCCGTACCAGCCGGACTGGTCGCGGGTAACCTCCGATCACCCATTCGACGACGCGACCGCTGCGGCGGCGCTGGCCGATGGCTTGGGCTGGAACGACCTGGCATCGGCCTACGTGCGTTCGATCGCGTACACCTTCGAGTGGCTGGCCGGCTACCAGGCACTGCCGCAGCGCCGCGAGTCGGTCGTGATCCTGCTCGGTGACCACCAGCCATCGAGCAGTGTCAGCGGGCCGGGTGCGAGCTGGGACGTGCCGGTGCATGTCGTCACCAGCAACCCGCTGATCGCGGACCGCCTGCGTGAGTACGGGTTTTCCGACCAGGTCAACCGGCGCCGGCCTGCCCTGGGTCACGTCAGTGAGCTGACCCGGGTGCTGCTCAGCGTGTTCGACGGCGCTACGGTCCCGGTTGGCAGGCCTGACGCATGGTCCGCGCTGGGCGACATGCCGGGCGATGCTGGCTGACCGACGGTTGGTTGACCGACTGCGGCAAAGTCCTGTCACGGCGATTTTTCCGATCCGGCTGAAAGATCCACCGGCTTCGGCCGGTCTTGTATCGATGGGCGTCTCGAAAATGAGAGGCGGCCGGATCGGACCTGCTGCGGACGTTTTTTGTATCATCGACGCCGCGGCGAGCGCAGCTTAAAGGGCGTGTGTATTGCGCCGGGGTCAACAACAAAAGGCAGAGGAGTCCGACGCCACGGTGACAGGCGTCGTTTAAAAGGACCATGAGTTCCAGCGAAACCGCTTGCCATGAAGGCAGATGCAGCAGCGTCGCTCCCCGGCTGGCCGCGGCAGCACCTGTTGGCTGTCTCGAAGGCGTTCGCCCATGACCGCTGACAAGACGATGGTGCTGTTCGGTTACGACTGGGATGGCATCGAATTCGGCAGGCTCGCGCAGCGCTGGCCGCAGCTGCATGCCGGCTTCGACCTGTTCAGTTTCCCCAGTAACGCCCGCCTGGCATGGTTCGACATCGAACGCTTCGTCGCCCTGGCGGCGCTGCGCGCAAAGCTGCGTGGTGCCACCGGCGTGGTCAGCAACCACGAACAGTTCGGTGCGCTCAGCGCGGCGCTGCTGGCCGAGAACATGGGTTGGCCCGGTTCGTCGGTCGACGCGGTGCTGGCGATGCAACACAAGCTGCATGCGCGCGAAGTGCTGCAGCGGGTCGCGCCGGAAGCGAACGTGCCGTACGCGCGACTGGAAGCCGACTACGGTGCTCCGATCCCCGGCGGGCTCACCTATCCGAGTTTCGTCAAACCGGTCAAGGCCGCGTTCTCGGTGCTGGCGAAAACGGTCCGATCACGCGAGGAGCTTTACGAGCACACGCGCTTCAGCTGGCAGGAGCTGTGGGTGATCCGGCACCTGGTCGAGCCGTTCGAAAAGATTGTGCGCAAGCGTCTGCCCGAGGCCGGCACCGCGCACAGCCTGATGCTCGAAGACTGCCTGCATGGCCGCCAGTACTGCTTCGATGGCTATTGTTTCGAGGGCAGGGTCAAGCGCCTCGGCATCGTCGATGCGATCATGTATCCGGGTACCGATGCCTTCATGCGCTGGGAATACCCGAGCCATCTACCTGAGTCGTTACAGGCACAGGCCGAAGACATCGCCGCGCGCTTCCTGGCCGAGGTCGGCTTCACCCATGGCCTATTCAACATGGAGTTCGTCGTCGACGAGCACAGCGGCCAGGTCAAGGTGATCGAGTTCAACCCGCGCATGGCGGCCCAGTTCTCCGACCTGTACGCACGGGTCGATGGCCTGCGCCTGCACGAGATGGCGCTTGCACTGAGTCACGGTATCGACCCTGCGACACTGCCGACAGATGAACCACGCGCGCAATGTGCCACCAGTTTCGTTTACCGCAGCTTCGATGAAAGTGCCCAGGTGCACATGCCATCGGCCGCGCAGCGGCGTGCGTTCAGTGCTGCGCATGGCGATGGACTGTTGCTGCAGTTCCCCAAGAAATCCAGCGAGATACAGCGGGATTTCAAGTGGTTGCGCAGCTACCGCTACGGCATCATGCACCTGGGCGGCGACGACCCCGGCGACCTGCAGCAACGCTGTGAACACGCCAGCGCACTGCTCGGCTGGCCGGCACCCTATGTCGATCATGTCATCGATCTGCCGGGCGTCGATGCTGCCGCCGTTACCTGGCCGGTCGTGCTCGGTACCGAAAACTCCACCGGTTGAGGTCCCTGCCCGGATCCGGCCGCCGGAACCCGAACAGGAGCTTCAACATGTCACACCCGATTCGTTCCCTGCGCCTGCCGGTACTGCTGCTGCTTGCAGGTCTGCTCACCGGCTGCGGCGCAATGATTGCGCAGAACCCGGCCGGAACCTTTTCCCCGGTCAACGCCATCGCCACCGATAGCGACGATCACCTGTTGCTGTTCGGGGCCGACGTGGTCGCCTATTTCACCGAGAACCGTTTCCTGCAGGGTTCGCCTGAGCATCGCAGCCAGTACCAGGGTGTCGACCTGCACTTCGCGTCGGCGGCCAACAAGGCTTTGTTCGATGCCGACCCGGTGGCCTACCTGCCGCAGTACGGCGGCTATTGCGCCAATGGCATCGCGTTCGGTATCCCGTGGGGCGGCAATGCCGGTGATTTCATCATCCACGACGGTCGCCTGTTCATCTTCGGCGGACAGCTTTCGAAGCAGGCATTCCTGCTGGATCGCGACGCCAACATCGCACTGGCCGACAAGTACTGGAAAGAAGAGGTGCAGGGCGGCAACAGTTTCATCCAGCGCGCCAAGCGCCTGGTGTTGCGCGTGCCGCACTACCAGACCGGCGAGGAGCAGGCGGCGGCAGTGGCGGCGAGGCAGGCCGCGCAATAGACGCGGCACGGCCGCTCGCTGTGGGCGGTTAGCCTTCAGCGCGCTTTTTTTGACGAGCCAGTGCGGCGATCGCACCCGCCGCAAGCAGTCCCAGTGGCGACGGCAGCGGGATGCGGCTTGAATCGTTGACTTCAGAAACGAATGCGGCAATCGAGTAGGTGTCGCCCGGATCGATGTCGGAGAAGCCGAAATCACTCGGGTTGTTGTCGATGAAGTCAGCGAAGCTGTCGAAGGTCAGCTGGAACACCTGGGTACCGGCGAATGCGCCGGGCTCGGATTCGAGCAGCACACGGTACAGTCCGTCGTATGACACGCCGGCGATCGAGTAGGTGTCGCCGGGACTGTAGTCGCTGAAGCCGAAGGCGGATGGCTGGTTGGTGAGCAGGTCGTCGAAAGTGTCGAAGGTCAGGTAGAACACCTCGGTGCTGGCGAATGCACCGGGCTCGGATTCGAGTATCACCTGGTAGGCCCCGTCGTAAGCGAAGCCTGCAATCGAGTAGGTGTCGCCCGGATCGTAGTCACTGAAGCCGAACGACGAGGGCTGGTGATTGACGTAATCCTCGAACGAGTCGTAGCTCAGGTGGAAGACCTGCGTCGAGGGGAAGACGCCCGGTTCGGATTCGAGCAGCACCCGGTAACTGCCATCGTGCGCGATGCCGGCCACCGAGTATTCGTCGCCCGGATCGTAGTCGCCGAAGCCGGATCCCGACAGCTGGTTGTCGATCACGTCCTGGAAGCTGTCGTAGCGAAGGTGGAACAGTTCCGTGCTGGGGAACACGCCCGGTTCGGATTCGAGCAGAACCGTGTACGGCATGGCCGCGACATGACTGGATTGCAGCAGCAGCGCCGCACAGAACGTGACGAGCAAGATGTGGTTGCGTTTCATCGTCAGCGACCTCCCTGTTTTCCATTGAGACGGGCGAGGGCCCCGTCCTGGGAGACAAGCAGGAACTGAACCAGAATATTAATGAGAATATAAATCAATCACTTATATGGGCGCCTTTTCGCGTCTGTAAATTATCCTGACGCATGCGTGCCGGAAGCTTCGGGTTGCGTGGCGCTGGCAGATCGACGGGAGCCCGGTCAATTGCAGGTGTTGGTTATTCCTGGCAACTGCTGACCCGCGTGCTAAGGCGCAGACGTGAGCGGATACGTCGCGACAGGCTGTCGATGCCGAGGTTGAGCACGGCGGTGACGGCGATCAGCAGCATCGCGCGGTCGAGCCGGATATCGGCGATCGCGCTGTCGATGTAGAAACCCAGGGTCGCGATGCCGAGCACGCCGAGGATCGCGGTTTCGCGCATGATGATTTCCCAGCGATAGAACAGGTAGGCGAGAAACTGGCCGTACATGCGCGGCACGATCTCGAAGGCATAGCGGTTCATACCGCTGGGGCTGTCCGGACGCAGCTGCACCTCGTCGCTGTAGCGGCCGAGCAGGTGGCCGATGATCGCGCCGTTGTGCAGTGCCAGTGCCACGATCGCCGGCAGCATCGATGGTCCCCACAGCTGCAGGAAGATGTAGACCAGGATGAATTCGGGTGTCGAGCGCATGATCACCAGGAACAGGTGACCGACGCCGCGACCGAAACGGCCGAAAAACTGGGTCGAAATCAGCGGAAAGAACGCGAGCGTGAGAAACGCGGTCGCGACCAGCGCGATCTGGGTCAGGATGACGGTGGCGACAATGCCGGGCAGGGCCTGGTCGCCGAGCATCATCGCCAGCCAGTCGCCGAACTGTGACCATGCCTGCGGGTCGCCCAGGTCGGCATTGCGCAGTGGCGCCGGCACGATGTCCTCGGTCAGGAAGCGGGCCACGTTCTCCCAGCGGATATCCGACGTACCACCGAGTACGAACGGTGCGATCAGCAGGTACAGGCCGACCAGTTTCGGCCGCATCCACAGGCGCAGCGAGGCGATGATCGCGTAGAACATAATCAGTTGTGCCGCGGCCTCGGAATAGTTGGCCTCGCTGAACGCGGTCTGCAGGTAATAGCCGAGCGTCGGCAGGCCGACGAAACCAAGTACCGCGCTCGATCGCAGCCCGCACTCGAAACGGTACAGGGTGTAGTTCTTGATGTGTGCCCAGGCGTCGGGCAGGCGCACGAAGAAGAAGGTCGACACCGTCGACACGCCGGCGGGCAGCGCGTTGAGTGCCGCGGCCGGGGTTTCCTCCAGTGTCTCGGCGTAGACCTTGGCGCAGATCCCGGCATACGGAATCGCGATCGCCAGCACGCCGGTCAGCGGCGACAGTCCGAACACCTGCAGGAAGATCAGCGCCCAGAACAGCTCGTGGACCGAGCGTGCGATCGCGCACAGCCAGCGTACCGGTCCGACGTGGAAGAACTGCGCCAGCACGATACCGGACAATGCAGCCAGTGCGACGCCGACCAGGGCGAACGCGATCGTTTGCACGACGGCAGTGCCGATCGATTCGACCGCGAAGAAGTCGGGCGTGAGCACACCGCGCAGCATCCGGCCCAGTTCCGACCAGGGGTCCAGGGTGGTGACGGAGATATCGGCAAAGACCAGGCAGAGCGCGGCCAGTGCGACAAAGGCGAAGCTGATCCGGACCGCTGGTGAATAGCGCGGCCGACTGCCGCCCGTCGCGTCAGCGGCAATTCTCATCACAGTCTTTGTACAGGAAGTCGAGATCGGTGACGGTGAGCCCTGCCGACGGCCGGTCGAACACGATGCCGCCGTTCTGCAGGCCGATGATGCGCGTGGCGTAACTCAGCGCGAGTTCGACGTCGTGCATTGCCAGGACGACGGTGTCGAAGTGTTCGTGCAACGCGTCGAGCACCGTGCGCGACTGGTGACTGTCGACCGCGGATACGGGTTCGTCGCCGAGAACAATTTTTCCGCCCTGATGCAGCGCACGGCATACGGCGACGCGTTGTTGCTGCCCGCCGGAAAGGGCAGCGGCCGGCTCGAACAGTTTTTCTTCGAGACCCAGCCTTGCGACCAGCGGTCGGATCGCGTCGACCTCGCGTCGCCGGGGCCATGCCAGGTTGAGCAGGTTGTACCAGGTCGGACGCCGGTTGAGCCGGCCCATGTAGATGTTGTGGAACACGCTGAGCGCGCCGACCAGGCCGGGATTCTGCGGGACCAGGGCGGCCTGCTCGTGCAGGCGCGCCTGGATTGCACTCAGCAGCGTGGACTTGCCGGCGCCACTCTCGCCGACCAGCGCGATACGGTCACCTTCGTGGATGGCGACCGAGACATCGCGCAGCACCAGGCCCCGGTCATAGCCGAGGTCCTGATTGACCAGCTGCAGCAGCACGGCGTCAGTCGATCAGGTCGATCGCGCGCGCCGTTTCGAGGATCGGGTCGAAGTCCGCATTCGAAGCCGGAATGAAGCCTTCGCGCGGAAACGATGCCAGCAGCTCCGGATCGTTCATGCCGAGCAGCGCGGCGCGCACCTTTTCCTTGAAGCCATCGCCGAAGCGCTGATCGACATCACCGCGGATCGACCACTGGTAATCGGGGTAGGTCGGGGTCTTCCAGATCACCGAGACCTTGCTTGTGTCGATCGTGCCGTCGGCCAGTTCCTTCTTCCAGACCTGGAAGTTGGTGGCACCGACCTGGTAGGCGCCCGATTGCACCAGCGCGATGGTCTTGGAATGGTTGCCGCTGAAGCCCACCTTCGAGAACACCTCGTCCGGTGCCTTACCGAACTGCTGACGGATGTGGTACTCGGGCATCAGCCGGCCCGAGGTCGAACCTTTCGAACCGAAGGTGAAGGTCTTGCCGGCCATGTCCTTCGGGAACTCCTCGGACGCCTGCAGGCCGGTGCTGGCGTGGGCGATGAAATAGGTCTCGAACTTGGGGTCTTCGACGCCCTGGGCGATGGCTTCGGAGCCGTCCACCAGCAGGCGCGCACGCACGCCGGACAGTCCACCGAACCAGGCCAGTTGCACCTGGTCGTTGCGGAACGCGGTCACGGCCGCTTCGTAGGATTTGACCGGGACGTAGCGGGTTTCGACGCCCAGGGTCTTGGTCAGGTAGTCGGCGACCTTGCCGAAGCGCTCCATCAGGCGCGCCTCGTCCTGGTCGGGGATGGCGGTAAACACGAAGGTTTCGGCTGCGACGACCGTCGTCGAGAGCAGGCCGGCGACGAGGCCGACGATCCATTTCCTGGCAGTACTTGATCGGGTCACGGTGGTTTTTCCTTGTTTTGCCTGTCGGGGGATTCTGATTCGGGACGTTAGAGTAAACGGGGGCTGTGCTTCAACCGTGCGACATGCAAGGTGCGAACGATTCGACCACACAATCACCGGGGGCAAATCGTGCCGCGCTCCCGGTCACGGGCGGTCACGAAGCCGCCCGGGTGGCTGGCAAACGGGTCCGGAATCCGGTTGTCGCGCCAGCAGCACCAGGATCAAGGACCGGATGGCGCCTGTAAATGTTTCCTTCCGTCCGGGCCAAGGTCGCCGCCGCGGCGGCTGCCGATCCGCGATCGGCCCGCGGGCACTGCGGTGCCGCGTGTTAATGAAATGCCCAAGAACTCGTCATCCCCGCCTTCGAGGGAATGACGAAAAATGGACTGTTCGCGGTGCCCTCAAGCCACCGATTCGGCACCGGTCCTTTTCGATATGACCTGTGTCGAACCCATCAGGTCGCGAAGTTCCTGTAGCCGCGCCCCGTGTTGGTCCTGCAGCTCACGCAGCGCCCGCTTGAAATGTCCACGCAGCGACTTCTTCAGGTGTGTCAGCACGTCTTTCTGTGGCAGCTGCTTGAGCGCAGCGAACAGCGCCAGTGCATAGGTGATGTCGTGCTGGGTCACGCTGGCCGCCCGGCGTACGACCGGGCCGCCACAGCAGCCGCCGCGCGGCAGCACCAGCGCGGTGTTAGCAAACATGAGGCCGAAACCGAGGAACACGGCCAGCACCTCGGTCGTCTGCGGCCAGTGCTCGGCGCCGCCCGGCGGCGGCTCGTTTGCCGAGCTGCCGAGATAGTGCGCCAGGGTGTGGGCGAATACCGCGATCATGGCCTCGGGGTTGTTCAGCTGATCGGGGTCGTAGCTGATGGTCAGCGCGGCCGATACCGGTGTGGACGTTGCGGTGATGGCCGTGGCCCGTCCACCCCGTTCAGGGCCGGCCAGCCGGATATTGCCGACCGCAGGTATGGCGCAGCTGCCCGGCGGCACCAGGCCGAGTGGCCAATGCCGCATGCCGGCATAGTCCACCACGCGTTCGAAGATCAGGCGTGCCATGTCGTCGGCATTGTCCGCCCGACCGGGGAAATGCGCGTTGGTCGGCGTGACCAGTTGCGTCTCGTCGCGAAACATCAGCGGGTCGAAGTTGCGCAGCGCCCAGGCGAACACCGCGAACATCCAGTCCAGCTGCTGTTCGTCGATCAATGATTCGCGGCGGCCGAGGCCAAACAATCCCATGTCCCGCCCTCCTGCGGATTTGGTTGCAGCTTCTTCCTGCGTCAGCGCGAGATGCCGATATCGCCGAACCAGGCGGTCACGTTTTCCCCGGTCTGGTCGGTGTCGGCCGCCAGCGCGATCCCGGTCACGACCGGTATCACGTCGCCGAAGGCCTCGCGAAAATCCGCGGCGAGGGGGCGCATCTCGTCCGCCCATTCGCCGACGCCTTCTGCCGCGTTGCGCAGCACGATCATGCGCGCGCGACTGGTATAGGCGTTCCAGGTGCGTGTCCCGGGCGGTTCGCGGTTGGCCCAAACGTAACACAGCGCCGCGGCCGGGACCTGGTCACCGTACCACCAGCGGGCCAGGCGCAGCTTGGTGCTCTCGACCAGTGACAGGCGATCGAGCGGGAAATCGAAGAACACGTACAGGCGGGCAGCGAAGTCGTCACCCTGTTTCGTGGCGATGTCCGAGTTCTCGACCACGCGGTCGATGCGCCAGCGCCAGTGCAGGCGCGCCGTATCGTCGACTGGTTGCTGCACGGCGCGGGCCAGGCTGGCGGCCGCGCCTTGGGCACGTGCCTGCACCACCGTTCGGCCATCCACCGTGACCAGCTCGAAGCGGGTCGGCTCCACATCGGACAGTGTGGTCACGCGCCAGTCATCGCCGAAATCGGCGCCAGCTGACATGGCCGAGAAATGGCCGAGCGTGGCAGCCGAGGCGGTCAGGGCGAACAGCGTCGCCGTCAGCGCGACGACGATGCCTGCCGATGGTCGGCTGCGAAGGTCAGGCACCGCACCGCCAGGCATGGTAGCGGCCGACCCATTCGAGCAGGCGCTGCGGCGCATGCGCACGCTTCCAGTTGCCGGCCGCGTACTTGTTGGCCTCGGCCCAGGTTGGGTAGATGTGAATCGTGCCGAGGATCTGGTTAAGTCCCAGGCCGTGTTTCATGGCCAGGATGAACTCGATGATCAGCTCGCCGGCGTGGTCGCCGACGATGGTCGCGCCGAGGATCTTGTCCTTGCCCGGAACCGTCAGCACCTTGACCAGGCCTTCGGCGG
This sequence comes from Gammaproteobacteria bacterium, assembly GCA_020445165.1. The sequence goes on from JAGRHE010000004.1 coordinate 17,984, forward strand.
CTTCATCGGCGATCGCACGGTCGAGATCGTCGATGCCGTAGGTGGTCAGTTCGTAGTCGATGCCTTTTTCCTTCGCCTCGGTCTCGTTCAGGCCGACCCGAGCGACCTCGGGATCGGTGAAGGTGGCCCACGGGATCACCGAGTAGTCGACCTTGAACCTGCGCACGTGGCCGAACAGCGCATTGACCGAGGCATACCAGGCGGTGTGTGCGGCGGTATGGGTGAACTGGTACGGCCCGGCCACATCGCCACAGGCGAAGATGTTCGGGTAGTTGGTCTGCATGTGCTCGTTGACCCGGATCGTGCGCCGCTCGCTGAGCTCGATGCCGATGTCCTCGGCACCATAGCCCTGGGTGTTGGCCGCGCGTCCGACCGCGACCAGTACCTGGTCGAACGCGATGTCGATCTCCTCGCCGCCATGCCGTGCAATCAGGTGCTTCTCGCCGTCGACGAGGCGGAAGGCTTCGGCCCTGGTGTCCAGGCGGACGTCGATGCCCTCGTCGACGAAGCGCTGGCGCACCATCTCGGAGATCTCCGGATCCTCGCGCGGCATCAGGCGCGGCGCCATCTCGACCTGGGTGACCCTGGCACCGACGCGGGCGAAGGCCTGCGCCAGTTCGCAGCCGATCGGGCCGCCGCCGAGCACCACCAGGCGTGGTGGCAGTTCTTGCAGTTGCCAGACATCGTCCGAGGTCAGGTAGCCGACCTCGTCGAGACCGGGGATCGGCGGCACGAAGGGGCGCGCGCCGGCGGCGATGATGATCGAGCGGGCAGACACCTCGCGCCGGCCTTCGTCGGTCGTGACCTCGACGGTCCAGGGTGATGTCAGGCGCGCCTCACCCTGGATGCAGTCGACGCCGAGCTTGGTGTAGCGTTCGACCGAATCATGCGGCGCGACCTTGTCGATCACACGCTGCACGCGCCGCATCAGGTCGGCGAAGCGGAAGTCGACGGTTACCGCCTGCATGCCGAGTTTTTCCGCCTGCCTGGCCTGGGCGATGAACTTGGCCGAGCGGATCAGCGCCTTCGACGGCACGCAGCCGGTGTTCAGGCAGTCGCCGCCCATCCTGTGTTTCTCGACCAGCGCCACCTTGGCCTTCACGGCCGCGGCGATGTAGGCCGAGACCAGGCCGGCCGAGCCTGCGCCGATCACCAGCAGGTTGAAGTCGTAGCGCGAAGGTTTTCTGTCCTGCCAGGCTGCATACACCTTGCGCGCCTTGATCCAGCCCAGCACGCGCTTGGCGATGAACGGGAACAGCGCGAGCAGGACGAACGAGCCGATGATGCCCGGTGACAGGATGCCGCCGAGGCTGTCGATCTGGGCCAGCTGGGTACCTGCGTTCACGTACACGATCGTGCCGGCGAGCATGCCAAGCTGGCTGACCCAGTAGAAGGTCCAGGTGCGGATCGGGGTCAGGCCCATGACCAGGTTGATGACGAAGAACGGGAACACCGGCACCAGGCGCAGCGCGAACAGGTAGAACGCACCCTCGCGCTCGATGCCGGCGTTGATCGTGCGCAGCTTGTCGCCGAAGCGTTGCTGCACGCTGTCGCGCAACAGCAGGCGACTGACCAGGAAGGCCAGCGTCGCGCCGATGCTGGACGCGAACGAGATGATTACCAGGCCCCAGAACAGGCCGAAGATCGCACCGCCGACCAGTGTCATCACCGCTGCACCGGGCAGCGACAGCCCGGTCACCGCGACGTAGATGGCAAAGAATATCGCCGCGGTCAGCAACGGCCGCTGGTCGCGGAAAGCCTCGATCGCCGCCTGTTGTTGCTTGAAGAACTCCAGGTCGAGGAAGCGCCCCAGATCGAAGATGAAGAACGCTGCAATCGCCGCCGCGATGACAATGAGCAGGCTGATTCTTGTTTTCGACACGTTCTGTTCCTCGCATCCAGCGGCGCTGTATCGCCAGCGTCATCTGCAGTGTGCAATTGCCGCCCGGGCAGTTGCGCCGGACACCTGAGTATTACCTGCAAAAGACCGATTCGCCCGCGCAATTCTTTCATGGCCACCCTGTCCGGCAGATTGCCAGTCACGCGCTCCAGCCTGGTCCGACTGTGAAACGAATGGCCGTCGGGCCCGGTCTACACGGGAAACGGGCCGCGGTTTGCCGTCGACCCGGGCCGATTTCCCCTGCCAGGACGCCGATACATGAAAAGGTTTGACCATTGCCCGTCGACATTCCCCGCGCTGTTGCTGGGGTTGATGCTGTTGCCCGGCCTGGTGGGTGCCAGCGCGCTGGAGCGCCTGTTCGCACCTGATGCCGAATTGTGGCCGCGCTGGCAGGCGCATGCGGCCGACGACGCTCGCGTGATCGATCATGCGACATGGGACCGGTTTCTGAAAACGTACGTGAAGCGCAGCGGGGACGGTATGCGGCGCGTGGCCTATGCCGCGGTGAGTGACAGCGACCGGCAGGCGCTCGATGCCTACATCGACAGCCTCGCTGGATCGGATATCGACAGCTACGCGCGTGCGCAGCAGTTCGCCTACTGGGTCAACCTGTACAACGCACTGACGGTACAAGTGGTGCTTGACCACTACCCGGTAGCCAGCATCCGTGACATCGATATCTCGCCCGGCCTGTTCGCCGATGGACCGTGGAAGAAGAAACTGGTCACGATCAACGGTGAGTCGGTCGGCCTGGATGATATCGAGCACCGCATTCTGCGCCCGATCTGGAGGGATCCACGCATCCATTACGCGGTGAACTGTGCATCGGTCGGCTGCCCTGATCTGCAGCCGGAGGCATTCACCGCGGCAAACAGTGAGCGCCTGCTCGACAGGGCGGCAGCAGACTATGTGAACCATCCGCGCGGTGTCAGCGTCGACCAGGGTAGGGTGACCGCATCGAGCATCTACAACTGGTTCAAGTCTGATTTCGAAGTCGACGGTGGTGTCCTCGCTCACATCCGCCGCCATGCGGATCCCGCTCTGCGGGCCAAGCTCGACGGTATCGGTGCGATCGACAGCTACCAGTACGACTGGTCACTGAATGATCTCGCCGCACCGGAGGGCTGAGTCGGCACCATGCAGCGTGATGCAACGTGACGGACAGGCGTTCCGCGCAGCAGGCGCGTGCAGCAGTCCATTCCCGTTTTCGGGACCCGTTTCCGACTTCGACATAATCTGGATCAATTGATCCACGGCAAAACCCCGCGCCATGCGCCTCCGTTAGCATGTTTTGACCGTTCGATCAGCGTTACGTGTCCATAACATGAAAAATGCCACGCACCTTAGCCGTCGAATCAACCAGGGTTTCGCGACCCTGGCCACGTTGTTCCTGCTGTCTATTGGAGTGGTGATCGGCATCCTTTTCTGGGGCGGTTTCAACACCGTTCTCGAATACACCAACAAGATGGAGTTCTGCACCTCATGTCATGAAATGCGTGACACGCCTTACGAGGAATACAAGGAAACGGTGCATTTCAAGAATGCGTCGGGGGTCCAGGCGACGTGCGCCGACTGCCATGTGCCACGCCCGTGGATCCACAAGGTGATCCGCAAGATCAAGGCGACCAACGAGATCTATCACAAGCTCGCCGGCACCATCGATACGCCGGAAAAGTTCGAGGCACATCGCTGGACCATGGCCAACCGGGTCTGGGACAGCATGCGTGAGACTGATTCGCGCGAGTGTCGCAATTGTCACGACTTCGCGACCATGGATCTGAGTGAACAGGACCGTTATGCGCAAAAGCGTCACAGTCGTGCAATCGACGAGGGTGAGACCTGCATCGACTGTCACCAGGGCATTGCACACAAGTTGCCGAAGAAGCCGGCCGAAGAAACGGCGGGCACGGAGCAATGAAGCGCGCATCCACCAACCATCGGTATCCATTCACGGCCTGGTTGCTGGTCCTGTTGGCATTGTGCGTGATACCGGCCGCTGTCGCCGCAGCAACGGATGACCTCGATCGTGCCCTGCGTATCGCGGCAAGCGTCGATGACGACGATGAGTTGATTGTATTGCTCGATCGTGGTGCCAACGTCAACGCCGCCAACGCGTTTGGCAAGACCGCGCTGATGAACGCGGTCGAGAACGGCAATATCACGGCCACTTCGGTGTTGATCAGCCGGGGCGCCGAGGTGAACCAGACCACCAGGGACGGCTGCACCGCGCTGACCTTCGCCGCTGAACACGGCCAGGTCGAGATCACGGCGCTGTTGCTCGAACGTGGTGCCAATGTCGAGGCGCATACCCGGTCGGGGCTGACTGCGTTAATGCTGGCCGCCCGCTACGGCATCGTCGACATGACCGAGCAGTTGCTGTTCAAGGGTGCCGATGTTAATGCCCGCGATCGCCACCAGGCGACCTCACTGATGAATGCCGCGGCGCGTGGTCATACCGAGGTGGTGCGATTGCTGCTCGCGGCAAAAGCCGATGTCAGTCTGCGTGACGAACACGGGCTGACCGCGTTGATTCATGCTGCCGGCAAGGACGGCAATCCGCAGGAGATTGCGCTGTTGCTCGATGCAGGCGCGGACGTCAACGCGCGCGCCAATGACGGTTCGACCGCGTTGATCTGGTCGGCCGGCAATCGCAACCGGGAATCGGCCGAACTCCTGCTTGCCAGGGGGGCCGACATCAATGCGCAGGACAACCAGGGTCTGACGGCATTGATGGAAGGCATCTCTGCCAATGCCGAGGACGTCGTCAGGGTGTTGTTGTCCAGCGGTGCGGCACTTGATCGGCGCGACGCCGATGGCAAGACCGCCGTCGACTATGCAAAACGTCGGCCGGCGATGCAGAAGATCCTGGCTGCCTATTGAGCCTTTACGTGAGACCGGCCGGATGCGCCGTCTTTGGGCGACTTCCGCTGGTGCGTCGAAGACCTGTCGCGTGCCTGCTCAGCGCTGACCGGTATCGGGTCGCCAGCCGCGCCATTGCGGCGGAAAATCCGGGTTGGTCCAGCCGGGCGCGGCAAGCTTCTCCTGCGGTGGTTCCAGGCTTGCCGTGTACGCCATTACGTCGGATATGTCGCGGGCGCTGAAACGCTCGATCTGCTCGATCATCTCCGGGTCGGCGTTCTTTCTGCGGCCATTGCGGATCCAGTGGAACTGCCTGACCAGGTACTGGTAGTGCTGGCCATAGATGGCCGGTATGTGCTCCGCCTGGTCGCCCTGGCCGTGGTCGCCGTGACAGTCGGCGCAGTCTCGCTTGTAGATCGCTTCGCCATGGACCAGGTCTCCACCCGGCGCCAGTCCGTTATTCGGTGTCATCGGCAGTTGCGAGATGTATGCGGCCACATCGGCGATGCTCTGCGCATCACCCAGCGCCCTCCGGCTGCTGAACGCACGCATGAGCGGGTTGTCGCGGTTGCCGGCACGGATATCGGCGAGTTGCTTGATGATCACGCTCGGCAATTGCCCGGCGATCTGTGGATAGGCGCCACTGGCGTCGCCCCAGCCTTCTCCGCCATGACATGCAACGCAGTTCCTGTACAGCCTGGCCCCGTTTTTCGGATCGGCGGTCAGTGTCAGTGCCTTGTCGAACTCTTCCAGTTCTGTCGATGCGTTTGCACCCAGGCAGGCGGCGAGCACCAACGCCAGGGTTCCGGCTTTGGTCCCCGCAAACCTTTGAGCTGTTGTCATGAGTCCCCCCTGCGCTTCTGGCCGGAGCCCCGGCACCAGCGCGTCTGTATGCAGCAATCTCCCGGTCTTCGTACTGCCAAGGCGGGGTAGTCTGTGTACCGCGCAAGTCATCAACATGGCAACGGAAAATCAGCCAGTGCATGATCCAGGACAAAGCGCGGACCTGCTGCCTGCCACCTGTCTATACTGCAGGTTTGGACCCGCTGGCGATCAATGCGGCGGGCGCTTTGGGCGCGGGGGGTGAGTATGCCGAGTCTGATCATCAATGGTGACAGGGTCGAAATCGACGTCGACGCTTCGACACCGCTGCTGTGGGTGATCCGGGAGCAGCTCGGACTGACCGGCACCAAGTACGGCTGCGGTATCGGCGTGTGCGGTGCCTGCACGGTGCATATCGATGGCCGAGCGGTGCGGGCCTGCGTGGTTCCGGTCAGTGCGGTGGGCGATTCGCAGCAGGTGGTCACGATCGAAGGACTGTCGGCCGATGGCAGTCATCCGGTACAACAGGCGTGGGACGAACTCGATGTGCCGCAGTGCGGTTACTGCCAGCCGGGCATCATCATGAGTGTCGCGGCCCTGCTCGCGAGCAACCCATCACCGACCGACGCCGATATCGATGCCAGCCTGACCAACATCTGCCGCTGCGGCACCTTCAACCGCGTGCGTCGCGGCATCCACCTGGCAGCCGAACGCAGCCGTGGCGGGAGGTCGTCATGAGCACTGGCAAGGTGATGCTTTCGCGGCGTGAATTTCTGATCGGCAGTGCGGCCGGCGGCGTTGGCCTGTCGCTCGGGCTGTACCTGCCCCTGGTGCAGGCCGAAGGCGGCGCCGAAGAAGCGCCCGAGGTGAATGCCTGGGTCGTGATCCAGCCGGACGACACCGTCATCATCCGCATCGCGCGCTCGGAAATGGGCCAGGGTACGCTGACCGGCCTCGCGCAACTGGTGGCGGAAGAGCTCGAGTGTGACTGGTCGAGGGTGCGCACCGAGTACCCGACGCCCGGGCAGAGCCTGGCGCGCAACCGGCCCTGGGGCAGCTTTGCGACCGGCGGCAGCCGCGGTATACGCGGCAGTCACCAGTACGTGCGCGAAGGCGGCGCGCTGGCGCGCACCCTGCTGATCGAGGCCGCGGCGCAGCGCTGGGGGGTGTCCGTTGACGAATGCAGCGCAGCGGCGAGCGTGGTCACGCATGCGCCGAGTGGCCGGTCGCTGCGCTATGGTGAGCTGGCGACCGCCGCTGCGGGCCTGCTGCCGCCCGACAGCGTCACGCTCAAGGATCCGAAGGACTGGAAGCTCGCCGGTCAGCCGGTCAAGCGCCTGGACACGCACGAGAAGGTGACCGGGGAGCAGGTCTTCGGTACCGACCTGAAACTGCCCGGTATGCTGAACGCATCGATCCGTGCCTGCCCGGTGTTCGGCGGCACGTTGGCTTCGTTTGACGACAGCAGGGTGCGCGATATGCCGGGCGTGCGTGCCGTGCTGCGTGTCGATGACAATGCCGTCGCGGTTGTCGCCGACACCTGGTGGCAGGCAGACAGCGCGCTGCGTGCGCTGCCGATCACCTGGGACGAGGGGCCGAACGCGTCCCTGAGCAGTGCGTCGATCGACGCGATGCTGGTTGCAGGGCTGGATGCCGATGATGCCTTCGTCGGCAACCGGGTCGGCGATGCCGATGCTGCGATTGCCGGCGCTGCCAAGCGCCTCGAAGCGGTCTATGCCTATCCCTTCCAGCACCATGCGACGCTGGAGCCGATGAATGCCACTGCGCGCTGGACGGCGGAGCGCTGCGAGGTCTGGTGTCCGACCCAGAACGGCGAAGCGGCGCTGGAGGCAGCAGCCGACGCGGCCGGCCTGCCGGCGACGAAGTGCGAGGTGTACAAGATCCACCTGGGTGGCGGTTTTGGCCGGCGCGGTTTCAGCGATTACGTGAAGCAGGCGGTCAAGATCGCCCGCCAGTTACCCGGCACACCGGTCAAGCTGATGTGGTCGCGTGAAGAGGATATGGCCCACGGAGCCTACCACCCGATCACCAAGGCGCGCCTGGTCGGTGGCCTGGATGCCGACGGCAGACTGGTTGGTCTGCGCGTGCGCCTGTCCGGCCAGTCGATTCTCGCCGCGGTGATGCCCGGTGCGCTGAATGGCGGGGCCGACATGGTCACCTTCCAGGGCCTGCTGCCGGATGGCGACCACGCCATCAGCTACTCGGTGCCCAACCTGCTGGTGGATCACGCGATGCGCAATCCGCCGGTGCCGCCCGGTTTCTGGCGCGGGGTCAACATCAACCAGAACGCGATCTACCTCGAATGCTTCCTGGACGAACTCGCGCATGCCGCCAGCCGTGACGCCCTCGAATTCCGCCGCGCGCTGATGGCCGAACACCCGCAGGGTCTCGCCGTGCTCAACGCCGTGGCCGAGCGCGCCGGCTGGGGCAAGACCGCCGCCGATGGCGTGCATCGCGGACTTTCCGTGTGCAAGGCCTTCGGCAGCCATGTCGCGGCCTGCGCCGAGGTCTCGGTGCGCGATGGCGCACTGAAGATCCACCGCATCGTTGCCGCGACCGACAGCGGTTACGCGGTGAACCCGCAGCAGATCGAGGCCCAGGTCGAGGGTTCGTTCGTGTTCGGTCTGTCGGCAATGCTGTATGGCGGCTGCAGCGTTGCCGGTGGTGCGATCGAGCAGCAGAACTTCGACACCTACCGCTCGATGCTGATCGGCGAGATGCCGGCCGTGGAAACCATCGTGATGCCGTCCGGCGGATTCTGGGGCGGTGTCGGTGAGCCGACGATCGCGGTGGCTGCACCGGCGGTACTCAATGCCATCTTCGCGGCCACCGGCAAGCGCATCCGCGAGCTGCCGCTCGACGCTGCCGATTTGCGCGCTGCCTGAGCGCAGGTCGTCGAAGCTGTACCCGGGATGAATCATCACGCCGACGACAGCATGGTCCTCGAGGCGGCACATGACTGGCTGCAACAGGGCCGGCGTGTCGCACTGGTCATGGTCGTGCGCACCTGGGGCTCATCGCCCCGACCACCGGGCTCGCTGCTGGCGATGAACGACCGCGGCCAGTTCGTCGGTTCGGTGTCCGGTGGCTGCGTCGAACAGACGCTCGTCAGCCGTTTTGGCAACGGTGAGATCGCCGGTCCCGGACCGACCCTGCTCGATTTCGGTGTAGACCGCGCCGAGGCCGGGCGATTGGGCCTGCCGTGCGGCGGCCGGCTCGAACTGCTGGTCGAGCATCTCGACGCGCCGCAACCGCTTGCGTTGTTGCTGCAACGGATCGCACGCGGCGAACTGGTCGCACGCCGGCTGTGCCTGCAGACCGGTGAGGCCAGCCTGCACGCCGGCAAGGCCGGCACCGAGCTGCAGACCAGTGAGACGGACATCATCCGAACCTTTGGCCCCGCATGGCGCCTGCTGCTGGTCGGCGACGGGCAGCTGGCCGGTCATCTGGCACGCATGGCGCTGGAACTCGATTATGCCGTCACCATCTGTGAACCGCGCGACGGGTTTAGTTCGCCGATGCCACTGGCAGGTGTTACCTACACGCGCGACATGCCGGACGATGCCGTGCGGGCGCTGGCCGACCAGGCACGCACCGCGATCGTCACGCTCGCGCATGATCCACGCCAGGACGACCTGGCATTGAGTGCGGCGCTGGAATCGCAGGCCTTCTACATCGGTGCGCTGGGTTCGACCCGTTCGGCGGCCGCGCGCAGCACGCGGCTGCGTTCACTCGGTTACACATCCGGTCAGCTGGCGCGCATTCATGGCCCGGCCGGCGTGCCGATCGGCAGCAAGCGACCGGCAGAGATCGCGTTGTCGATCCTGGCCGAGATCACGGCGACCCGAAACGCGGTGGCACACAGCAGCGACTTGCATGCGGCGCGCGCCAGCGGATAAGACGATTGTCGGTATCCTGCTCGCGGCCGGCAGCTCGCAACGCTTCGGTGCGGATAAGCTGTTGCAGCCGTTGCCCGCTGGTGAGCCGGTTGCCGTCGCCGCGGCAAAAACCCTGGTGGCAGCAATACCGCGTTCACTGGCCGTGGTGCGATCCGGCGATGGCGAGCTTGCCGCAGCAATGCGCGCAGCGGGGCTCGACCTGGTCGTGCATGCTGACGCACAGCGCGGCATCGGCAGCAGTATCGCGGCCGGCGTCAAGGCGAGCGCCGCTGTGCAGGGCTGGGTCATCGCACTGGCTGACATGCCGTGGATCGAGGTCGAGACCATACAACAGGTGCACAGCGCGTTGGCGGCAGATGCCTCGCTCGCAGCGCCGTCTTATTCGGGCCAACGCGGTCATCCGGTGGGTTTTGCAAGTCGCTGGCTCGCACAGTTGGTGAGCCTGGACGGCGACAGTGGTGCGCGCGACCTGCTGAAGGAACATCGCCGCAATCTCACCTTGATCGAGACTGGCGATGCCGGTGTGCTGCGAGATGTCGACCACCCAGGTGACCTGTTGATTCCATAGCGGGGCAGGGTGAGGTTTCGACCGTCAGCAAGAAACGGGGCAGAGAACAGGCTCGCCTGTCACCCGGCCTGTCTGTCCCCTGATCCGGTTTTCTCGGTCCATGGGGTTGCGCGCCAGCGTCGCCGCCGAATGGCGATCCAGGCCGGCAATGCCAGCATCAATGCAACCATGGGTGGTTCGCTGACATCGACAAACTCGACGCTGACGGAAAAATCGTCGCTCAAACCAATGCCACACCCAAAGTCCGGATCACAGGTAGCGCCCTGGTACCGTACAGAGAAGAACCTGGTCAGATAGGCCGTGCTCGTTGGATCGAATGGCACGGCGCCGGGGTCGAATGCTACGTCGAAGAATATGATCCCGATGTAGAAGACCTGAACGACATCGATGGAGAAATCGAATGTTGCCTGTGCAGCCACGCGTCCACCCAATCGGTCGAGATACAGGAGCTCGCTGTTCGCCGCGCCTGGAAGTGCAGCAAACTCGACGCCGTTGACCATCACCGAGCCGGAAACGAGGGCGAACGCCTGCTCGTCCACATCCGTGCGCCGATTGTCGAGATCGTAGATGAGGGTGCCGGAAAACAGCTTGTCGCCAGTGATACCTATCGCACCCGCACTGCCTGGATAGAGCGCTTCGAACCCGACCTTCAGCAGGCCGGCGCGTACCGGCATGGACGCCAGCAAGCCGATGAGCAGTCCGGACGCGAGAGTGCGGCACAAGAACCTGACTGTTCCGGTCATGTCTGCCCCTCCCTAATCGAATGCCTGGTTGGTGAGCGCTCGTGAAGTCGGGGCGCGTCGACCCAGCAGCTGGTTTTGCGCAGACGCAAATGATTGGATCATCGAATTTCAGCATAGCCGAATCCTCAACCTCTGCTTTCGCCGCGAGCCGGCCGATGAACCGCTCTGAGCATTTATGCGCATTTCGTGCCAAATCGCTCGCCCGCTGAACGCCATACATCGTTTTCAATTGCTGGGTTGGTGGTAAGACATTAACCTGCCAAACGAGGGTTCGGAGCATGTCCGGCTCCGGCCTGATCAGAAAAAACATAACTGGAGGAGTCAGATGAACAAACGCGTGAAACCCCTGGTGCTGGCGGCATCGCTGCTGGCACTGCAACTCGGTAACGGCGCGAGAGCCCTGGATCTCGATACCGGAAACGCCGCCATCGAAGTCGTCATCCCGACGGTGATCCCGATCGCTCTGCAGGACGTCTCCGAGAATGCCGGCGACGCAACCCTGATCCTGCGAGCCACCACGCTGCTCACCAACGCCTGGTTCGACGCGACTGCACCGTACCACCCGACCGCGGTCGGTGTTTACTCGCATCTGGGGCGGCGTCCTGCATCCGAGTCGACCACTGAGCGCAACATCAATACCGCACTGACACACGCATCGTTCCGCGTGCTGATGGCGTTGGCACCGAATCGCGAGCAGGTATGGCGAAACATGATGACCAGCATCGGTCTCGACCCGGACAACAACTCCAACGACATCACGACACCCGAGGGACTTGGCAATGTCGCTGCGCAGGGCGTCTTGATCGGTCGCATCAACGACGGCATGAACACCTTGGGATTCGACGATGGTCGAACCTTCAATCCGGAACCTTTCTCGGACTACACCCGTTACAAGCCAGTCAATGATGCGCACCAGCTGCATGACGCATCACGCTGGCAGCCGGATATCCAGCGCAAGGGCCTGGGTCTTTACAAGATCCAGAAATTCGTCACCCCGCAGTATGCTCTGGTCGAGCCATACTCCTACGACGACCCGGCTGATCACTTCATCCCGCCACCGAAGAACAGCAATCCCCATCGTTGGTACCGCTACAAGAAACAGGCCGACGAAGTCCTGGAAGCCTCGGCCAACCTGACCGACGAGAAGAAGCTCATGGCCGAGTTCTTCGACAACAAGTTCGACAGTCTCGGTCTGTCCGCGGTCTTCGCCGAACCCGCGCTGGGCCTGTCGACGCTGGAATGGGTCCACCTGGACTTCCTGGTCAACATGGCCGCGCACGATGCGGGCATCACGATCTGGCATTGGAAGCGTGAGTACGATGCCGTGCGACCGTTCAGCGCCATCCGTTACATCTATGGCAATGATGAAGTCACTGCCTGGGCCGGCCCGGGACAAGGCACCGCGACGCTGCCGGCCAAGGAGTGGAAGTCTTACCTCGAAGAAGCAGACCACCCCGAGTACCCTTCGGCTTCTTCCTGCTTCTGTGCCGCTCACGCACAGGCCGCACGTCTCTACCTGGGCAGCGACACCCTCAACTACGACGTGGTCCGCGCCGCCGGTTCATCCCGTATCGAGCCTGGCATCACGCCGGCGGTCGAAACGACGTTGAGCTTCCCGACCTGGACAGACTTCGAACAGCTGTGTGGTCAAAGCCGGGTTTGGGCCGGTGTGCACTTCCAGTCGGCCGTCGATGAGAGCCTCAAGGCCTGCGGGGTGTTTGGTGATATGGCCTACGACTATGTCAACAGTTTGATCGATGGCACGGCTTCGTTGCGCGAACCGGCTGTTGGCAAACCGTTCAAAAAAGGCCGGAAGCACAAGCATCGGGGCGACAGGAGGTAGACCCTTTTGCCAGGCGGGATACCCGTGTGGGTGTCCCATTTCGGCGGGTTGCCGGCTATGCTCGCACTGTTGGTTCCAGGCTTGGCGGGCCTTGGTCATCGCCGCAAAGCGCAGTCGAGCCTGGCATGGATTCGCCCCGCTTTTCGTGGGGGCGTCTAACGTAACGGTCTGACGCCACCCGCCTTGTGAAATCTGATTGGGAGGACGAAATGTTTCCACGAATGCGCCATCTGGCCCTCATCGTTGCCGTGACGTTCGTATCCCAGGCATCCGCAGACTTCATCGAAGACTGGGATGACGGCGCTGGCGCAGCCCGCTGGTCGGCCCCGATCGTGGCCCTGGAAGATCCGGGCATTGCCTTCGACGGCAACGTGGACTATGCGTTCGACTACAGCACCATCGGTGCCCCGTCAGCGCCCAATTCAACGGGTGGCAGCACGCTCGGCGTGGCGTTGCAGACCAATCTGACCGATCAGTGCCCGAATGATCCAGGTTGCATGGGCAGTGGCGAGGGTGAGGGCGTTGGCATCGTTCCACTGTCCGCGCTGGCCGACATCCCGGCCGGTGACTTCACCTTCACCACCGATCTCTATCTCTACGTGAACGGGATAGGTGGTACCACCGAGTATGCGACCGTCGGCGTGTTCTCGCAGGGCAGCGCGGTGCCGCTGCGTTTCGGGTCGGACAGTGGCGACGGTCTGGCCTGGTCGGTCGACTCCGATGGTGATTCGCCGGTCGACATCCTGCGTTTCGAGGATCCCCCCGGGTCGGAAACGAGCCTCGGAGGTTACGAAGACATTGCCGACGGCAGTATCCCGGGCGTACCGACCGGCATGGCCGATCCGGTTGGTCCGTTCAACCAATGGGTCGAACTGGAGATCTCGAGTGTATCGGGCATCATCTCGTTCCTGATGAATGGATTCCTGCTGGACGTGTTCGATAACACTGCGGACACGTTTGCCGGGGGCAGCCTGATGTTGGGTCAGTTCGATGCATTCGACTCAGTCAACCAGGGCGGCGTCGGTGCGAGCAACATGGCCGTGTTCGACAACATCTCGCTCGTGGTCGGTTCCGATCAATCCGTTCCCGAGCCGGCGACGCTGGCGTTGCTGGCATCGGCGTGTGTCGGGTTTGTCGGTCTGCGTCGCAAGACTTCGAGCCGGGCAAGAGAAGCCGGTTCAGCGATCGAATGAGTAATGGCTAGAAGAATAGCTTGCTGCGCTCATTCTTCTGTAGGCGATTGGTGCAGCAAAGGCTAAGCCCGAAGTCTGCAGGCGCAGCCTGCCCCACACGAACCGCTGCGAACAGCCGGCCATCAAATCAGCCGGATCGGCTCCAATGCCTCCGACTTCGCCTCGACACGACCAATGACCATGGCCGACGCATAGCCGGCCCGGTGCAGGGCGTCGAGGCATTCGGCGGTGCGTTCGGCCGGTACGCCAGCGAGCAGGCCGCCGGCTGTCTGCGGGTCGAACAGCAGGGGATACACCGGGTGACGTGACGCCTGCTCGATATCGCGGATACCGCGTCGCAGGCGCAGGTTCTGCGGTTGCAGCGACGACAGGATGCCGGCGGCGACCGTGTCCATCGCGCCGTCGAGCAGCGGTACCGCATCGGCGTTGATGACGGCATCGACCTGGGATGCCTTGGTCATCTCCAACAGGTGACCGACGATGCCGAAACCGGTCAGGTCGGTGCAGGCCGTCGCGCCGAACTGCTGTAGCACCTGGGCGGCGGCCTGGTTGGATACCAGCATCGACTGGATCGCGGCATCGACCCAGCGTCCCTTGGCCTTGCCGCGCATCTCGGCGGCGAACAGGGTGCCGGTGCCGACCGGCTTGGTCAGCAGGATGTTGTCGCCGGGTTGCAGGCCCTGTTTGCGCCAGACCGCGTTCGGATCGATCAGTCCGTTGACGGTCAGGCCGAACGCCAGTTCTGCGCCCTCGCTGGAATGGCCACCGGCGAGCACGGCGCCGCAGTCTTCCAGCACGCTCAGCGCACCGGCCAGCACGTCGTACAGGGTTTCCTCGACCATGCGTTCGCGACCGTAAGGGACCGTTGCGATGGCCAGCGCTGACTGCGCTTCGGCGCCCATCGCGAAGATGTCACCGAGCGCGTGGTTGGCGGCGATCGCGCCGAAGGTATAGGTGTCGTCGATGAAGGCGCGGAAGTAATCGACGCTCTGCACCATGACCTTGCCCGGTGGCACGCTGAGCATGGCGCAGTCATCCGGTGAGTCCCGCCCGATCAGTACATCGTCGCGACGCCTGTCCGGCAGGCGCTGCATGACCCGCGACAGCACGGTCGCACCGACCTTGGCGCCGCAGCCGCCGCAGCGCATGGCGATTGCGGAAAGTTCTCTGATCGCCTCGGCGTCGGCGACCCCGGCCGCCAGACGCGGTGCATCATCTGCAGCCATCTCCGGCAGCTCGCCGTACTTGCGCATGAAGCGGCGATCGATCCAGTCCTTGATCGTCCACAGCCAGGCCGATTCGTAGGAAAGTTCGCCATACGATGCGACTGCGTACTTGTCGCCGGTGCTGATGAGTCCGAGGAAGCGCTTCTGCGGCCGGTAGTGGCGCAGGTGGCCGCCTCGTGCCGCGGCGCGCAGGTTGTCGGCCAGGACCGGTCCCTGGCGTACCGCAAACACGCCGGACTTGGGGCGCGAATCGGGCAGTGCGGCGACGTCGCCGACCGCGAACACATGGTCATGCGACAGCGACTGCAGTGTGTCGCCAACCCGGATGAAGCCATCGTCGTCGACCGCCAGGCCTGCCTCGCGCGGCCAGGTCGGGGCCGAGGCGGTGGTCACCCAGATCACTGCGTCGGCCGCAACCGTGTCGCCGTTCTCGGTGCGTACCTGTTCGGCAGTGACTTCTGACACCCGGCTGCGGGTGCGGATATCGATGCCGCGCTGGGCGAAGATGCGCTCGAAGCGTTCACGCACCGAGTCGGCATGTGTCTGCATGATGCTGTCGCTGGCGGTCAGCAGCGTGTACTGCAGTGCCGCCGGGTCCTTGCCGGCCTGCGACAGCGTCCTCTGCAGGCGCAGCTGGGTCGACAACGCGAGTTCGACGCCACCGGCGCCACCACCGACCACGGCAATGCGGAACACGCCATCGTGTTCGCGCACCCGTTGCACCAGCTTCTCCCAGCGCTGCAGGAAGATATCGATCGGCTTGGCCGCCAGCGCGAACTCGTCGACGCCGGGGATGTTGACCCGGTTGGGTCGCGAGCCGGTGTTGATCGAGAGCAGGTCGAATGCGACCGGGGGGCGGCCGTGCGCATGCACCAGGCGGTTCTCAAGGTCGAGACCATCGACCTCGGCATGGTACAGGCGGGCACCGGCGAAGCGCGCCAGCGGACCCAGGTCGATGTGACAGTCGTCGTAGCCGTAGTGGCCGGCGACATAGCCGGGCAGCATGCCGGAATAGGGCGTATGGATGTCGCGCGTGATCAGCGTCAGGCGCAGGCCCGGCATCGGTTTCATGCCGAAGCGCTTCAGGACCGCGACGTGGGCATGGCCGCCGCCGATCAGTACGAGGTCCTTGGCGACCGGGGTGTTGTCATTCTTCATCGTGACAGGATAGAGGCAAAGTCATGAGCAGCAAAAACCGGATGCATGCCAGCGCAGCCATGTTCGACATGACCGGTTTCGAAGTCCCCTTTACAGCGCGCAGGTCCGGAACCCGGCGAACACGTCATTGCGATCCGGGCCGTAGTAGGTGCGCCAGGTGTTGCGGATCATGCGGGAACGGGTCGCCCAGGCGCCACCACGCAGCACCTTGGTGATACCGAACAGCGGCTGCGAGTAGTCCTGATACATGTCGGGTGTGAAGCCGGGGAAGGGGCCGAAGGTGTCCTCGGTCCATTCCCAGGTGTTGCCGAGCATCTGCCGGCAGCCGAACGCGCTGTCGCCGGCGGCATGGGCATCGACATCGACGGTGCCCAGCGCATGACCGTCCATGTTCACCTGCTGCGGCCCCGGCGCGCTGTCGCCCCACGGGTACAGGCGCTTGCCGGCTGACAGCGAGCGGCCATCGGCAGAGGGTTCGGCCGAAGCGGCCACCTCCCACTCGGCCTCGCTCGGCAAACGGCGCCCGGCCCAGCGGCACCAGGCCTGCGCCTCGTGCCAGCAGACATGGATCACGGCCGCGCTGACGGTTAGCGGATGCCACCGGTCGAACGAGCGCTGCTGCCAGTTGCCGTCGGCGTGGCGCCAGTAGCGTGGATGTTTGACATCCCTGGCCTGCAGCCACTGCCAGCCTGCGTCATCCCAGAATTCCCGGCGCGCATAGCCATCGTCTTCGACGAAGGCGAGGAACTGCGCGTTGCTGACCGCCGTACGGGCAATCGAGAACGGCGCGATTTCGACCGGGTGAGCCCACTTCTCGTTGTCGAACACGAAGCCCTGATCGTGTCTTGCACCGAGCATGAAGCTGCCGCCGGGGATGTGCGCGTCCTGGCCGGTCGCGCTGTCACCTTCATGCGACTGCACCGGTGTTGGCGGCTGGCCGAAATCGGGCGCCGGGTAGTGCAAGGTCTGCCGGGTATAGGTATAGGCCTCGTTGTGCATGTCGTGATGAAACACCGCGTACTGTGCCAGGTAGTCACGCCGTGCGTCGTCACCGTTGGCGAGCGCCTTGACGACTGCGTCCTCGACAGCCTCGATGTAGTCGAGCGTGGTCTGCAATCCCGGCAATGGCAGCGACCAGCGGTCGTCATGCGCGATGCTGATCGAGTCATACAGTGCGTCGACATCGGCGCGCAACGGTGCATGTCCGAGATGCTGGCGCAATACCCAGTACTCGTAGAAGTAAGCCGCGTGCCCGATCTCCCACAGCAGCGGGTTAACGGTGGCCAGCATCGGTCCCATCATCTGTTCGCGATCGAGACCGGCGATCAGTGCCATTGTGCGCTGGTGGGCATCGCGCAGCTGCGCGGCAATCGATTGCGGGTCAGACATGATCTTCCATCACTGCGGGTCGGGGATGTGTCGAAAAGGTCACTCGACTATGATCACCAGAACAGCTGCCGCGCAGCTCAAAGCGGGCGGCATTGCCCGGGGTAGCCGAGACCGCCATGCGCATTATCCTGATCACGCCAGCGCCGCCCACGTCACGCGCGGGCAACCGCACGACGGCCTTGCGCTGGCGGGATATTCTGGAGTCGCTTGGTCATCGCGTCGATGTTAGCACGGCCTATTCGGGCCAGAATGCGGACATGATGCTCGCGCTGCATGCCTGGCGCAGTGCCGATGCGGTCGCCGCTTTCGCACAGCAATATCCGGACCGGCCACTGGTCCTGGCCATCACTGGCACTGATGCCTACCGCTTCATCCACAGTCATCCCGAGCAGACGATCCGCTCGATCCGGCTGGCCGATCAGCTGGTCGGGTTGCATGACCTGATTGCCGATGCCCTGCCTGCGGATCAGCGCGCCAAGATGAATGTGATCTACCAGTCGGCGGAAGCAATCGGCCAGCGCAATCCTTACACGCGCTATTTTCACGTCAGCGTAGTGGGCCATCTGCGCGACGAAAAGGACTCATTGCGGCCGGCCTTCGCAGTGCGCGACCTGCCAGCGGCAAGTCGGATCCAGGTGCACCAGTACGGTAAGGCGCACACACCGGACTGGGCGCGCCAGGCCGAGTCGGAGATGCAATCCAATCCACGTTATCACTGGCATGGCGAGGTCGCCCGTCACCGGATACGCAAGCTGTACCAGCGCACCAACCTGCTGGTATTGCCGTCACGCATGGAAGGCGGTGCGAACGTGATCTCCGAGGCCGTGGTCGCCGGCGTGCCGGTGATCGCTTCGGACATACCCGGCTCGATCGGCCTGCTCGGCGATGACTATCCCGGTTACTACCCGGTAGGTGATGCGCCGGCACTGCGCGCTGCATTGCTGCGTGCCGAGTCGGATCCGGTTTTCTACGCGGCGCTGGTCGATGCCTGCCTAGTGCGCAGATCCCGTTTCACGCCTGCCGGCGAAACGGCAGCCTGGGCTGCGTTGATCGAACGCCTGGCAAGGAAGTGATCGCCGCCCGTGTACCGGGGAGGTTGTGCTGGTGTCCACGATCCGGTTGCCACTTCACTCGGGTGGACAGGATTGCCGGCCCACATGGGCGAGGCGATCGCTGATCTGGATGGTGGCGTGATCAGGGACAAGATTCACGTCAGTGGCCTGCCGATAACCGGGTTGGTCTCGACCGCTCGGCACCGTGTTGGCCTGCGCAGTCGCCCTGGTGCAATTGCCGGGACCGGCGGGATGTGGCGCGCAACGTTCGTTAACATGTCGCGGTGTTTGCCGCTGTAATATTCAGTCAACGATCCTTTCCTCAACATGAGTTGCCCTGAATATGAAGTTGAACGACTACTACGCCATCGACGACGCCGGTCTGCGGATCGACGCGCAACTGGCCAGCGATTTCGCCAAGACCGTTGCCGGTGACTTCAATCCGCTGCACGATCCGGACAATCGCCGCTTCTGCGTACCGGGCGACCTCCTGTTTACCGTGCTGTTGCAGCACTACGGCATCAGCCAGCAGATGGATTTCCGGTTCTCGGGTATGGTCGGTGCCGATACCCTTCTGCAATTGGATGCCGAACCGGGTGATGCCTATGAACTGCGCGATGCGGCTGGCAAGGCCTATCTACATGTCGAACGTGGCGGCGACAGCACGCGTGATGCCGCCCTGATCGAGCGTCTCGCACGCAGTTACGTCGAGTTCTCCGGGCAGAACTTCCCGCATATCCTGCTGCCACTGATGCAGCAACAGGGCGTGATGATCAACATCGAGCGCCCGATGGTCATCTACGAGAGCATGGCTTTCAAGCTCGAACGTGTCGACATTCCGAACGTGAACCTGCGCCTTGCCGGCAGCGAGATGCAGGTCGATGGCAAACGCGGAGATGTGCGTCTGACGTTCGAGTTCCTGTGTGGCGACAAGGTCGTCGGCAACGGCTGCAAGCGTCTGCTGTTGAGCGGCCTTCGTCCCTATGAACAGGACGGCATCGACCAGCTGGTGAGTGCCTACCTGGCGCGGCGCGACAACTACCGCGCAACCGGCTCGGTCTGAAGCCGGCACTGAACCCCTTCAGAGAACCGGCGCCAACAGGCGCGCCATCCGGGTTGCCAGTTGGAATGTCCAGCGCCGCCCACTGACGGCCGCGGCATCGATCGGCTCGCTGTGTGAGAAATCGTCTTTCAGCATTCGTGCGACCTGTTCGCTGAAGTCTCGATCGGCGAATACTGCGGTCACCTCGAAATTCAGACGGAACGAACGGTTGTCGAAATTTGCCGTGCCGATGGTGGCGGTGTCGTCATCCACCAGCACTACCTTCTGGTGCAGGAATCCCCGGTTATAGCGGTAGACATTGACACCGGTGTTGAGGATCTCGGGCAGAAGCGCAAAACCAGCCAGGTGGACCAGCCAGTTGTCGCTGCGCCGCGGCAGCAGGATGCGCACGTCGACGCCGCGCAGTGCCGCCAGCTGAAGTGCGCTGAGCACCGCTTCGTCGGGCACGAAGTAGGGACTGACGATCCAGACGCGATCGCGTGCCTGGCTGATCAGGTGGGTGAAGAACAGGCCGCAGGTCTCGAGGGTGTCGGCCGGCCCGCTCGGCAGGATCAGCACCCGGCGATCTGCCGCGTGCAGTGGGGCCGGCCGCCAGGGCAGCTCGGGCAAGTCGCCGGCAGAGTCGTACCAGTCCTCGACGAAACTGATCTGCAGCTTGGTCACCGCGGGTCCGCAGATCTTCACGTGCGTATCCCGCCACGGGGTCAATGTCGGATGGCGACCCAGGTATTCGTCACCAACGTTCAGGCCGCCGACGAAGCCGATGGTGCCGTCGACCACGACGATCTTGCGGTGGTTGCGGAAGTTCAGCTGCAGGCGGCGACTCAGCCTGCCGGACACGCCGAACTCGGCCACCCGCGCGCCGGCCGCTTCGAGTTCGGCCAGGTAGTCCTGCAGGCCATCGCTGCCGACACCGTCGTACAGCAGCAGCACCGTAACGCCCTCGGCGAGCCGACTGAGCAGGCGGCGCTGGAGGTCACGCCCCAATCGATCGTCGCGCAGCAGGTAATACTGGACCAGCACGTAGTCCTGCGCGCCGTCGATAGCCTCGAACACGGCTTGGAAGGTCGCCTCGCCGTCGATCAGCAGCTTTGCATCGTTGCCGCCGACGACCGGAAACCGGGTCAGCCTGGCAAGTGGCCCCAGGTGTCCCCTGCCAGGCTCGGGCGCTTCCGCGGCATGGGTCGAGGCACGTTGTTCGAGATTCGTGAGCACCGGCTCGATGGCATTGATCACGGTCCGTCGTGCCGCGACATTGCGTTCGAGTCTTCGTCTGCCGAATACCAGGTACAGCGGCAGCGACAGCAGGGGAAATGCAACCAGCGAGATGGCCCAGGCGATCGCGCCCTGCGACGTACGCGCTGTCATCACCGCGCGGCCTGCCATCGCCAGGCCGATGAGCTCGACCACGAAGTAGGCGATGATCAGCCATTGAATGTCGTGCAAGAGACCTCCGTCGATGGCGGCCGGACTGGCCGCTTACCGTAACGCGAATTCGATCATGGCGCAGATCGGGGTGGCGCGGGAGGTTGGTTTAGGGATGCGGGACGTTGCCCGGAAAGGCGCGCGACAGCCGGGTGTCCGGCTGCCTTGCGATCTTTCCGAATCAGGCGCTGTTGCGCAGGGGCTCGCCGCCTGGCGTCTGCGGGTCGTAGGTCGCCAGCAGTTCCCGCAATGCGTGTTCCTTGTTCGGGAAGAAGCGGTCGCGGCCCAGTTCCTCGACCAGCCGGGTGCGCTCGAAGATCTCGAGTACCTGGTGCTTGAGGCCGCTGAAGTACAACTCGATATTGCGACCGCGCAATTGCTTGGCGACCTCGCGCACGCGTTCCTCGCCGGATGCGTCGATTTCGTTGATGCTGCTGCCGATGACCAGGATGGCGCGCGCATCGGGGAACTTGCCGACCACCTCGATCACGATGTCTTCGAAGTAGGCGACGGTGGTGAAGGTCAGTGGCCCGTCGAAGCGCACCGGCACGACATGCTGGCTGATCGGCGCCAGGCCGTGTGTGCGGATTCCGCTCAAGGTGCCGTCAGAACGGCGGCCGACGATCTCGGCGCGCGGGCGCATGCCTTTGAATAGCGCGACGACGATGGTCAGGGCAATGCCGAGCAGGATGCCATTGGCGATCGACGGCGCCATGGCCAGCGTTGCGATGAAGGTGAGTATGCCGATCACAGCGCCCGGTCGGTCGGCCTTCCAGGCATGTACCAGGGGGGCGACCCGGATCAGGCCGAACACGGCCATCATCACGATCACGGCCAGTACCGACTGCGGCAGGCTGTACAGGTAGGGGGTGAAGAACAGAAGCACCAGCACGACGACCAGCGCGCTGATGATCGCAAAAAGGCCGCTGCGTGCGCCGGTCTTCGCCGCCACCGCCGAACGCGAGAATGAACCGCTGACCGTGTAGGAGCTGAAGAAGCTGCCAACGATGTTGGCCAGGCCCTGGCCGATCAGTTCCTTGCTGGCGTTGACGCGTTCACCGGTGGTCGTCGCGATTGCCTTGGAGATCGAGGTAGCCTCCATGAAACCGATCAGCGCCATCACCAGGGCGGCCGGCAGCAGCGCCAAGACCAGGTCCAGTTGGATGTGGGGTACCGCAAACGCGGGCAGACCATGCGGGATGTCGCCGACCACGGCGCCGCCTGAAGTCAGCGTGATCTCGTTGCCGGACAGCCCGGCAAAACGCCAGGTGCGACCGTCGCCCTCGATCCCGGCGGGCAGGTCGGCATGCGGGTAGAAATGCACGGCGCCTTCATCGTCCTCGGTGCCTTCCAGCCACATCGCGTGCAGCGAGATGCGCCGTGCGCGGTTCTCGCCTTTCAGCGTCAGCAGCTCGTATTCGAGCAGGCTGACGGTCGCCTCGATGCCGGCCGCCTCGGCGATGGCGGTCGCGCCGCCGGCCTTTTCCAGTGCGGCGATTTGGCGTGAACGCTCGGCGATCTGCTCGGTGAGCAGGGCGATGCGCTGGTCTGTTGCTTCATAGGTTCTGGCGCGTTCGACCATCTCCGGGTGGTTCAGCGAAGACAGGGGCACGGTGACCTTGCTTTCGAAGTCGATCAGGGCGGCGATTGCCGTGGCTGCCAGCACCGCGATCAGCACCCCCGGCAGTTTCGGCGCGTAACGGCGCAGGGCGACGATCAAGCCATAGGCGCCGAGCGCGAACAGCAGCGTCGGCCAGTGCGTGGTCCCGGCCTGCTCGACCACGTGCCAGAGATCTGCCAGGTAGCGGTCCGAGCGTGGAAAGGGCACTCCGATGATCTTGCTCAGCTGCGACAGGCCGATGATCAGGGCTGCGGCATTGGTGAAGCCGACGATGACCGGGCTCGACAACAGGTTGACGATCGCACCGAGCTTGAACAAGCCGAGCGACAGGCGCAGCACGCCGACCATCAGCGCCAACATCACCGACAGTTCGATGAAACCGGCGCTGCCGGGTGATGCGAACGGTACCAGCGCGGCGGCCGACATCAGTGACAGCATTGCCACCGGGCCAGTGTGCAACTGGCTCGATGAGCCCCACAGCGAAGCGACGATGACCGGCAGAAACGAGGCATACAGGCCGTACACGACCGGCAGGCCGGCCAGCTGGGCGTAGGCCATGCTCTGTGGCACCAGTATCAGCGCCACCGTGATCCCGGCCATGAGGTCGTCGCGCACCGACGCCCCGCTCATCGGGAACCAGCGCAGGAAGGGCAGGAATGTCTGCAGGTTTTTCATGGCCGGCCAATCTACGGCGCCCGTGCAGCGCCTTCCAGTCGATGTGATTTATTAAATGGATAGAATATAATAGATAAGTAAAATGCTCGCCACCGAGCCAGAGCAAGAAAGCCACGGTTGGCGGCAATGCGTGCCAGACTCGGGTCTATACCGCCTCAGCCGCGGCGGCCGTTCGGGGATTTTCTCCTCCAGAGAAATACTGCGTGATGAATATCCAGGTCTACAGCTGCGGTGGAACCATCGACAAGGTCTATTTCGATGCCAGGAGCGCCTATGAAATCGGCGACCCCTGTGTCGGTGCGATCCTGCAGCAGGCCAATGTGCAGTTCGAATACCGGGTCGAGTCGCTGATGCGCAAGGACAGCCTCGACATGACTGACGGCGATCGCCAGTTGCTGTGCGACCGGATCGCCGGCTGTCCGCAGCGCCAGATCCTGGTCACCCACGGTACCGACTCGATGGCGGAAAGCGCGCTGATGCTGGCCGGCCTGGCAGACAAGACGATCGTGCTCACCGGCGCCATGCGTCCGGCACGCTTTGCAGACTCCGATGCGGCATTCAATGTCGGCTGCGCCATCGGCGCGCTGCAGAGCCTGCCGCCGGGGGTGTATATCGCCATGAACGGTCGCGCCTTCAGCGCCGGCAAGGTGCGCAAGAACCGCGAGGCCGGACGCTTCGAGGCACTCTGAGCCGGCTGTCTGTTACCCGGGCCGGGCGGCGGCAATTCCCGCGGTGTTCGGGGCTTTAATGATCGGTCGCAGCGAATAGGCTTTGGGTCTGGTTCAGCACACCGGCCGACGACCTTGCCCACTGCGCCCGGACATCCCGCAATCGACGCCCTGCCACGACATCTGGCCGAACGCTGCCGTCCGCTGAAGCCGCTCGCTGCCGCTGCCGGGGAGTTCGTCCTGTACTGGATGCATCACGCCGTGCGTGGCCACGAGAATCCGGCACTCGACGTCGCCATCGAACTGGCCAACAAGCTGGCGCTCCCGGTGCTGGTGTACCAGGGACTGGGCGGTACGCATCCGTACAACAGCGACCGCCACCACGCCTTCATCCTCGAAGGGGCGCGCGACGCCCGGCGCGAGATCGAGGCGCGCGGGGTGCGCGCGCTCTTTCACCTCGCCAGTTACCCTGGCGCCGGATCGCCACTACGCGACCTGGTGTGGCGCGCTGCGCTGCTGGTCGTCGAGGACTACCCGGCGCCGCCGTTTCCGCGTTGGACCGCCGGCCTGGCCGAAGCGGCCCGTTGCAGCGTGATCGCGGTGGATGCCTTCTGCCTGGTGCCGATGCAGCAGCAGCCTCGCCGCTTCGCGCGCGCGTTCGAGTTTCGCAGGCACAACCAGGATGCGTTTGCGGCGCGACTCGATCACTGCTGGGTCGAGGCGGAGGTTGCGACCGACCGTTTTACAGGCTCACCGGGTTTCGACGCGCTCGACCTGGAACAGGCCGATATCGCTGACCTGTGCGCGGCCTGCGCGATCGATCACGCTGTACCGCCGGTGCCGCACACCCCTGGCGGTTCGGTTGCCGGTTACGCACGTTGGGAGTGTTTCCGTGACCAGGGCCTGCGCGACTATGCGGTGAGGCGCAACGACGCGGCACAGGAATGGCCGCAGGGTGTCAGTCGCCTGTCGCCGTACCTGCATCACGGCCATGTCTCGCCGCTGCGCGTTGCGCGCGAGGCGGCAGCGGTCGGCGGTGACGGTGCCGACAAGTTCCTCGACGAACTGCTGGTCTGGCGCGAGCTGGCGTTCAACTTCTGCTTTCATACATCCGATCCGGAGTCACTCGATGCCCTGCCGGACTGGGCGCGTGACACGCTGATGCAGCATGCGGCTGATCCGCGTCCGGCGCTCATCGATGTCGAGTCACTGGCGCGTTCGTGCAGTGGTGATGACTTGTGGAACCTCGCGCAGGCCTCGCTGCGCATCCACGGCGAGCTGCACAACAACCTGCGCATGACCTGGGCCAAGGCGATCCCGCACTGGCGGGCTGATCCACAGCAGGCGCTGGCCACGCTGATCGACCTGAACCATCGCTATGCCCTCGATGGCAGCGATCCGAACTCCTACGGTGGATTGCTGTGGGCGCTGGGTCTGTTCGACCGTCCGTTCCCGGAGCGGCCGGTGACCGGCACGCTGCGTGCCAGGTCCACCCGGTCGCATGCCGGTCGACTGGACATGGCGTGTTACCGAGCCCGGGTGACGCGTCCGGCCACTGGCGATCCGCTGCAGATCGCCGTGATCGGCGCTGGAATCTCCGGTCTGGTTGCCGCGCGCATCCTGCACGACCAGGGGCACCGGGTGACGGTATTCGAGAAGGCGCGCGGTCCGGGCGGCCGCGCCTCTACCCGGCGTTATGGCGAGGTTGGCTTCGATCACGGCGCGCAGTACTTCACGGCACGGGATCCTGGCTTCCGGCGTGCCGTGGATGCATGGCAGGACGCTGGTGTGGTGCAGTCCTGGCAGGCACGCCTGGCCACGCTCGAACACGGGGTCGTGCAGCCGTCCGCGGACTCGGTCACGCGCCATGTCGCCGTCCCCGGGATGAACGCACTCGGCAAGTACCTCGCCAGGGACCTGGAAGTGCGCTGCGGGACACGCGTCGACGCGCCGGTTTTCGAGGCCGGGCAGTGGCGGTTGCAGGATGATGCCGGTAACGGATTGGGAAGCTTCGATGCCCTGGCCGTCGCGGTACCGGCGCCGCAGGCCGCCGAACTGCTGAGGCCTGCCATGCCGGCATTCGCCGAAACCGCCGCGGCCGTGGACTATGACCCGATGTGGGCGCTGATGGTGGAGATCGACACCGATGATGTGGCCGGTTTCGATGGCCTGTTCGTCAAGGATCCGCCTTTCAGATGGATCGCGCGCAACCATGTCAAGCCCGGCCGCACGGGTGTGGCCTGGGTCGCACACGCTGGCGCCGACTGGACCCGGACGCACCTCGACCTGCCGGCCGATGAAGTAGCGGCGGAGTTGGCTGCTTCGCTGGCCCGGGTGTTGCGGGTTGCGCCGCAACGCATCACGACCCGGGGTGCCCATCGCTGGCTGTATTCACTGGTGCCCGAGCCGCTCGACGTCGGCGCCTTGTTCGAGCCCGGCTACCGCCTGGCAGTCTGCGGTGACTGGTGCAAGGGCGCACGCATCGAGGGGGCCTATCTGAGCGGTGTTGCTGCGGCCGGCCGACTGCTCGGTCAGCTGGCGCAGGCAGGCGCTGGCGATGTGCGGGACTGAACCGGCGGGATGTATGACCACGAAATGCAGGTCCCACAAATACACCGTATGAGAGGCGATCAGATGACAAGGCGACTGTTCCCCGTGCTGCTGTGCATCCTGGTGATGCATCCGGTACACGCCGACCTGCTGGAAGGTTTCCAATGGCAGTCCCGGTTGCTGGTGCTTGCGGCCCCCTCGGCCGACGATCCTGCGTTGCGGCAGCAACGCGAGGTGATTGCAAAGCGTGACGACGCGTTCATCGACCGCGACCTGCGCGTCATCGAACTTTACGGCGACCGCGGGCTGCTCGATGGCCAGCCGATCAGCAACGCCGATCTCGCCGGGTTGCGTGCACGTTTCCGGCTTGCGGCCGACGACCGCGTGATGATCCTGGTCGGCCTGGACGGCGGCGAGAAGCGACGCTCGTCGTTGACGACGCCGCTGAGCGAAGTGTTCCTGCAAATCGACGGGATGCCGATGCGACGCGCGGAAATCCGCGCCAGGCGCGCCGCCGGCGAGCCCGTGACACCACCCTGATCGGCGGCATGGCTGCAATGTCCGCCGCATCGCGCGATCATTCGCGCATGCCGACAGTCGCTGCCTCTCCGTCGCTGCCAATCCTCTATCGTGACGATCGCCTGCTGGCAGTCGACAAGCCCAGTGGCCTGTTGTCTGTGCCAGGGCGGGGACCGGACAAGCAGGACTGCGCCTTGTCCCGGGTTCAGTTGGAACATCCGTCGGCCCTGGTCGTGCACCGGCTCGACATGAGTACCTCCGGGCTGCTGCTGTTCGCACTGGATCGCGACATGCAGCGCGCGCTCGGGGCACTGTTCGAGCGGCGCCGGGTCAGCAAGCGCTACATTGCCTGCGTGCGCGGGGTACCGCAGCCGCCGACCGGGGACATCGATCTGCCGCTGTCACCGGACTGGCCGCGCCGCCCGCGCAGCCGGGTCGATCACGACAATGGCCGTTCGGCACATACCGGCTACCGCCTGCTGGAGCAGATCGACCAAGGGCGCGCGGCGCGCCTGGAGCTGACGCCGACCACCGGTCGCAGCCACCAGCTGCGCGTGCACCTGGCGGCGCTCGGTCATCCGATACTCGGTGATGAGCTGTATGCCGACCCCGACACCCAGCGCATGGCACCGCGCCTGTTGCTGCATGCCGCATATCTCGCCTTCGAGCATCCCGCTGGTTCGGCATGGCTGGAGTTGCAGAGCCCGGCGCCGTTCTGACTACACCACCGGTCGCGCAACGCCGCCCGGGCTCGGGTAGAGCTCATTCTGCAGTGCCGACGCCGTGCACGGTCATCTGTGGGAACGGGATCTCCCAGCCGTACTCGGTGCAGGCGTCCACGCTCCAGCGCTGAATCGCGCGACGCAGACGGTTGTACAGGTCGCCCAGCTCGCCCTTGAAATCGGCAATCACGACCAGGTCGAGCGACGAATTGTTGGCCTGGGCGAACTCGACCCGCAGGTTGATCAGTTGCGCCGCGTAGCCTTCCTGTTCGATGCGTCGCTCGATATAGCGGTGCAGGGTGTCCGGAATCGTGTTCGTTGCATCCTTCTGCAGCGCATAGCTGATGCCGACGGTTTCCTTCAGGCGAAAATTGGTTGCCAGGTTGCGCGGCGAACCGGCCAGGAAGTCGGCCATGGCGTAGGTGACCATCGCACCGCCGCGTTCGACCAGCTGGACCATCTCGGCGGCGATGCCGATCACCTTGCCACGCACGCCGTCCTTGAGAATCACCCAGTCGCCCTTGCGGCAGGGAAACCAGGGTTCGTCAGGGTAGGATGGGCGCGATTTCTGGTTGACCAGGTCAGCAAGCGGCACGCGTTGGCGCAGATTGGCGACCGGGTTGACCAGGGTGCTGAACACGTTGATCTGCTCGACGCACCATGGCAAACCATCCATGGTGAGCCGTTCACCCTCGCGCACCGAGCCAATGTTGAGAAAGATCTGCATCTGGTGCCAGTAGCGCGGCACCGCCTGGCGCAGTGCCCAGCCCAGCCCGATCAGCAGCAGGATGCCAAGGCTGAACAGCACCCAGTCCTCGGCGATGTAGAACACGACCATGGGACCGATGATCATCAGCAGTGTCGATACGACACGCTGGATCAATTCGATCAGGCGGATCCGGAAACTGCGGTTGGGTTTGCGAAAGCCGGGCAGGTAACGTTGCATGCCACGCTGTGCGAGTTTCGACAACAACATGATGCCAATGACGACCAGCAGGGCAATTGTCAGGTAAAGGCCGCGCTTTTCGAAGAACGACTTCATATAGCTGTGTGACGCGGCGGCCAGCGACGTTTCGCTGGCAACCAGCTTGTCGAGCTGTAGCTGCGTGGCCTGCAATTCGCTTTGCATCAGGTCCAGCTGCTTGCGCCAGTTTTCAATCGTCGCACGCAGTTGTTCGGCGATTGCAGCGTCGGGTTCTTTCGCCAGCAGTGCAATGGCGTTGTCAAGTGCGCTTTGTAGTACTTTGATGCGTGGTTCGTAGTACGCGATTCGTTCCTTGAGATCGGATTTCTGTCGAACCTTGGCGGTCATGTCCTTCATCTCGTCGATGGCGGGCTTGATCAGTGCGACCAGTTCGTTCTGCAGGTTGAAGGCCTTTTCCTCCTGCGCACGCAGGCTGCTGATATCCACTCCGGCGGCAATGTTCTCGAAGTTGCGGGTGACGGTGCGAAGGTCGGATTCGAGTCCGGTCAGCTGCTGGCGTAGCGCGTCTTTCTCTGCCTCAGAACCGGCAGAGGCGAGCTCCTTGCGCAGCTTGGCGATGTCGCTGCTCATGGTCTGCCGCAGGGTTACGAATGATTGCAGCGTGGTCAATGTCCCGTCGGTCTGCGATGCCGCCACAATGTCAGCCTCGGCAAGGGCGATCTGCGGTATCAGCGCCACCAGCGAAAGTACAGTCCAGGTAAATCGGAGCAGTTGGCGGAAGGGTGAATGCTGCAATCTCATCGACGGGTTTCCCATGTCTCACGGGGCCTATCCCCGGTTGCAGCAACACACTTGCATATTTCCATTTTGTTGCCAACGCGTGACAACCGGGTCAGGGCGGTGGCATCGGCGAGCCCGCTCGCGTCATGGAATCGTCACATCGAGGCTCTAAGTTGTCGGGCCGAACTTCAAACAACAACCAGCCGGGTACAAGCAACAATGAAAAAATGCCGACTCCAGGGCCGCCTCGTGGCGGCCGCATTCACCACGCTGCTCGCCAGTGGTGCACTGCATGCAGCGCCGACCCTCGAGTTCACCAAGCTGTGGACCTACGATGCCGGGGCCAGCGCGCTCGACAACTATGTCGACCAGGGCGTCGAGGATGGTGATCTCGCCGCCGAGGCCGAGATCGTCGCCTACGACCCGGGCAGCGAGCGCTTCTTCGTCGTCAACGGCCGTGAGCAGGGCGTCGATGTATTGGACAAGGACGGCAACAAGATCGCCACGCTGGACACGTCATCGATGCCTGGAATGCTGCCTGGCGGTGCACCTAACAGCGTCGCGGTCAAGAATGGCATCGTCGCGGTTGCGGTCGAAAACGGAACCGACAAGCAGCAGCCGGGCAAGGTGATGTTCTTTGCTGCAGACGCCGCAGGCACCAACCCGGCGCCAACCGCCGAGATCGAGGTCGGTGCCCTGCCGGACATGGTCACCTTCACGCCCGACGGTATGACCCTGCTGGTGGCCAACGAGGCCGAACCCAGCGACGACTATACGGTCGACCCGGTCGGCACGATCAGCGTGATCAAGCTGCCGGCCAATATCGCCGCGATCAGTGCGGGTGACGTCACCACGCTCGGCTTCGGTGGCTTCAACGAGACAGACATAGAGAACGACGGCGGCCGCATCTTCGGCAACGACGATACCGCCAGCGTCGAACAGGACATCGAGCCCGAGTACATCACCGTGTCGCCGGATGGCAAGACGGCGTTCGTCACGCTGCAGGAAAACAACGCGGTAGCCAAGATCGACCTTAGCGGAGCCGCGCCTGTGATCACTGAGATCCAGGGCCTGGGCTACAAGGACCACAGCCAGCCGGGCAACGAGTTCGATGCATCGAACCAGGACGGTATCGACGGCAACCTGCAGTTGTGGCCGGTGCTCGGCATGTATCAGCCGGATGCGATCGACTCGTACCAGGTGGGCGGCAACCTGTACTACGTGACCGCCAACGAAGGTGACGCGCGTGACTACCCGGGATACTCGGAAGAGAAACGCGTCGGCAGCGGCAGCTACGATCTCGATCCGGCCATCTACACTGACCCGGCCATCGAGGACAACAATCAGCTCGGTCGGCTCAATGTCACGACCGCCAACGGCAACACCGATGCCGACGACGAGTTCGAACAGATCTACAGCTACGGTGGGCGCTCGTTCTCGATCTGGGACGAGGACGGTAACCAGGTCTACGACAGTGGCAGCCTGATCGAGAAGATCATCGCCGAGCAGTTCCCCGACCGCTGGGTCGACAGCCGTTCGGACGACAAGGGACCGGAGCCCGAGTCGATCACGATCGTCGAGATCAACGACTGGTTCTACGCCTTGGTCGGGCTGGAGCGCACCAGCGGATTCATGATCTTCGACATCACCGATCCGACCAGCCCGGTGTTCCAGGACTACCTGCTCGAAGATGGCGACATCAGTCCGGAGGGCATTGTGTTCGCGCTGCTCGAACAACACGCCCGTGGCGGCAGCGGCTACGTAGCCGTGGCCAACGAGGTGTCGGGCACGACGACCCTGTATCGGGTCAGCGCGGTGCCAGTGCCGGCCACACTGGCCCTGTTCGCGCTGGGCATGCTCGGCCTGCGCGTCGCGCGCGGGCGCTGAGCCGACGTGAGGCCGGCCCGGCAGGACTGCCGGTGCCGGCCTGTCGCTTCGCCCGGCTGGGCCATTCACGCAACTGCAACATCATTCGGCAACACTGTTGCGATATCGCACCAGGATCCGAATGATGATTTACACCGACGACCGCCTGCTGATTCTCGACGCCGATGGCACGACCATCGATGCCTTCAGCGCAATCGAGCAGACCTTTGCAGCGCATCACATGCGCATTGGTGACCTGGAACGCTTCCAGAAGCGCCGCCACATGTTCAAGTATCTCGGCGGCCTGAAGGAGTTCCCGCGCAACCTGCGGCGCCAGCTCGGCCGTCAGAAGCGGGCCCAACTGGTGGCCACGCTGACCGATGTCTACCGGGAGCAGGCCATGTTGTACCCGGGCATCGCCGCCTGGTTGAACGAGCTGGTGCGGCACGATGGCCTGCGCGTGGGGATCGTCACGCGCAACATCACGCACGAGCCGGTAACGACGCTGCGCCGACTCTTGACCCGGCAGCAGGTCGACGTCGATGGCCTCGATTTCATAGAACACGTGCCGCTGCGTCAGTCCAAGGTGGAGACCTTCCGCCAGGTACGCGAGGGTTTTGCGATCAACCCGGCATGTGCCTATGCCTGCGGTGATGAAAAAACGGACTATGCCGCCGCGCTCGGCGCCGGCATGCACCCCTTCATGGTGTCGTACGGTTTCGAGGATTTCGAACGGCTCACCACGAAGATCGGGGTGCCGGCGGAGTTGATATCCCGTACGCCGGCCGAGTTCCGTGAACGGGTTGGTCATGCCCTCGGCGGGCGCGGACAGCCCGCTGTCGTGCCGGTTCAGGGTGTTCGCGGCTGGCATGGTGCGGCGGCTGCCCGGGGGCGTGCGACGGCCGGTTAGGCGGTTTTATGATCGGGTAGAGGATATTTTTTCCGATCCTTTGCGCGGCGCTGCGACAGCCTGCTCAGGCAGTCCCGCCGCCGGCTTGCGTTTGCCTGCCCGGACAAATCTGGATGCCCGGGTGCATGCGCCGGTACCCGGCTGCTATGTTTCATCGCATGCAGCTTGAGCCGGAAAAATTG
>JAGRHE010000500.1 GCA_020445165.1 Gammaproteobacteria bacterium
TCGGCGATCCGCTGGTGGTGTTGATCGCCGGACTTTTCGTCATCGGCGAGGGCCTGTTCCGAACAGGCGTCGCCTTTGCGATCGGCAACTGGCTGCTTGGCGTCGCCGGCAGCAGCGAAACCCGCCTGCTGGTGTTGTTGATGCTCGTCGTTGCCGGCCTCTCCGCATTCATGAGCAACACCGGCGCGGTTGCCGTATTCATCCCGGTCGCACTGAACCTGAGCGCCAAGGCCGGGGTGCCGGCCACTCGCCTGCTGATGCCGATGGCCTTCGCCGGTTCGCTCGGCGGCATGCTGACCCTGATCGGCACGCCGCCCAACCTGGTGGTCAGCAACCAGCTCTCCCGGGCAGGCATGCAGGCCTTCAACTTCTTCAGCTTCACCCCGCTCGGTCTGCTGATTCTCGTCGCCACGATCATCTTCATCGTCCTGCTCGGGCGCTTCCTCCTCCCAAAGGAGGGCGACCCAGGGGGGCACTCCCGGGACCGCCTTTCTCTCGACGATCTGATCAGCGCTTACGCCATCAAGGATAGGCTTTTCCGGCTGCGCATCGAATCCGGCTCGCCGCTGGTTGGTCAGACACTCGGGCAGGCGCTGCTGCGCAGCCGCTTCGGGGTCATCGTT
>JAGRHE010000501.1 GCA_020445165.1 Gammaproteobacteria bacterium
GGGGCCGGATTTCATCGCGGAACTTGGTCTGGATCTGGTAGAAATTCGCCGGCAGCTGTTTATAGCTACGCAGTTCACCGCGCACGAGACCGGTGATGATTTCCTCATGGGTCGGCCCCAGGCAGAATTCACGGTCGTGCCGGTCGGTGAAACGGAGCAGTTCCGGGCCGTATTGGTCCCAGCGGCCGGATTCCCGCCACAGCTCCGCGGGCTGTACGCCGGACATCAGCACTTCCTGGGCGCCGGCGGCGTCCATTTCGGCCCGCACTATGGCTTCGACCTTGCGCAATACGCGCAGGCCCAGCGGCAACCAGGTGTAAATGCCACTGGCAAGTTGCCGGATCATGCCGGCCCTGAGCATCAGCCGATGGCTGACCGTTTCAGCATCCGCCGGCGCGTCGCGCAGCGTAGGGAGCAGGTATTGGGAGATTCGCATGGGACGGCAATTTTGTTGTCAAATTGTCTAATGTGCAATAGCACCCCCCGCAACCACCTTGATCTATGGCCGGATTCCAATTACGGTAGCCCGCTTGCATAAAAATCAGGAGTTATTGTGGTGGGCGAACAACTACGCGGCGCCGAAATATTTGTCCGGGCGCTCGCGGATGAAGGCGTCGAATTC
>JAGRHE010000502.1 GCA_020445165.1 Gammaproteobacteria bacterium
CGCCCGGGCTGTTCGGCTACCGCGACGACGCGCCGGCGGCGTTCAACCCGGTCGTCTACCGCAAGGACGGCGACCGCGTCGAACGCCGCCCGATCGAGGATGCGAAGCGTCTGCTCGCCGAGGCCGGCTACCCGGACGGCCGCGACGCCAAGTCCGGCCAGCCGCTGGTGCTCAACCTGGACTACCAGCGCGCGCTGTCGCCGGCGGTGCGGCCGCTGATGAGCTGGTACCAGAAGCAGTTCGCCAAGATCGGCGTGCAGCTCGAGATCCGCGCCACCGACTACAACCGCTTCCAGGACAAGATGAACAAGGGCAGCCACCAGATCTTCTTCTGGGGCTGGCTGGCCGACTACCCGGACGCCGAGAACTTCCTGTTCATGCTCTACGGCCCGAACGCCAAGGCGCTGACGAACGGCAACGGCGAGAACAACGCCAACTACCAGAATCCGGCCTTCGACCGCCTGTTCGAGCGCATGAAGTACGAGGACGACGGGCCGGTCAAGGCGCAGCTGATCGACGAGATGGTCCGCATCGTGCAGGACGACGCGGTGTGGAGCTTCGGCTACTTCCCGACCGCGGCGGCGGCGTTCCACCAGTGGGTCCACAACGGCAAGCCGACG
>JAGRHE010000503.1 GCA_020445165.1 Gammaproteobacteria bacterium
CTCAATGCCGTAGGGTTCCAAAAATTCAGGTGGAAAGTCCTTCAGATTGCTGGTGACGATAATCTGGGCATTACATTTGATCGCGGCGGCAAGCACATGTCGATCATTGGCGTCTGGAAGTTGAAGACCATCGATCAAGGGCTCGAAATTTTCCACCAGCGAGTCTGCCACGGCCTCATTCATAAGTCGCCTGGTGTTCTGCAATCTTTCTTCTAATTCGGGACGAGACCTTAGCAAACCCCGGATCCATGCATCGTGGATCGTTTCCGTCCATTTGGCGGCAAACAATTCCGAGATGGCCAGTTCCAGCAATAAGTCGCGCAGCGGTGCCGGGTACAGCACGCAGGCATCGTAGACAACAATAAAGCTCATCAGTAACCGAGGTTATCTTCCTGAGCCTGTTTGACCAGTTCATCCATCGTCCGGTCGCTCTGCTCCCTGCGGTTCTTCTTATAGGCCATCAGATCTTCATACCGGATGCGCCGATGTGTACCGACCTTGGTGAAGCCCAACTCTCCATTCTCAAGCAGCTTCACAAGGTAAGGTCGGGAGACATTGAGAATATCTGCGGCCTGCTGGGTCGTCATTTCGGCATGCATGGGAACGACCGTTACCGCGTT
>JAGRHE010000504.1 GCA_020445165.1 Gammaproteobacteria bacterium
AATAGAGCAGTCCCTCGGGACCGCTGCGGACATCGCGAATACGTCCGAGCTGACCACGTAACAACCGCTCCTCTTTCACCACCTCACCGTCCACCATCTCCAGGCGGACCAACAACTGAAATTTCAGCGAACCGATAAAAAGACTACCGCGCCACTGGGGAAATCGGTCACCATCGTAGAAAGTCATACCGGAGGGAGCAATCGAAGGGACCCAATAGTAGCTTGGCTGGACCATTCCGGGCTTATGTGTACCCTCCCCGATCCGTGTACCGATGCCGTAGTTGACGCCGTAGGTGATCACCGGCCAGCCGTAGTTGCGCCCAGCCTGCAGCAGGTTCAACTCATCCCCACCCTGAGGACCGTGTTCATGCAGCCAGAGTTCACCGGTCTGGGGATGCAGCGTCATTCCCTGGGGGTTACGGTGTCCATAGCTGAAGATTTCCGGTCGGGCACCCACCCGGTCGACGAAAGGATTATCCTGCGGAATGCGCCCATCGTCGTACAACCGGATCACTGATCCGGCGTGATCGTCCAAGCGCTGGGCACGATCCATATCGCCGCGTTCGCCGATGGTGAAATAGAGGAAGCCCGCCCGGTCGAATACCAGCCGGGATCCGA
>JAGRHE010000505.1 GCA_020445165.1 Gammaproteobacteria bacterium
ATCTGAAAAGCGTTCTTCGATGGCACCTTGCGCGTGGGCACCGTGGTGATGCCGGCTGCTCGTATGCAGCCTATCGAGGCGGCACCTTGCGCGCGCGACGGCGCTCGGCTGGCCGTCGCATAGGGAGGGCCGCTTGCAGCCGTCGCATCGGTCCGCAATGAATCTCTACCATCCGCGCTACTGGCCCAGCTGGATCGGTGTCGCACTGTTGCGCTTGCTGGCCTATGTGCCGTATGCGACCGCCTGTCGCCTGGGTCGGGCGCTCGGCCGCCTGATTCAGCGACTCGGTGGCAGTCGTCGACGCATTGCGCGGCGCAACCTCGAGCTGTGTTTTCCCGAACTCGATGACAGTGCACGCGAACGCCTGCTGCACGCCCATTTCGAGGTGCTCGGCGTGGGTCTGTTCGAGATTGCGCATGCGTGGTGGGGCAAAGACGCCGACCTGCGACCCTTGGTCGAGATCAGTGGGCTCGAGAATCTGCAGGCGGCCGCAGCACGCGGCAAAGGCGTGTTGCTGTTGTCGGCGCACTTCACGAGTCTCGAGATCGGCGGCCGATTCCTGTCGATGCATATGCAGTTCGATGCCATGTACCGACAAAGCGATAACCCGGTGTTC
>JAGRHE010000506.1 GCA_020445165.1 Gammaproteobacteria bacterium
AGGCGGACTGCCGATTTCGGAAAAACAGCAACAAGGCATCGTCGCTCGCGCCGCCGCCAAGCTCGAATCCACCGGCAGCCTGGTCCGGGCCCTGTTTCCCTGAAGTTTGCGACGCATGCCGGTTAAAGGAACGGTAGCAACCTGGCTGGCAAGGGCTGCAATCAACATCCCATTGCCGACAACGCCTGGCTTACAACGGCCTAAGCCACTTTCATCCGGGCGAAAAACCGATCCAGTTCATTGGCAAAGGCCTGCCGGTCCTTCTGGCTGAAGGCGGCCGGCCCGCCCATCTGCACGCCGCTGCTGCGCATCGTGTCCATGAAGTCGCGCATGTTCAGACGTTGGCGAATATTTTCCGGCGTATAGAACTCACCGCGCGGATTCAACGCATGCCCCCCGACATCGATCACTTCGGAAGCCAGCGGGATGTCAGCGGTGATAACCAGATCGCCGGGTTCAACCTTCTGCACGATGTAATTGTCCGCGACATCAAACCCCGCAGACACCACCACTGAACGGATCACCATGGACGGCGGCGTGCGCAAAGGCTGATTGGCAACCAGAGTCAGCGGGACCTGAACCCGCTCTGCGGCACGAAACAGGATCTCCTTGAT
>JAGRHE010000507.1 GCA_020445165.1 Gammaproteobacteria bacterium
CTGACTTGGCTGCACCGGCACCAGGACCCGATCGGCCATCGACACCGCCGCGTTCATGGCTTCGATATCGGCAGTGCCGACATCCACCAATATCTCTTCGCCTTCGGCGCTGGCGCTGCCTGCGGCCAATAATTCGGCAATACCGCCCTCGACACTCAAGGCCGGCTTGGTCTTTTCGTCCTGACGCACTTCGATCACATCGCTGAGGGTCGCCTGAGGATCGAGATCGAAAGCGCGCACCCGGATGCCCGCCATCGCCAGCCAAACTGCGAGATTGAAGGTCACCGTGCTCTTGCCGGACCCGCCCTTGAGGCTTGCAACCACGGTCAGCATCAGTACGCCCCGGCTCCGGATTCGAGCGGCGCATAGCCTTGTGGCACCTGGAACAGCACCTGATCGGGCCGACCGACCTGAATGCCAACCAACTCACGTGAGCTGCCGTCGTACTTGGCTTCCTTGATGGTGGTCTGCAACTCCGGGTCGTACCACTGGGTATCAATGCGCACCTGATCACCCCGACGCACGGTAAGACGCCATTTTTCGACCCGCCGACCATTCACCTCATCGGCACCGACGAAATCCAGTTCTGCCCCATTGCCGCCACCAAAATCCTG
>JAGRHE010000508.1 GCA_020445165.1 Gammaproteobacteria bacterium
CGGTGCCAGTGAACTGGGCAAGATCGCCTCGGAACTCGCCCATGGCGAAGGCCTGACCGCGCACGCGCGTTCTGCCGAGTACCGGATCAAGGCATAGTCATTGAACTGCAGATGAACGCAGATCATCTTCTTGTTTGCAGTCGCCGTTTATCGGCATGGTGTCTGCGCTCATCTGCGGCGACCGAATTACGCTCATGAAAAACCTGATCGACCACTGGGTGCGCCCCGAGATCCGGGCGTTGTCCGCCTACCACGTCCCCGCCCCGGGTGACCTGATCAAGCTGGACGCCATGGAAAATCCCTACACCTGGGACCCGGAACTGATTGAAGCCTGGCTGGACATGCTGCGCGGGGTCTCGGTGAACCGTTACCCGGACCCGTCATCCAGTCAGCTCAAGGCAAGACTGCGCGAGGCGATGGCAGTGCCGCAGGGTGCCGACATTCTGCTCGGCAACGGCTCCGACGAGATCATCCAGATGATCGCCATGGCCCTGGCCCAGCCGGGTCGGGTGGTGATGGCCCCCGAGCCCAGTTTCGTGATGTACAGGATGATCGCGACCTTCGTCGGCATGGATTACGTCGGCGTGCCGCTGAAAGCCGATTTCCAG
>JAGRHE010000509.1 GCA_020445165.1 Gammaproteobacteria bacterium
GCAAAGCATCCTGCTGTGCCCGGACGCGGCCTACATCGATCGCGTGCAGGCCGAGATCGACCGCCTGTTGCCGCAGATGGCGCGGCGCGACACCATCGCGGCCAGCCTGAACGGACGCGGCGTGCTGGTGCAGACCCGCTCCATGGAGGAGGCCTGCGCGATCAGCAACCAGGTGGCGCCCGAACACCTCGAAGTCAGCAGCGACGAGCCGCACCGCTGGGAGCCGTTGCTGCGCCATGCCGGCGCGATCTTCCTGGGCGCCTATACCAGCGAGAGCCTGGGCGACTACTGCGCCGGTCCCAACCATGTGTTGCCCACCGGCGCAACGGCGCGGTTCTCCAGTCCCTTGGGTGTCTACGATTTCCAGAAACGCAGCAGCCTGATCGAGGTCAGTGCCACCGGCGCGCAGTCGCTGGGCAAGGTCGCCTCGGTGCTGGCCCGTGGCGAAGGCCTGCAGGCCCATGCGATGGCGGCCGAAATGAGACTGGAATGAGCATGGCGACGACGACCGGAACATCGGGCTGGCGCGGCTGGTGGTCGCTGCGCCGGATGCTGGCGGCTTGCGTCCTGCTCGTGCTCGCGGGCCAGTCAGGTGCGATCAGCATCC
>JAGRHE010000050.1 GCA_020445165.1 Gammaproteobacteria bacterium
GGCTTCGCCATTTTTTCCCGAGCAAACGCTCCATGCTGAGCGCCGCTTACCTTGGCGTTGAGACTGTCGAATTTGTCCAGGAGCTGCATGGAATACGGGCTGTTGTGAAGTAAACTGGCCCCAGCAACGGTTAGCCACTGAGGGAAGATGGATGCCCCGCTACAAGCCGGTCAATTTGCAACAGGATGCCTTCGTGCCGATCCGCTTTGACAGGCACATCCTCCCCGGCACCTTTGAGTATGCCCTCCATCATCTGCTCGAACAGGCCGTCGATCTGTCGGCTTTCGATACGCACTATGCCAACGATGAGTTCGGCGCATGCGCCTACCACCCCAAGGTCCTGCTGAAGATTGTCCTGTTCGGCTATGCCCGCGGCCTGATCGGCAGTCGTCGGATCGAGCGGGCCTGTCGCGAGAACGTGCAGTTCATGGCCTTGAGCGGCGAGGCCAAACCGGATCACGCGACGATTGCGGCCTTCATCAGTCGGTCACCGGACGCGATCAAGGCGGTGTTCCAGGAAGTGCTGCTGGTGTGCGATGCAGCGGGCCTGATCGGGCGCGAGCACTTTGCGATTGATGGCGTGAAGCTGCCGTCGAATGCGTCGAAAGACCTCAGCGGCCGTCTCGATGAGCTGGTGGCCAAGGCCGCGAAGCTGGATCGTGCGATCGAACGCATGCTCGAAGCGCACCGACTGGAAGATGTCGGTGATGCGCAGGGCGATCTGGAAAGCCATGCGGCGAAGCAGATTGAGACGCTCAACCGGCAGAGCGAGAAGATCAAGGCCTTCCTGGCAACCGCGGAGCCCAAGCGTGGCCCGAATGGCAAGGAACGCAAGAGCAATGTCACCGACAACGACAGCGCCAAGATGAAGACCGGCCACGGCGTGATTCAGGGCTATACCGCGGTCGCGGTGACGGACGACAAGCACCAGGTGATCGTCGAGGCCCAGGCACACGGCGCCCCGCAGGAGCAGGAACTGCTACAGCCGGTGCTGGGTGAGCTGCGGGAAAGTTTCCAGGCCCTGGATCTGTCCGACAACATCCTGGCCGAGGCCAGGCTGACGGCCGATTCCGGATTCCACAGTGGCGATAACCTCGACTGGCTCGCCGCCCAGCAGTGCGATGCCTATGTCGCCGACAATAGGTTCCGCAAGCGTGATCCGCGCTTTGCCGAAGCGGACAAGTACACGCCGCCCAAATCGAAGCCGGCCCGTTTCCAGCCCAGTGATTTCGACTACGACCCTGACCAGCTTCGCTGCACCTGCCCAGCCGGCAAAGCGCTATACCGCAACGGGGAGAATGTATTGATCAAGGGCAGACGGGGGATCAAGTTCACGGCGCCGAGATCGGCATGCCAGGGCTGCCACCTGCGGGCACGCTGTCTGCGCAGTGAATCGCAGAAGAGTCCGCCGCAGGTTGTTTTCTTTCGTGTGCCAGGCCCGACTGACACGATCATCGATCGGATGAAAGCGAAGATCGACAGCGTCGTGGGTCGGATGATCTACGGCAAGCGGCTCGGCACGGTGGAGCCCCCGTTCGGCAACCTGCGCTATCACAAGGGGCTGGATCGTTTCACGCTCCGAGGGCGTGACAAGGTCGACGGGCAATGGAAGCTGTATGCGCTGGTGCACAACATCGAGAAGCTGGCGCATTGCGGGGCGGTCGCGTGAAGCGGGGAGAACGCCCTCAGATTGAGCCACACGGGCTGGGACAGTGCCTGGCGATAGACTGGCATCAGTATGCTGCACTTCGTGCCTTGTAACTGGCGAGTTCCGCCCGTGGCAGCTGGTCAGGTAACGAAATGAAGATAGAGGCGTCGGCGTCTGTGAAATCAGAAATTCGACAGTCTCGTTAGCATTTGAATGGAGGTAATCATGGAAGTTGAGCAAACAGATGAAAACCTGATTCACTGCATTTACGCAAGTGCTGCTACAGCAGAATTCACACCAAAAGATTTGGAAGAACTGTTGTCGGTCGCAAGAAAGAATAATGAGGCACTTGGTGTCACTGGTATGCTGTTGTACGAAAAGGGGTCATTCTTCCAGATTCTCGAGGGTGCCCCCGAGGCTGTGGAATCGCTCTTCGAAAAAATTTCTGCCGATAAGCGGCATTCGAGGATCTCTAAGCTAATACTCGAACCTATAGAGGCACGGAGCTTTGCGAATTGGAGCATGGGGCATGCTGCCGTACCAGTTCGTAAGCTATCTGAGATTGAAGGTCTGAATGACTTTTTTCAGGCTGGAAAATGTTTCACGGGTCTTGATGATGGCAGGGCCAAAATCCTTCTGAAAGCGTTCAGAGATGGTCAATGGCGTTCAACCATCACGGGCAAATAATGCTAACAAGTCGTTCAAACTGCGTTCAGTATCCACCTGTATCCGTAAGCCAGTAGAAACGATAGGGGGGTACGACCAACTGGTCGCTGAACTGTTTCGGCGCCTCGCCTGAGTAGAGGTCGCGGAGCTGGCCATATTCGAAGTGGCCGCGATTACTCAAGTCGCTCAAGGTCAACGACTGCGGCGAGGTGTCGAAATTGCCGACGACCAGCACGCGGTCGTTGAGTGCAAATGGGTTGGTTCGCATGAAGGCGAACAGGTGCGGGTTCTGCGTGTCGAGCAGGACGCGGTTGTTGT
Source organism: Gammaproteobacteria bacterium (assembly GCA_020445165.1). The sequence goes on from JAGRHE010000050.1 coordinate 2,633, forward strand.
AGTCGGCGAAGGCGTGGGTGCTCTTGCGCACCGCGATCATCCGTTGCAGGCCGCCGAATATACGAGCTTCGACTGTGCCATGGCGTTTGCGCTCTTCGGCCGCCTCCCAATTGATCACGGGGCGGTGCATCCATCGATTGTCCTTGGCCTTGGTTTCATCCTGCATGAAGTTACAGTCGTTGAGGTTGCCTATTTCGTCACCGTAGTAGAGCAGAGGCAGGCCGCCGAAAGACATGATCATGCTGTGCAGTAGCAGTATCAGGTCGATGCTTTGCTGGATAGCAGACTCGTCGCCGGTTTCGAGTGCGCTTTCGAGGCCGGCCAGTGACGCCAGCGAACCGGATATGCGTGCGTCGCCGGTTTTTTCATTGACACCGAATGGCTGGCCACGCGCCGGTGAGGCGGGAAACTTTCCAGTGAAGTAATCGACCAGGAACCGTCGGTGGGCGATCGGCTCGTAGCCGGCGCGAACGATATCGGCGTCGTCAAAGCCAAGGCCGATATCGTCATGGCAGCGTACATAGTTCAACCAGGTGGCGCGATCCAGCTTGTCCGGAAGGTTGCGGATGCCTTCGTCCAGCAGCTTGGCATTCTTGGTTGCGACCGATTCCCACAGCAAGGCCATGAACGTGGCGTTATAGGCGATCTCGCATTCCTTCGCGATAACGGCGTCTTCACCGAAGTACTTGATGATTTCCACCGGTGCCACGATGGCCTCAGCGATGAACAGCACGCCCGGTGCTGTGACCTGGCTGCAGTCCTTCATCAATTGCAGGATCAGGTGCGCCTCGCGTTCGTTCTGGCTGGTGGTGCCAATCTTCTTCCAGAGAAATGCCACGGCATCCAGGCGCAGGATGTCGGCGCCCTCGTTGGCCCAGAACAGGATGATGTCGAGCATCTCGATGAAAACGGCTGGATTGCTGTAGTTCAGATCCCATTGGTAGGAGTTGAATACGGTCATCACCCAGCGCTGCATCTGCTCGTCGTAGGTGAAGTTGCCTGGTGCTGTTTCGGGGAAGATCTCCGGCATGGTTTCTTCGAACATGTCGGGCACATCGCGGCTGTCGAAGGTGTAGTAATAGTCCTGGTACTGCTGCTCACCGTTGCGTGCACGCTGGGCCCATGCATGTTCATCGGAGGTATGGTTGACGACGACGTCCAGCGTCAGCAGCATCTCCCGCTTACGCAGTGCGCGTGACAGCTCCTGCAGGTCGACCAGCGTGCCAACGCGTTCGTCGATGTCGCGGAAGTTGCTGATCGCGTATCCGCCGTCGCTGGCGCCTTTCGGGCACTGCAGGATCGGCATGATGTGCATCATGTTCACGCCCAGCTCCTGCAGGTAGGGCAGGTGTGATTGCACACCCTTCAGATTGCCACCGAAACCATCGGCATACAGGGCCATGGCGACCCATCGCTGGCTCAGAAACCAGTTGTGGTCGGCCTCACGCCGGATGTCGGTCTGCTTGAGCTCCGCCGAGCGTTCGATGTAGCGGGACGCCATGACTTCGACCAGTCGGACCATCTGCTCGTGGAAATCCTCACGCTTGCCATAGAGGTGATTGAACAGGGAGTGGATGGCGTAAAAGTTGGCCCCCAGCCGGGTATAGAAATGGCGCAGATCGCGGCGCCGGATTTCTGGCTTCAGGTCATCGAGGATCTTATTGAGTAGGGAGTGCGATACTTGCTCGTACATGTGACTGTCCCGATGGATACTGCCGGAGATCTGGTGGCGTAAGTCTTGTGTTCTTTGTATATCAGAGCGCTGCTGATGAGCCAAGGCGGTTGCGTGGCAGGCATCTGGCGGCCGACGCTATATCCACTCGTCGATGAACGATTGGTAGAAAGCCTTATCGCTCACGGTGGCGCCGCGCTGGCCGACGATTGCCGATGCGAACTGCTGAGCACGCTGCAATGTTGTGGAGAGTGGCCATTGTTGTAGCAGGCCGAGGATGAAAACAGCTGCGAACGAGTCGCCGGCACCGACCGTGTCGACGACCTGGCCGGATGGCGTGGGAGTGACGTGATGCTGTTCGCCGGTTGCGGTAATCGTCTCGGCGCCGCGACTGCCATGGGTGAGCAGGATGCCGCGCAGGCCAAGCTTGTCGATCAGCGAGCGGGGTGATGCAACGTTAGGGTAAAGCAATGCGAGCTCGTCGGCGTTCAGTTTCACCCAGTCGGCCTGTTCCATCAGTCGTGTCACCCTTGTCTTGTCCCACCAGGGTGGACGCAGGTTCACGTCGACGAATACGGTTTCAGGTTGGTTGGCTACCAGTTGTTCCAGGCTCCGCCGGGATTGGGCGTCACGCAGGGCGAGGCTGCCATGGTAGAGCAGGCCGGGTCGGCCACAACCGGGTGTTTCGATGGCATCGTAGGCGCAGGGGTGGACGATGTCGTAGCTGGGTTCGCCGTCCTCGATCGTTACGCTGACACGGCCGGTGGGCAGTCGCGGATCGTGTTGCAGGTTGTCCATTGCCATGCCCCAATCCCGCATGGCCCGTCGTATGGATTCGCCGTCGGCGTCTTCGCCGACGCGGCTTATGAAGTGCGGCGCCTGGCCGAATGCCTGCAAGTGCCAGGCGACATTGAACGGGGCGCCGCCAAGAACTCGCTGACCGTCGGGAAAATGGTCGAACAGCACCTCGCCGAACACGCAAAGATTGTTGTCAATCATACATTTCCCCTGGTACTCAGCCGTCCAGCCAGGCCTCTATAGCCGGAAAGTAATGTGCGATGCCTTCGAGCATGCCGGCACTGTAGAAGCCGTTCATGCCGTGGTAACCACCGCGCGCGATGTAGATGCGGTCAGGGTGGCCGCCTTCGCTCGCCATCTGCAGGACCTGCCTGCGAACCTCGGGTTGTGCGTTGGCGACCAGGACAGCTTTGAGAGGGCTTGCCAGCACTTCGAGGTCGTTGCCGCTGTCGCCGCAGAAGACCGTGTTGAATTCGTCGAAGTGCTGTTGCTGCATCAGTGCTTCGATGGCGTGATACTTGGATGCGGTGGCGGGCAGGATGTCGAGCAGGCCGATTCCGGCCGGTTCATCGACACTCCAGATCTGGCGCGCGGCGATTCCCTGTTGCTGCAGCCGCTCGTCGATTTGCCGGGTCAGGGCGACGCGATCACTTTGCAGTGGAACGTAGAAGCTCAGCTTGAAGGCATTCTGTTTGCTTCCTTCCTGTGCCCGCAGCGCGTGCAGGTCGAGCAACATCGCCCTGATATCGGCACGGCTGCGACCGGCCCAGTCCTTCGCGATCTGTGTCGCCCAGCCTTCCTGTTGCCGCCAGTCTCCGTTGGCTTCGACCCGGTAGATGGTTGTTCCGACATCGCCGATGACGAAATCGGGTATTGGCAGGTGATAGTTGCTGACGGCCTTTCTGACCAGTCCATGGTCACGCCCGGAGACGTAGGCCAGCACCACCTCGGGTCGCTGTGCGAGGCGATGGAAGCGCTCGCGTGCGCCCGGCGATTCGGGTTGCGGTCCGTTGGGTATCAGCGTGCGATCGAGATCGGTGCAGATCAGCAGTTGGTCAGCCATTTGCTGGCGGGACCTCGCAGCTACCGAAGAAGTCGTAGTGATCAATCGCCTCGAGTATGCCCTGCGCATGCGGCTGGGAAGCGAAGTAGATGCGGTCCTGGTCGATCAATTGCGACAGCTCCTCGTGATGTCGGTTGGCGACCACGGCCGCCAGTGTATTGCCACGCATCATGTCCTCGTCGGCACCGGAGCCACCGACGGCAAGGATGTGTTCCAACGGAATCTCCAGCAACTGCGCGACATAGCGCAATGCCTGGCCCTTGGAGGCACGCGACGGCAGGACATCGAGAAACTGTCCGAAGGCGCTGAACACGTTCGCGGTCAGTTCGTGTTTGCGGATCAAGGTGATGATTTCGTCGATGCCAGGTGCCTTCTGTGGATCGTAGTAGTAAGAGATTTTGCCCGGCCCCTGTTCCTTTTTCGGTTGCAGCTTGAGTCCCGGCAGATCGTCGAGCAGGCGACGGATCTGTTTCGGATTCCAGTCGTGGTCGATGTGATTGGCCCAGACGTGGTCCTCGGTCAGGTTGCGTCCATAGTGGATGCGGGAGCCGAGACTGGTAATCAGAACGTCCGGTGACGGGATGCCGTACTTTTTCATCAACGCCAGTGCCGAGTCGATGCGGCGACCGGTCGCGATGCCGAAGGTGACACAACGCCGGTTCTCGAGGATGGTGTCGGCGAAGCGCTTGAGCGCGCTCGGGTTGCCCACCAGGTTGAGGTCGAGGTCGGTGAAGATGGCGCGATCGCGGTAGCGGATCGCGCGCGGTGGGGGTTGCACCGGCGGTGCGCTCTGCGTGTCCTCGGACAGGGCGGTGACCGCCTTCATGTAGGTTTCGGCGTGTGCGGTCCAGGCATAGTGCCGACGCACACCGTTGAGCCCGTTGCGCGAGGCGCGTTTCCACGCATCCTTGTCGCGCAGCAGTTTCAGCAGCGCCTCGGCGATCGCGTTCTTGTCCAGCGGGTCGACGAGTTCGCCGTTGTGACAGTTGCCGATGATGTCGACCGGGCCGCCGTTCTCCGTCGCCACCACCGGTAGCCCGCTGGCCGCGGCTTCGAGCAGGGTGAGGCCGAACGGTTCAGTCAGTGCCGGGTTGATGAACACACCGCGGCTGGCCGCGGCCAGGCGGTAGATGTCGGGCACCTCGTCGGCACGATGGCTCTTCGGGAAGGCGACGCGGCCGTACAGGTCATACAGATCGATGGTCATCAGTATGGTGGTCAATACGTTCTGGGCACCGGAATCCATGTCGCGGATATCATCCCGGTTGCCAGCGACGATCAGCAGGTTGGCCGCGTGGCGCAACGCCTGCGATTCGCCGAATGCCTCGATCAGGGTGATGATGTTCTTGCGTTCGTCGGGTCGCGACAGTGCCAGCACCAGGGGCTTGTCGGGATTCGACAGAAAGCGGTTGACCTGCTTGGTGAAAGCAATGCGCTCGTCGGCGACCGGTGGATGAAACTGCTCGAGATCGGTACCGGGCGGAATTACCACCATGCGGCCCGGATCGTAGTAGTTGTAAAGGCCGTATTGTTCTTCGATCTCGTTGTGCGTGCTGGTGATCACCAGGTCGGCATTGGCGAGCACCTCCTCTTCGGCATCGATGCGGCGTTCGATGTTGTACGCGGTTTCTATGTCCTCGCGGGACAGACCGCGGGCGAGCAGCCGTTTGCGCTTGTCGCGTCCGAGTGAGTGTCCGGTGTGGATCAGTGGCTTGCCCAGGAGATGCGCCAGCCGCACGCCGACGTAGCCAGCGTCTGCATAGTGGCTGTGAATGTAGTCCGGGACACGTTGTTGGCCCTTGAGCCAGTCGGCGAGGTTGTCGGTGAAGCTGTCGAGGTGATCCCACAACTTCTCCTTGGGGATGTAGCCATCGGGCCCGGCCTGGATGCGCACGATGCGGGCCTTGTCAGACAAAGTCTCGACAGGCTGGGCATAGTCGTCACTGACATGCGGATCGCTGACCCGGCGCGTGACCAGGTCGACGCCCGCGACGTCGCTGCGCTGCGCCAGCGCGCGGGCGAGGTCGACGACGTACTTCGTCTGTCCGCCGGTATCGGCATCACGGCCCAATTCGAGGTCGTGTCCGCGGATCAGGCCATGGACGCTGATCAGCAGCAGGTACCTGCCCGTTTCGGTTTCAGTCATACAGCTCCCGGGGCCATGTCTGGTGCGTTGTTGTCATCGATATGCTTGTGTCGTCCTGAAGCTTATTGTTCGGACATGTGCATGCGGATGCAAACCGCTGGCGCAGACAGCACGGTCTGCACAGGAATGGTGCGCTGCACACAGGCTACGGTCGGCTTGTCCTCGACGTGATGTTGTGTAGAATCCGGGCAAAATCACACGTTGATAAAAGGACATTCCGTGTTGCGTTTCCTGCCTGCCCGAATCGTCGCGGCCGCTCTTGCCGTCGCACTGGTAACTCCTGTACCCGTCATCGCCGATGAGGCACAGCCCGCTGTGGCGATCAAAGAGCCGAAAGTCAGTGAAAAGATCAACAAGTATGCGCTGCCTCATCTGAACATCGAGCGCCTGTGGGCGGAGCTGGAAGCGTCTTTTCGTGCGACCCGCAAGCTCCGCGTGCTGAGCCGTGACAAGGAGGTGATCGCCGATCTGCGTGAGGAACAGCAGTTTGCCGAGTCGGACCTGGCCAAGGGTGACGCGGCGGCGACCGGCGAGATGAGCAACGCGCATTACCTCATCCTGCCCAAGGTGCAGGATTTCAAGTTCTATCGTTCGGCCACTCCGTTGCCGAATTTCGACAGCAAGTACCGGCGCCAGGACTCGGGTTTGTTACAGCTGACCGTGCAGATGGTCGATACGACCAGCGGTCAGGTTAAGGCGAATTTCGATCTGACCAGTCGTTTTTCCACCGGTGCGCAGATTGTGAACAGCAAAGCCGGATCGCCGAACAGCACCCACTTCACGGACATGGCGAAGGAAGTCGCCGCGCAGCTTGCTGATCAGTTCGTCGCTGCCGTTTTTCCGATGAAGGTGGTCCAGCGCACGCGTGGCGGGCAGGTGATCATCAACCGCGGCAAGGATGGCGGCATGCAGATGGGCGAGACGCTCGAGGTGTTCTTTGCCGGCGAGGAGCTGATCGATCCGGATACCGGCATGTCGCTCGGTTCCAGCGAGGAGTTTGTCGGTACGGTCGAGGTCGTGCGCATCAATCCCAAGGTGACTTATGCCAAGATCGTGTCGGAACTCGATCCGGTCAACGGCCCCATCAATACCGGCGACATCGTGCGCAGACCGCAGAAAAAATAAGCAACGACAACAGGCGGCGCGCGGCGTCGCGCATCGCTGAGTGGACCGGGAGGTCATGGATATGCAGCCGAAGCGGATGGTTCTCGCCGTCTTGACGTTCTTTCTGATTGGTCTCGCCGAGGCCGCTCCCCAGTCACTGCAGGTGGCGGACAACCAGGTACGTATTGCGGTGATGGGCCAGGAGGATTTCCATCCCGATCGCGCTGTTCCCGGCAACGTGCGTTCGTTGCCCGATGACCTGGCGGCACGCGTCATCGAGCACCTCAACGGCACGCGCCGTTTCTCGGTGGTCGAGCGTACCGCACTTCGTCGGGTAGTGCGCGAGCAGCAGTTCGGCAAGGAAAAGTCGGCCAGTGATCTCGACCGGGTCATCGAGAAGACGGTTGAAACCCTGCCGGATGTCAGCGGCTGGACCGTCGCGGCAGCGAGCACCGCGGCCAACTACAACGACACGCTGAAGGAATTCCAGGACCTGGGCACTACGGTCGGTGCCGACTATATCGTTTACGCAGTGCTGGAAAAGCACCAGGGTTCGAGCAAGACCACGGCGATACCGTTCAGCGACCGCGGCCGTACCATGACCGAAAATCGCGTCGATGCCCGCCTTCGCCTGCGCGTCATCGAAAGCAGGCACGGACGCATCATCGGTGCCGACAGTATCCGCACCCGGATCAGCGAGGCCGTGTTTACCGGCCGCGAGGCGCGCAACGACGAGTACGCGATGTTCGATCACCTGGGCAAGCAGGCGGCCTTGCGTGTGCTCGATATTGTCTTTCCCGCCCGCATCGTCGATGCCGATCCCTACATCGTCAACCGCGGTGCCAACGAAGCCGTCTCGGTCGGTGACCGTTTCGAGATCGTGCGCGAGGGCAAGGAGATCAAGGATGATTCGGGCATCGTCATCGGCCGCCTGAACGAGCCGGTCGGCGTTGCCCGTGTGGCCCAGGTGCAGGACACCTTCGCCGTGCTCACGCCCGAGTCCGGTCAGTTCGCAGTCAACGACCTGGCCAGGCAGCAACGTGCAGACGATGCGTCTGCCGCAGCACCTGCCCGGACCGCTGCGTCGGCGGTCACGGCGGCTGCGGCAGCATCGTCGGGGCGCCCGCGCCTCGCGGTCGGACTGGTCAAGGCGCGTTCGACCGCGACCACCGGGATCGATGCCAATCTGCACATCCCCGCATTCACCGACACCCTGATCTCGCGCCTTGCGCAGACCAAGCGCTTTCAGCTGATCGACCGCCAGGAAGTGGATCAACTGCTCGACGAGCAACTGGCGCAGGCGATGGCCGAGAACCGTGACCTGCCGTCCGCGATGGGCAACCTGGCCGGGGCCGACTACCTGGTGATCGGCAGCATCGCCAACTTCGCGATCGAGCGGGTCACGATGCGCCTGCCCGGTTCCGACCGAATCCTGGTCACACACCAGGGCAGGGTCGAGGGCAACATGCGGGTGGTCGATGCGCGCAGTGGCGACGTGCTGGACTCGCGCAAGGTCTCGATTCTCGAAGAAATGTCAGACCCGGCGGGCGAGACGCAGCTGATCAGCAACCTGGCCGATGCCTACGCGGACCAGACCACGGTCAACCTGATGAATGCCATCTTCCCGATCAAGGTGGCTGCGGTCGTTTCGGGTGTTGCCTACATCAATCGTGGTAGCGATGGCGGACTGTCGAATGGTGAGGTGCTCACCGCGGTGCGCCCCGGGCAGCCGATCATCGATCCCGATACCGGCGTGCAATTGGGCAGTGCCGAGACCGAACTCGGTCAGCTGACCCTGGCCGAGGTCGAGGACGCGCGTTCCAAGGCGCCGGTCGGACAGCTGCAATTGCAGACCGGTGACATTCTCAAGCGTCAGCCCGAAGCGAAAGGTCAGCGCAGCGGCCGTTCGGTCGCCGACCGTGCGCCGGTCCGCAGTGGTGGCAGTGTCGACGAGCCAGGCGGTGAGCCCGTCACGCTGGCGGTGGGCAAGATCCGGATCAATCCGCGCGGCCGCAATCAGGCCGTTCGTGGTGCGAACATCGATCGTGTCACCAATGACCTGATGGTCAAGTTGTCGCAGTTCCCGGAATTCGATGTGATGGAACGGGCAGAGATCGATCAGATCATCGACGAGAAGGCGCTGACCGGTATGGCGCAGGGGCGTTCGATCCCGGCCGCGATGCGTGAGCTCGATGGCGCCGATTACCTGCTGATCGCCACCATCGATGATTTTCTGATCCGCACCGAACGCAAGAAGATTCCCTACACGGACGAAATCCAGACGCGTCACTTCGGCACTGTCGAATCGACCCTGCGCATGGTCGACGTACACAGTGGCCGGCTGGTTGGTGCCGACAAGATCCGTCTGAGTGAGCGTATCCGCGATGCGGCGGATACGGCCGTCGCGGTGTCGGACCTGCTCGACCTGTACACCTCAGAGCTCGTACATCGCATCAGTGACAACCTGAAAGCGCGGCAACGCGGCGAGGACACCCGTCCCGAGCGCCCATTGCTCGATGCCGATCGGCCGAAGCCGGTCATGCCGGCCGTGCGACGCCCGAACTTCTGAGTAAATTTTCAATCTCGTTTTAGTGAGTGGAGCAGGAGCTATGCCCAACAACAAGGCGGTCGTGCTCGGCGCGTTGCTGATCAGTCTGACGATCAACGGGCCGGCGCTGGCCTTCAACCCTCTCGAATCCTTTGGCCAGGCGATGCAGAACGCTGTGCAACAGTCGCAGCAGCGCCAGGCCGCCCCGCAGCAACAGGCTGCCGCCACGCCACCGGGCGATCTCGGCATCGCCATGGCAGGCAAGCGCCAGGTGGTCTACGAGGGTTATTCGAAGGATATGTTGCCGGTCAAGAAACTGCTTGCCGATGGCCAGGCTGCGCAGGCCTACCAAACTGCATTGCCGCAGGGCAAGTCGCTCGAAGAGCTCGATATGCTCGGCAGTCTCGAGGCGGGTACGCTGGCGATCGATGCGGGCATGCTCGAGCAGGCCAAGGTCGGTTTCCAGAAGGCCGAGATGTCGCTTGATCAGAAAGATGGTCGCAGCACGGTGGGCGGTTTCTTCTCCGGCACCAAGGACACTTTGTTGTCGACGCTGACCGGTAATGCCGAACTCGGCGAGTACCAGGGTGCCGGTTACGAGCGCGTGCTGATGCTCAACTACAAATCGATTGCACATCTGCTCGACGGCGAACGCGCCGCTTACAACGTGACCCGCAGGGCCATTGATCTGCAGAACATCGAGAAGAAGAAGTTCGACGAACTTGTGCGCGAGGCCCGGGAGAAGATTGCCAAGGAAGAGGCCGAGCAGAAAAGCAAGGGCGCGGATCTCGGATCGTACGGCCTCGCTGATGTGGTCGAAGAACAATACCAGTCGACCGAGCGCCAGGCACTCAAGGTTCCGCATGCGTTCGTCAACCCTTTTGGTTTCTACATCGCCGGAGTCGTTCAGGAACTCGACAGTTACGAGGACAAGAGCCTGCGTGACAATGCCCGCATCTCTTACAACAAGGCGCTCGAGCTGAATCCGAAGAGCGATGTCATCAAGCAGGCCGCGGCTGATATGCGCAAGCCGGCCGCGAGCAACAAGCGCCTGGTCAACGTGATCATCGCTGACGGCTTCGCGCCCGAGAAGAAGCTGCTCAAGTTCGATCTGAGTCTCGGCGCCTCGTTGCCGACCGTGATCGAGCTGCCCGTGTACGAGCCGGTCGACAGCCGGGTTGCGCGAGTCGAGATCCAGACCACTGGCGGCAAGCGCTGGTCGCGGGCATCCGAGGTGGCGGATATCTCTGCATTGGCATTGCGATTCCAGAAGGACGCTGGACCGATTCAGCAGTTGCGCATGATGACGACCGTGGTGCGCAACGTGATCGAAGGGCAGGCATGGAACAATGCGCAGGAGAAGGCCGGTGTGTTCGGTTCGGTGTTCGGCAAGTTGAAGGAAGCGCGCGATGAGTTGGCGCATCCCGATATGCGCTCATGGACGACCCTGCCTTCGCGCCTGCTGGCAGCCCGGTTCTTCGTGCCCACCTCGGTGTCGCGGATCAAGATCGTTGCCTTCGATTCGCGCGGGCGACAGGTCGCCAGTGAACTGGTCGATATCGACAAGGATAGCCATAACGTGGTCTATGCACGCGTGATCGACAACAAGATCTACGCGTCATCGAGCAAGAAGATGTGGGTGAAATCATGAAGTATTCAAAATCGATCCCGACAGTTGCCGGTCTTGCAATGGCAGCGATGCTGACAAGCGGCTGTGTGACGGATGCTGCCGTGTCGGATCCCAACGTACGCCACTACCAGCAGGACACCATCAACGCGAGCAATCCGCGCGCTCGCCTGATCCTTGGTTCGAAGGACCTGGTCGGTCAGATCGCTCTGGTCGATGCACGTCTGGGATCTGCGGGTGAGTTGGCCAAGGGCGAGGTGTCGGTGCAGAACCTGAGCAACAATCGCTACACGCTGGAATACCAGTATGCATGGGAGGACAAGGACGGTTTCAGCATCGGTGAGAACCGGGTCTGGAAGCGTTTCACGCTCGGACCGCGCGACCTGCAGAGTTTCCGTTCGATCGCCAGCGACCCGCGTGCTTATGCCTTCACGATGACGGTGCGGCTGCCGGACGATCTGTTCATTCACCAGGAAAAATATCTCGATAGACAATAAAACCCAGGGAGTAATCGCGCATGAACCCAATCACGAAACTTGCAGCTGCCGCCGGCGTTGCGATCCTTATGGCCGGCTGTCAGTCGAACATGCCCCAGTTCGGCGGACAATCCGGTGTCTCGATTGTCGATCCGGGCAGCCGTGGACATCTGCAGGCCGAGCTGACCATGGCCGACTACACCGAGCTGGCCGAAAAGGTCACGACCAAGATGCTGGACTCGCGCCTGGTCCAGGATTGGCGGTCGAAGCCGCGCCTGATCCTGGCCAAGCTGCGCAACAATACCGATAACGAGAATATCCGCATGGCGGATATCTATGACCGCATCACCGAGGTCCTGCTCAATTCCAATACCGTGCGCCTGGTCGATACGTCGGCCACCAGTTTCGATTACGTGGTGCGCTCTGAACTCTCTTCCAACCGCCAGTACGGTTCGGGTGGACAGGAGCTGGTCGGGTACAAGCTCGAGCTGAAGCTGTTCACGATCAGTGGCGAGATGAAGGGACAGTGGTCGGGAACTCTGACGCTGGCCAAGGGCAAGAAGTCCTTCCTGTAATGACCGTTGCCGGTCGTGGTCCGCAGCCGGACCACGACCTCTGACCGCGTTTCTCCCCGCCACTCGCCCGAGGCCTGCCCGTTGTCGGGCCGGGCCTGCCAAATCTTGTTTCAATGCTGATTTTCGGCATTTGTGCCGAGTTAGGGCCTCGCCACAGCGTCCCGTGTCGCGGGCAAGCGTGTCTGCAGTCCTTTGAGGCTGTGAAATCCTGCAAAATTTCCAGAAGAGCCGGCGGCCGGGCAGGACCGTGGTCGCAATCCTTCGTCGCTGTTTGCACTTGGCGCAAACACGGCTAAGA
>JAGRHE010000510.1 GCA_020445165.1 Gammaproteobacteria bacterium
TGGATGGCTCCAAAACCGGTAAGAATCTGGTCGTGGGGTTAAAGCAACCGAAGGGAGATGTGTTTGTCGGCGCGGGAGAGGGTCGGGTGCCGGTGCGTTCGAAAAGGTCTGCTTTTGGCGATGATCTGATCGTCACCGAAGTGGGCAGCCGGGTCACTGTCGTGTTTGACGGTTGCCAGACACGATTGGGAGAGGATAAGCAGGTGCTGGTGGAGGATCTATCGAGCCTTTGCATGACAGGTTTTGGGGCGGCTGGGACAGGCGTTGCCGGAGCAGGGGCGGGAGGGACTGGTGCTGGTGCCGGTGCTGGTGCCGGTGCTGGTGCCGGTGCTGGTGCCGGGGTTGCTGCTGCGGGCGCCATCAATGGAGGAGTCATCGTTGCCGGGTTGGGTGCGGCAATGGTCGTTGCGGCTATCGTGCATGACAACAATCAAGACACAGGATCCGCCAGCCCTCAGTAATTGCCCCAGAACTGTCATGTTGGGAAGCAAGCATGCTGAAAGGGAACCGCTGTGAACCGCGCTGCTGAAAGCGGGGCGGTTCTGTTTTATGGCTTGGCCGCCCTACTGGTATTCGCGCCGCTGTATTGGGGTGGCAACCGGCCATT
>JAGRHE010000511.1 GCA_020445165.1 Gammaproteobacteria bacterium
CGGCGACCAGGAACAGGCCTGCGCGCCGCGCGGCGTAGTAGGGATCGTTCACGTGGTCCAGAAAGTGGCGGTCCTGTAGCGCCAGGGCGGCAAGGTCGCAGGCGCGCACGCCGACGACAGCGAGCGCTTTTACGGGGCGTGGGTCGACGGCGCTGAACGCGAGTCGGCCGTCGCTGTCGCGTGCCGCCTGCCACATCGTCTCGCGCGGCGCGAACAATAAGGGTTTCAGTGCGTGCGGACCGTCGGCCCAGGCGAAGCAGCGTGGCGTGTTCACCTGACTCAGGCGATAGCTGCCCGGTGCCTGGTCGTCGGTGTAGCCGAGCGGAAGTTGCTCGACACGATCGATGTCGCGGTACAGGATCGCCGCATCGTCGACCACGGGCCCGATCACGCGATAACCCAGGTCGTGCAGGCGGTCGAGCAGGGTCTGCAGGTCGGCACGTGCGAGGAAGCCAGCTTCTTTGATCATGAACGCGGAGCTCCGTACTGCTGACATGAGCCTAGCGCACGTCGAGCGGTTGCGGCGTGATGCAGGCGCGAAGGCTTGATCTGGTTCAGATCGGCGACGATTGGTGTCGGCGCCGAAGGTCTGTTTGATGTTTTTTG
>JAGRHE010000512.1 GCA_020445165.1 Gammaproteobacteria bacterium
TGCAATGTCGCCTCCGGCTCCGCCCTGCTGCGCGACGAAGCCCTGGTTGCGGACATCCTGGAAGCCGTGGTCAACGCCGTCGCCGTCCCGGTCACGCTCAAGACCCGTACCGGTTGGGATGCGGAATCCCGCAACGCGCTGCGCATTGCGAAACTGGCCGAAGCGTCCGGCATTCAGGCCCTGACCCTGCATGGCCGCACCCGGGATGACCGCTTCACCGGCCACGCCGAATACCGGACCATCGCCGAAGTCAAAGCCGGCATATCGATCCCGGTGATCGCCAATGGCGACATCGATTCCGCCGACAAGGCGCGCGCCGTGCTCGCCGAAACCGGCGCGGATGCGGTCATGGTCGGACGCGCCGCACGCGGCCGTCCCTGGTTGCTCGGCCAGATTGCCGCCCGACTCGCGGGCCGGGACATCGCCGATCCCGCGCTCGACACGATTCATACCCTGATTCGCGATCATCTGGTCGCCATGCATGCCTTTTATGGCGACGCCCACGGCGTGCGCATTGCGCGCAAACACATCGGCTGGTACCTCGATGCGCTGCCGTTCGCCGTCAGCAACACGCAGCGTCAGCAGATCAATCGGGCCGTCGAT
>JAGRHE010000513.1 GCA_020445165.1 Gammaproteobacteria bacterium
TTCCCCACAGGGACATACCCCCGACGAGGGCGATCATGGCCAGCATCAGAACTAGAGTCGAGACCAGGCGGGCCTTCAGGGAAACGTTGACGAGAAAGGCGCGCAGTCGGCCCCAGGGGGTGCTGCTGACCACCTTTCCTTCCTTGACCATCAGGCCCTTTGCCTTTCCTTCCTTGAAGCGGGCGTATATCTTGCCCACGGCATCCACCGTGGCCCGGTCAGGCTTGCTGCGCACCGAGAGATAACCGGCGACCTGGCCGTTTTCCAGGATGGGGGTTGCGTTGGCCAATACCCAGTAGTAGTCGCCGTTCTTGCAGCGGTTCTTCACGTAGCCGGTCCAGGGCTTGCCCGCCGCCAGGGTGTCCCACAGGTCCTTGAACGCCTCGGCGGGCATGTCCGGATGGCGCACGATGTTGTGGGGCGCCCCGATCAATTCATCCTCCTTGAAGCCGCTGATCTCCAGGAAGTAGGGGTTCACATAGGTGATGATGCCGCGGGTGTCGGTGCGGGAGACGATGTACTCATCGTCCCGCATGATTTGTTCGACGTTGGTCACAGGCATGTTGATGCGCATGTTCCTATCTCCTTATTCGGCGGCGGCTT
>JAGRHE010000514.1 GCA_020445165.1 Gammaproteobacteria bacterium
CTGGCCTACATGCTGACCGTCGGCCGGCGCCTGCTGCCGGCACGCGGCGCCGCCGAGCCGGGACATCGACGCAAGCGCCTGCACGAGATGGCCGAGCAGTACGGCATCGCCAACAGTCTGCACCGGCTGCAGGTGCAGCCCGGTTCGATGCTGTGTGGCAAGACGGTCGGCGAGGTCGGCCTGCGCCGGCATTACGGCCACACGGTGATCGCAGTGGAGCGCCAGGCGGCGCTGCTGTCGTCACTGCAGCCGGTGCTGATCGAGACCCGTCTGCGCGCCAACGACATCCTGATCGTATCGGCCCCGGGTGACCGGGTGGCGGAACACGGGCAACAGCTCGGCCTCAGCGACCAGGGTTTCCCGCATGGACTGCAACGCCGCTTCCGCGAGACCTTCGGTGTCGCCGAGGCGCTGGTCGTGCCCGATTCGCCATTGATCGGCAAGACCGTGCGCCAGGGCAACCTGCGCGAGCGTCAGCGCCTGAATATCGTGTCGCTGCGTCGAGGCCACAGCCCGCTGGCACTCGACTTCGAACACACCGAGCTGCAGGCCGGCGACATCCTGTTGTTCGCCGGCGCCTGGAGCGACCTGGAGCGACTCAG
>JAGRHE010000515.1 GCA_020445165.1 Gammaproteobacteria bacterium
ATCCGGAACTCCGCCATCGCCCTGATCCTGTCGGCCGTCCTCCATGCCGGGCCGGGCAGCCTGCCGGTTCGCGCCGGCGAGGCCGATGTCGTCGGCGTGCGCGTCGAGGCGGGCGGCAACGGCACCTACACGTTCCATGTCACGGTGCGCCATGACGATGCCGGCTGGGACCATTATGCGGACCGCTGGGACGTGGTGACCACGGAAGGCACGGTTCTCGGAAAGCGCGTCCTGCTCCATCCGCATGACGACGAGCAGCCGTTCACGCGCAGCCTGTCCGGCGTTGCCGTGCCCGAAGGCGTGCGCACCGTCGTCATACGCGCGCACGATCTGGTGCACGGCCTCGGCGGCGCGGAGATGACGGTCGACCTGCCGGGACGATAGGGCCAGCCGACGGCTGGGTTCGCGCTGCACTGGAACGTCGGTAGCCACCGCGGCTCCTGAATGACAGCGAACCTCGAAGAGGCGGCCCAGGAACGGCAGTGAGCATGCGATGGCGTGTCAGGCGAGGACCAGCGCCTTGATGCCGTCAGCGACGAACTGGACCGCCAGAGCCGCCAGGATGACGCCGAGCAGGCGCGTCAGGATCGAACGGCCGGT
>JAGRHE010000516.1 GCA_020445165.1 Gammaproteobacteria bacterium
TCGATCGCGATGATCTGCGCGATGGTGGCGCTGGCCACTTTGTGAACTGCATCCAGACCACGCGGGAACTCTGCCCCACCACACGCATCGAAGTTCTGACCCCCGATTTCCGTGGCAAGGGCAGGATGGACCGGGCATTGGCCGAGTTTGGCAGGGCACCGCCGGACGTCTTCAATCACAACCTCGAGACGGTGCGCGAGCGCTATCGCGAAGTTCGCCCGGGCGCCGATTACGACTGGTCGCTGCAGCTGCTGCAGCGTTTCAAGCAGGCCCATCCGCAGGTACCGACCAAGTCCGGCATCATGCTCGGGCTGGGTGAAACCCGACCGCAGGTGGAGCAGGCCTTGCGCGATCTACGCGACCATGACGTCGACATGGTCACCATCGGGCAGTATCTGCAGCCCACCGCCCACCATCACCCGGTGCTCCGTTACTGGACGCCCGAAGAGTTTTCCGAATTGGCCGATTTTGGTCACGAGTTGGGTTTCGCCCACGTCGCCAGCGCCCCGCTGGTCCGCTCCTCCTACCATGCCGATCGCATGGCAGCAGCGGCCGCGGGCACCGCACAGGAAGAACAGGCATGAAGCTACGCATTCTCG
>JAGRHE010000517.1 GCA_020445165.1 Gammaproteobacteria bacterium
CGGAACTGGCGCTGGGCCTCGGCGGGGTGGCCGTCGCGCTCCTGGCGACCGGGCTTGGCGCCAAGGTGCTGCGCATCCTGCCGACCAACCTTTCGGATGCCAACCTCGGATCGCGGGGCTGAGGCGGGACATGCCCGCCTGTCCAAGGTTCATGATCTCGGCGGCGCACAAGTCGTCGGGCAAGACCGTGGTCTCCACCGGTCTGGCCGCCGCCTTCCGCGCGGCCGGAGACGATATCCGCACCTTCAAGAAGGGCCCCGACTACATCGACCCGATGTGGCTGGCCGCGGCCTCGGGGCGGCCCTGCTACAACCTCGATTTCAACACCATGACGCGCCAGAGCATCGCGCCCTTCCTCGCGGCCCGCGCCGGGACAGGGCCCGGCACGCTGTCGCTGGTGGAGGCCAACAAGGGCCTTCATGACGGCGTCTGCGCCGACGGATCGGACAGCAATGCCGAACTGGCCAAGCTTCTCGGTCTGCCGGTGGTGCTGGTGATCGACACGCTGGGCATGACGCGGGGCATCGCCCCGCTGCTGACCGGTTACACCGCCTTCGATCACGACGTGAACATCGCCGGGGTGATCCTCAACCGGGTCG
>JAGRHE010000518.1 GCA_020445165.1 Gammaproteobacteria bacterium
GTCGACAATCGTCGGTTGGAACTTGGCAACGGCGATACGCTCGACTACGACTACCTGGTGATTGCCACGGGGCCGCGTCTGGCGTTCGAGGAAATCCAGGGCCTGGGTCCCGCCGGCTTCACACAGTCGGTGTGTCATGTTGATCACGCGGAGAAGGCGCGGGAGGCGTGGCAGGACTTCGTGCGCAATCCGGGTCCCATCGTGGTGGGCGCGGCGCAGGGGGCGTCGTGTTTTGGTCCTGCCTATGAGTTCGCCTTCATCATGGACGCGGACCTGCGCAAACGGAAAATCCGGCACAAAGTACCGATGACGTACATCACTCCGGAGCCTTACATCGGACACATGGGGCTGGACGGTGTGGGCGATTCGAAGTCACTGCTGGAAGGCGAGTTCCGCGAACGGCACATCGACTGGATAACCAATGCGAAGATCCTCGGCGTCGAAGCGGGCCGCATGACCGTGGCGGCGTGCGACACGCAGGGCGAGCCCGTGCGCGAACAGACGCTGCCGTTTGCCTACGCGATGATCCTGCCTGCATTCACAGGTATCGATCCGCTGCGGGACATCGAAGGCCTCGTCAACCCGCGCGGATTTGTCG
>JAGRHE010000519.1 GCA_020445165.1 Gammaproteobacteria bacterium
GGTGCTGCATTCTCGGGGTGCGGTGGAATGCAGTTCGGCCGTAACGGGGATCTCTTTAGCGGAAATCGATCAGAACGATAGCGCGCCGGGCGGGGGGCTAGCCGCCCTTTCGGCCCTTGCTTCGGTCGCCGTCACCGCCTTCGCGCCCGACCTTGCTGATTCTGAGTTGCTGTCCGCAGACCCAGACGCGTTGCAGATCGTGGAATATCTCCTTGGGCATGCCAGGCGGCAAGTCGACCAGCGAGTAGCGGTCATGTATCTCGATCTGGCCGATGTAGCGGGCATCCAATCCCGCCTCGTTGGCGATCGCGCCGACGATATTGCCCGGCTTGACCGCGTGCACCTCTCCGACCTCGATACGGTAGCGCTGCATATCATCGGGCAGCTTTTTGCCGCTCCTGCGCGCGCTTTTCGTTGGCCGCTGTTGTCGTTGCGGCGCCGGCCGCGCTTCCCGCTGCTGCCTGTCACGGAGCTGTGCCGGGTTATTCACCGACGGTTTCCGGTCGGGCTCCAGCAGCAGCTGACGATCACCCAGCGATAGCCTGGCCAATGCCGCCGCGATCTCCAGCGCCGGTACGTCGTGCTCCTGCCGGTATT
>JAGRHE010000051.1 GCA_020445165.1 Gammaproteobacteria bacterium
TAGCGCGTGCAAAGGGTTGGTCCGCCCAGAAATCGGTCGGCCTGCCGCGCCAGCGTGCCTGCATACCGGGACCGTTGTGCGTGACCATCTCGGCGACATCGTTGCAGCAGCCGCCACGCTCGTCGCGCGCTGCCCAGATGTCGAGGATGCGCACCGTCAGGTCGAGTGATTTGTCTGCCAGCGGGTTGTTGATGTCGCAGCAGATCATGTCGCCGCCGGTCGTGCAAATGCGAAATGGACGCATCTCTTCGGGAAAGATGCCGCGCGAACCACTGATGAACGCACGCGGGTAGAAGCGGCCGGCGCGTGGTTCGATAGGCATGTCCTGCCGCAGGCGGCGATGAAAGGCACGCTGGCTGAGGTTGAAGCACTTTTCCGGCTGGTAGGGCACGATCAGTTCACCCGGCCGGTAGCTGTGGCGGGCGACATGATCGACCGGGCGATCCATCAGCTCGGGTTCGAGCTCGTAGGGCAGGATATCGCGCCACAGGTTCAGCTCGGGTGCGATCAGCTGGTCGCTGTGCCTGGCATGCTCGCTGCGCCAGTCCAGGCTGAAGGCCATGGCACAGATTGCGTGCGCGTCGGTACGTTCGAGTGTTGCGATATCGCCGCCATCGGCATCGAGGCCGACGCCGGGCAGCCACTCGGTGAAGTCGATCATGGATCCCCTCGGCTTCTGCGGACTCCATCGCGGAGTTTGCGATGCACGCGGGGAAAATTACCTAGGCATATTGCAGGGTGAATCCGGTACTGGCCAGGTACTCGGCCTCGCGTGCAATCTCGGCTTCGGTCAGTGGATGTTCGTCGAGCCATTGCTCGGGAAAGTCGATCCGGATCGTCTGCCCGGAGGCATTGATCTTCATCGGTGGCTTGTGACTGCCGCCGCGACCACGGTGCATCAGCACCGACAGGCGCAGGAGAATCGCGAGACGCTTGGCAGATTCGATCACGTCGGCCGGCAGTCCGGCAAAGATACTGTCGGCGAACTTGCGCCGGTGGGCGCGCACCAGCGCGGCGAACACCGCCTGCTGCTGGCGGCTGAAGCCGGGCAGGTCGGCGTTGGCGAGGATATAGGCCCCGTGCTTGTGAAAGCTGCTGTGCGAGATGACCAGTCCGATTTCATGCATCCGGCTGGCCCAGTTCAGCATCAGGGTGTGCTCCGGGTCGGTCAGCCCCCAGCTTTCGCAGACCTGTTTCAGCAGCGCGCGTGCAGTGGTTTCGACGCGGCTGGCCTGGCGCTTGTCGATCGCGAAACGCTGCATCAGCGCGTGCACGGTCGAGTCGCGGACGTCGACATGCTGGATGTGTCCGACCAGCTCGTACAGCAGTCCTTCACGCAGGGCCAGGTCCGAGACCTGCATCTGGTCGATGTCGAGCGCCTTGAACACGGCACTCATCACCGCGACGCCACCGGCGAACACCGGGCGACGTTCGTCGGCCAGCCCCTCGAGTTTCACCTCGTCGATATGCCCGGCGGCGGTCAGTGCCCGGCGCAGCTTCTTCAGCGCACCCTTGGTGATGCCTCCGTCGCTCCAGCCGTTGGCGACCACCACGCGTTCGATGGCCTTGGCCGTTCCCGAGCTGCCGACTGCCGTGTCCCACTGGGTGGCGTGGAACATGCGTCGCACCGGGCGCAGTTCGAGGCGACCGGCGAGCACGGCTTTTTCCATGGCGTCTTCGCTGATCTTGCCGTCGGCAAAGAAGCGCCCGGTCATGCTGACGCAGCCCATGAACAGGCTTTCGCGTTCACGCGGTTCGAGCGCCTGGCCAATGATCAACTCGGTGCTGCCACCACCGATGTCGACCACCAGTCGTGTTTCGTCACCGGCGGCGAGGCCGTGGGCCACGCCCAGATACACCAAGCGCGCCTCCTCGCGGCCACCGATGATCTCGATCGGATGACCCAGGGCGTCCTCGGCGGCCTTGAGAAAGGCACCGCCGTCGCGGATCTGGCGCATGGTATTGGTGCCGACGGCACGTACCGCGTGATCCGGCAGCGAGCGCAGGCGCTGACCCATCTTCGACAAGGAGTCGAGTGCCCGTTCCCAGACCTCGTTGCTCAGCGTCTTGTCCGGCAACAGGCCGCCGCCCAGGCGTACCATGTCGCGCAGGCGGTCGACGATGACCAGCTGCTTGTTGTCGGTGGTCTGTGCCACGATCATGTGAAAGCTGTTGGAGCCGAGATCGATCGCGGCGACCGTCTCCGGCGTCGTGGCGGGGGATTCTGACTGGTTCATGCCGGCGACTTCATGCGGTTGGTGGGGCAATGCTAACAGCGGTGGATGGCGATGTCGTGACCCTTGCGGCTCTGGCGGTTAAGCTGCAGCGGTCTCGTTGATGGAGCCTGACCGTGAGTTGCAAGCTGCTCGCAGTCGTGTTGTGTCTGCCGGTTGTGGCAGCTGCAGGCGCAGATGGCGCCGAGGAGTTCGAGCGTGTCAACCGGATCCGGCAGCAGGCCGGGCTGGCGCCCTTGCAGGCGGCGCAGCGGCTCGATCATGCCGCGCGCGATCACGCGGCGTACCTGGATCGTCACCGCGAGCCGGGCGTTTCGGCCCACGGTCTGACCGCCCACAACCAGGTGCCGGGCGAGGAGGGTTTCAGTGGCACCACGCCCGCTGACCGTGCGCTGGCTGCCGGTTATCCGCATCGCCAGGTGTTGGAAAACGTCAGCATGGGCTACGACAGTGCGGCCAGTGCACTGGATGGCCTGATGAGTGCCATTTATCACCGCCTGACCTTTCTCGACCTGACGGCCGACCAGCTCGGCGTGGCGGTCGGAGAGCAGTCACGTGTGTTCATGCTCGGTCGCAGCGATATCGAGTCGCTGTGCGCGGCGCCACCGCCCGCCGCCCTGATGCAGACGCCGGTCGACTGTCTCGGTCAGCCGATGCAGCGCCAACACTACCTTTCCCTGTGTGCCGACCTGCCGATCGCAGCGCATTTCCAGCCACCACACCCGGTCGCCTGCCCGGATGGCACGCGGCTGGATGCGGGGTTCATGCAGGACATCTGCGCACGGCCGCCACCGGTCGCGAAGTTCTCCGGGTACGGCCGCTATTTCGACGCCTGCGACAACGGTCAGAGGATCGATGCGGACTGGTTCGGGCGGATCTGTGCCGGGCAGCTCCCGCAGGCCCTGTATCGCGCCAGCGGTAGCTACTACTCCTTGTGCGATCCGCCGGAGAAGATCGCTGCCGAGTGGCTTGAGGCGCATTGTGCAGCACTGCCGGAATCGGCTCGCTATACCGAATCCCTGCGCTACCGCCTGCCGTGCACCGAGCCGCACGAGATCCGGGTCGAATACCTCGACCGGCTCGACTTGCAGCAACGGGGCGGATCACCCGAGATCGTGATCTGGCCGCCGGACGGGGCGCAGGACGTGCCGCCCGCCTTCTTCGTCGAGGAGCCCGACCCTTTGCCGGATCTGGACGTGTCCGGCTATCCGCTGTCGTTGCAGGTGAACCCCGGGCGGGTAGGCAAGGTGACATTGCACCGCTTCGCCCTGTACCGCCTGCACGGTGAGCAGGCAAAGCCGGTCGAGCACCTGCGCCTGCTCGACCATTCGAGCGATCCGCATGCCGTCCTGGATGCGCACACCTTCGTCCTGTTCCCGCTGCAACGCCTGGAGTGGGGCGCGCAGTACCAGGCCGTTGCCGAACTGACCCTGGACGGGAAGCCGCGCGAGATCAGCTGGTCGTTCACCACCCGCGGCACGCAGATGCGGCTGCTGACCGCGGCCGCGGTTTCCCAGCGCTTCGTGATCGACAACGATGTCGACTACCTGCTGTACCTGCCGCCTGCCCCAGAGCAGGCCCTGACCGCGATGAAGACCCGCGCCGAGCATCACCGTACGACCCGGCTCGAGCTGCAGCCGGTAGACGCGAATACGGTGCGGGTCCGGATCGATGCGCCTGCCTGCGACCGTATCCGTCTGCGTTTCGACAGTGGGCGCGAGGTGTCGCTGATCCCCAGCGTATGCCCGGGTTGGCTCAGGGATGCGGCTGCTATCATGGGAAAAAACAATGGAAGCAGCGGATGAAGTACTGCAGCGTATGCGGCAACGAAGTTCAGGTGACCATACCGCAGGGCGACAACCGTCCGCGGCATGTGTGTGATCGTTGCGGCACCATCCATTACCAGAATCCGAAGGTCGTTGCCGGTTGCATTGCGCACTGGGGCGACAAGGTGCTGATGTGTCGGCGCGCTATCGAGCCGCGGCATGGACTGTGGACGGTTCCGGCCGGGTTCATGGAGAACGGCGAGACGACCTACGAGGGGGCGATGCGCGAGACCCTCGAAGAGGCGAATGCGCGGGTCGAGGTCGAAGACCTGTACGTGACCGTCAACCTGCCGCACATCAACCAGGTCTACATGCTGTTCCGCGGCCGCCTGCTCGACCTGGATTTCTATCCTGGCGAGGAGAGCCTCGAGGTCGAACTGATGGGCGAAGAAGAAATACCCTGGGACAGCATGGCGTTTCCGACCGTCACCGAGGCCCTGCAGCTGTACTTCTCCGATCGGGCCAGTGGCACCTTTCCGGTGCGTATGCTCGACATCGTGCGCGAGGGCGGTGTACCGGGAAGCTATCGCGTTCGCCGTATCAGCTGACCTGTCGAGAGGGTGGTCGTGCCCGTCTATTGCACAAAGGCGCGATTTCGCATGCGCGCGAATTGTCTCGCCTGGAAGGCACACACCACGCGAATCTTAATCGGCGCTTAAGGCATACCGCATAAGCTGCGAGATCACGTGCCACCGAGGAGCCCGCGCGCGCCGATGCGGTCTGACCCATGCCGTCCAGTGTCTACGTCCGTAAATCCTCCGACCGAGAAAGTCTCCTGCCGCGGTACCTACTGTGGCCGACACTGGTGTATCTGTATGCGCTGAGCGTGTTCCAGTTCGGCGGTCTGGACGAGTGGATCATCGGCCACTTCTTCGACCCCGCTCTGCAGGCATTTCCACTAAAACACGGATTCTGGACCGAGCGCATCCTGCACGATGGCGGCCGCCGATTAATGTTGGCCCTGGCCGGGCTGTTGGCGTTTGCGCTTGCCGTGAGCTGGTCGGCGCTCCGCTGGCAGGCGTGGCGGCTGCGCCTCGCTTACCTACTGCTGGTGGTGTTACTCAGTGTCAGTGCGGTCAACCTCGGCAAACAGTTCAGCAACGTCGATTGTCCGTGGGATCTTGCGGTCTACGGGGGCGAGCGCGTGCACTATGGTCTGTTCGACGCCAAGCCGCTGGACGCTCCGCGCGGCCGCTGTTTTCCTGGCGGCCACAGTTCCGCGGGTTTCGCGCTGTTGGCGCTGTACTTCGTCGGGCTGTCTGCGGGCGTGCGCCGACCCGGCCTGCTTCTCTTACCGGGCATACTGGTCGGCAGCTTGTTCGCTGTCGATCAATGGGTGCGGGGTGCGCATTTCCCGTCGCATGACCTGACCACCGCCTACCTGTGCTGGGGATTTGCCGTGCTCTGCTTCCGAATGCTGCCGGCGCCGGTGCCTTCCCTGTCCACAGACGCCTGACCTGGGCGGACCGCTCCGGTCACGGCTGCGCAGCCGCGCGCGCCAGCGCCAGGATGTCCTTGTCGGCGTCGTACACGCTGCTCTCGATTTCGAACAGCCCGAGCAGGGTGTGGAAGACGTTGTCGTGCGACAGTTCGCGGTCGGCGACACTGCGCAAGGTGCGGTTGTCGACTTCGGCATAGTTGCGTCCGAGCCACATGACCGACGCCACATGGGTCTGCGCCTCCGGCGCGACAAAGTAGGGCAGGCCGTGCAGGTATACACCGGACTCGCCCAGCGACTCGCCATGGTCACTGACATAGACCATCGCAGTCTCGAAGCGATCGTCGTTCGCGCGCAGCAGTTCGATCACCTGGGCCAGGAACTCGTCCGTATACAGGATTGTGTTGTCGTAGGTGTTGGAGATCGCTTCCCGTGAGCAGCTGTCGAGTTGGCTCGACTCACAGGTCGGGGTGAACTTGCGGAATGCGTCGGGATAGCGCTTGTAGTAGGCCGGTCCGTGGCTGCCCATCGCATGCAGCACGATCAGGATATCACCCTGCGCCTGGCCGTCGATATAGGCTTGCAGTCCGTCCAGCATGCCGGGGTCGCGGCATTCGATATCACACAGCGGGTTACGTTCAGCGCTGCGATAGTCTTCGGTCTGGATGCGCGTGGACACACCCTTCGAGCTCGAATTGTTGTCGCGCCACAGCACATGCACGCCGGCATGGGTAAGCACGTCGAGCGCATTTTCGGTCGCCAGCGCCTTGTTGTCGTCGAAGTCGGAACGTTCAGCGATAGCGAACATGCACGGGACGGAGATCGCGGTCGAGGTACCACAGGCGCTCATGCCCGTGAAGCTGACCACATCCTCTGTTGCGAGGCGCGGATTGGTATCGCGCGCATAACCGTTCAGCGAGAAGCGGTCGGCGCGGGCGGTTTCACCGACCACCATGATCACCAGTTCGCGTTCGATGTCCTGGGTTTCGACCTTGGCATCGGCACCGATCACCTCAACCGGACTGTCACCTGCGCTGACCGGACGACTGAGATAGCGCGCTACGGCATGTAGCGGGGTCAGCGGGTTGGTGTAGTAACGCAGGGATTTGTGTTCGCGAAAGAATGACGCGTAGAACGCGGTCGATGACAACAGCAGCACGGTGCTCCCTGCAATCGCGACCAGGATCAGCGCCACGCGAGGCGGCCAGGCCCGGCGCCAGGGCAGCCGCTGAACCTCGACCTTCGCGATCAGTAGCGCCGGCAGCAGGCCACCGAGAACCAGATAGGCGAACAGGCGCCAGGTCAGCAGGTCACGCGTCTCGGCCCAGTTGGTCGCACCGGCGTTGACCAGCATGTCGCGGTCGATGATCACGTTGTAGGTGTCCATGAAATAGGCCGCGCTTGCGGCGACCATTATCAGTGTTACCAGCGCCGGTTTGAGCGCCCGGCCGACGCCGACCAGGCCGATCACCAGGATCTGCAGGAAAACCAGCAGTAGCGCCAGCGAGGCGACATGCAGGTAACCGTTCGGCTGTGCACCGAAGGCGTCGAGTGCGTTACGAAAGAACGCGATGTTGGCGAACAGCACAATGAACAGCGCGCTGACGACAATCAAACGGTTCGGCGTGAGACGGGTGGGCATGGACTTACTGGTTTCCCCGGGTGAAGTGATGTGCGGACGGGCCTGCAGTCTGGAAGTACCGAACCTGTGACCCCGTTCCCGCGGCAACAGAAATTTATCTCCGGTCACTTAAGTGGCACTTAAGGAGAGCACTGCAGACTGCACTCCATCACGGCAGAAGGAGTGTCGATATGACCCAGCAGAAAAGGCAGCGCAGGCAGGAAATTCCCACCCTGGTGGGGCTCAAGGGGGCGGGCGCCAACGATCGCAGCGAGGCGGAATTGTTTATCCGTGATGCCTTCCGCCTGGCTTATGCCGCCGATATCACCCATTTCATGCCCAGCCTGATGACCCTGCGCAGCGACGCCGGTCGACTGCTCGCGGTGCTCGGTCTGCGTCCTTGTGGCAGTGAGCACCTGTTCCTGGAGCAGTACCTGGATCGCCCGGTCGAACAGGTGCTCAGTGCCGCTACCGGTGCTCCGGTCGATCGCGAGCGCCTGGTCGAAGTCGGCAACTTCGCGGTCGGTGCCGCCGGCGGTGGCCGCTGGCTGATTACCGCACTGACCGCCTACCTTTACAGCGCAGGCAGTACCTGGGCTGTGTTCACCTGTGGTCCTGAACTGCGTAACGCCTTTGGCCGCCTCGGGGTCGACCTGGTCGACCTTGCGCCGGCCGATCCGGGGGTGCTTGACGCGGACGAGCGTCAGCGCTGGGGCACTTATTATGATCAACAGCCGCGCGTGATGGCGGCCAATGTCGCGCAGAGCCACCGCGTGCTTGCAGCGCTGTTCGAGAAGGAATGTGCATTGAACGCTTTGTGGTGCGGTGCGCTGCAGGCCGGGCGGCTGGCGGCATGACATTGCTGCAGCACATCCGTGTGCACGCGGCGGCACGACCGCACGCGACCGCGCTCAGCTGGGCCTCCGGGTCGCTCGACTACGCGGCGCTGGTCGATGCGGTGGATGCCGCAGTCGCTCAACTGGAGGGACGCGGCCTGCGCGTGCTGGGACTCGACCTGGACAACGGCCCGGACTGGGTCGTGTTTGACATTGCGGCCATGTCGCTTGGTATCTGCACGGTGCCGCTGCCGGCGTTCTTCTCATCGACTCAGCTGCGGCATGCGTTGACCCAGGCCGGTGTCCAGGCCGTGATCAGCGACGACCCGGCACGTCTGCGTGCGCGGGTCGGGCTGGTCGGCGACACCCGGCTCACGCTGCAGGCAGTTCAAGGGCCGCTGGCGTTGCTCGAATGCATCAGTGGCAAGGCGGTTGCCTCGCTGCCGGCTGGGGTCGACAAGATCACGTTCACGTCCGGTACAACCGGTGCACCAAAGGGCGTACTGCTCGGCTGGAAACAGATGCAGGCCGTCGCCCGCTCATTGGTCGATGCGGTTGGCATCGTGCCGGGTGACCGCCACCTCGCGCTGATGCCGCTGGCGGTACTGCTGGAAAACATCGGCGGCGTCTATGCGCCGCTGTGGGCCGGTGCCGAGGTCGTCTTGCGCGGCATGCGCGAGGTCGGCATGGCCGGTGCTGCCGGCGTCGACGGTGCACGCATGGCCGGGGCGCTTGCGTCGGTTGGCGCCACCACCGCGATTTTCACACCACAGACGCTGCTGGCGGTGACCGAGGCGATCGAATCGTCGGCGGCGCCATCCGGGCAATTGCGCTTCGCCGCTGTCGGTGGTGCACCTGTTTCACCGCGCCTGCTGGGCCGGGCGACGGCTGCCGGGCTGCCGGTATTCGAGGGCTATGGCCTGTCGGAGTGTGCGTCCGTAGTGTGTCTGAACACCCCGCAGCATAACCGGCCCGGCAGTGTCGGGCGGCCACTGCCGCACACTGGGGTGCGCATCGTTGCCGGCGAAGTAGTCATCGATCCTTGTGGCTTTCTCGGCTATCTGGGCGATGCGGGCCATGTTTCAGATCCCTGGCACAGTGGTGACCTGGGCGAAATCGATGGTGACGGTTATCTGCATCTGCGCGGCCGCCGGCGCAACGTGTTCATTACCGCGTTCGGACGCAACGTCGCACCCGAATGGGTCGAGCGCGAACTGACCCTCGAACCCGCGATTGCACAGGTTGCGGTGTTCGGCGAGGGACAGCCATTCAACGTCGCCGTACTGACGCCGGCGCCCGGCGCTACGCCGGCCGACCTGGCCGCGGCCCTGGCGCGCGCCAACCGGCAGCTGCCGGATTACGCACGCGTGACCCGCTGGGTGGAATCACGCGAGGCATTCTCGCCGGCCAACGGCCTGCTGACCGGTACCGGGCGGGTTCGTCGCGACGCCGTTGCGGCGGACTACCGCGATGCCATCGAATCACTCTACCTGGAGGCTCAGACATCATGAGCGAATTTTACGACCGCCTGCTGGCGGATACCGAAGCCGAGCGCAACGAACTGCTCGCGATCCCGTTCATCCAGCACGGCTGGAAGGGTGAGCTGTCGCTCGACAGCTATGTCGCCTTCCTCGGACAGGCCTACCACCATGTCAAGCACACTACACCGCTGTTGATGGCGTGCGGCTCGCGCGTGCCGCACACCAAGGAATGGCTGCGCGACGCAATGGCTGAGTACGTCGAGGAAGAAGTCGGACACCAGGAATGGATCCTGAACGACATCGATGCCTGCGGCGGTGACAAGGAACAGGTACGCGCATCACGTCCCGGTGCCGCGGCTGAACTGATGGTGGCGTATGCCTACCACACGATCGATCGCGGCAACCCGGTGGGTTTCCTCGGCATGGTGCTGGTGCTCGAAGGGACCAGTATCCGGGTGGCAACCGAGGCCGCCGGTCGTCTGCAGTCGAACCTGCGGCTGCCAAAGAAGGCGTTCTCATACCTGAGCAGCCATGGCTCACTGGATGTCTCGCACATGGACTTCTATCGCAAGCTGGTCAACCGGATCGACGATCCGGCCGACCAGGATGCCATTGTGCATTGCGCACGCCGCTTCTATCGCCTGTACGGAGACGTGTTCCGTAACTTGCCCTTGTCCCTGAACAGCGCGGCCAATGCCGCCTGAATCCCTTTCTCGACGCGCGAGGACTGCCAACATGAAACTCGAAAACGCCAAGGTGCTGTTGACCGGTGCCGCCGGTGGCATCGGCTCGGCGCTGGCCGAACAGCTGCTCGACCGGGGTGCGAAGCTGGCCATGCTCGGCCGTGACGACGCTGAACTGGCACCGCTGCAGCAACGCCTGCTGGACGCGCACCCCGGTGCGACCCTGTGTGCGATCGGTGCCGACCTGCTCGACAACGCGGCGCGCCAGGCGGCAGTCGACCGGGCGGCGCGCGAACTGGGCGGAATCGACGTGCTGATCAACTGCGCCGGCGCGATGAGCTTTCGTCCGTTCGCCGAGGAGGATCCGGCACTGCTGGCGCGGCTGGTCCAGGTCAACCTGGTCGCACCGATGCTGCTGGTGCGCCAGCTGTTGCCGGCCATGCTGAACCGCGGCAGCGGCCGTATCGTCAACGTCGGTTCGACGTTCGGCAGTATCGGCTTCGCCTGGTTTGCCGCCTACTCGGCCAGCAAGTTCGGCCTGCGCGGCCTGTCCGAGGCGCTGCGCCGCGAGCTCGATGGCAGCGGGGTCGAGGTGACGTACGTGGCACCGCGTGCCGTGAAGACGCCGCTCAATACCGACGCGGTCTATCGCATGGCCGAGGCGACCTCGATGAACATGGACGAACCGCAGTGGGTGGCGGCACGCATCATCAAGGCCATCGAGAAGGATGCCAAGGATGTCTACCTGGGCTTCCCGGAGAAGTTCTTCGCCCGCCTGAACAGCTTGCTGCCGCGCCTGGTCGATGGTGGCCTGCGCAAGCAGAACCGGGTGATGGGGCCGTTCGCCCGTGGCATGTAGGTCGGGGTTTGTGAGGCTGTCATCTCTGCCAGCTGCCGATTAGTATCTGGCAGGCGGGCGTCACGGCGTCCGGGCAACATATACGAAGGGACGGGATATCCACGCCGTGAGAATTCTCCTGGTCGAAGACGATCAACTGCTCGGCTCTGCCGTGGTCGCCGGGCTTGAGCAGGCCGGCTACACGGTCGACTGGCTGCGTGATGGCGCACAGGCGGCGCGCGCCCTGCAAACCGAAGAGCCCGACCTGTTGGTGCTCGACATCGGCCTGCCCGGAAAGGACGGCCTGAATGTGTTGCGCGAGCTTCGCGCGCGCGACTCGGCGCTGCCGGTCTTGCTGCTGACGGCACGCGACGCGGTCGACGATCGTATCGCCGGTCTCGATGCCGGCGCCGATGACTATCTCGTGAAACCGTTCGACCTCGGTGAGCTGACTGCGCGACTGCGTGCAATCGGACGTCGCAGAGCCGGTCGCGCCAATCCGCTGATCGAGCATGCCGGGCTGGTCGTCGATCCCTCGGCGCGCACGGTATCGGTCGACGGCGAATCGGTCACGCTGTCGTCGCGCGCCTACGCGATCCTCGAGGCGCTACTGGAAAGGCCGGGCATGCCAATGTCGCGCGAGCGCCTGGAACAGATCCTGTATGGATGGGGCGAGGGCGTCGAAAGCAACGCGGTCGAGGTGCATATCCATCACCTGAGAAAGAAGCTGGGCAAGGACCGGATAAAGACCATCCGCGGGCTCGGTTACATGATCCCTAAATGAGCGGAACGGCACCTTCCATCCGCCGTCGCCTGCTGGTGATGCTGATCTCGGCCCTGCTGCTGGTCTGGCTGGTGGTCGTGCTGCTGGTCTACCGCGCGGCCCAGCACGAAGTCGAGGAGGTGTTCGATGCCGACCTCGAACGCAGTGCACGAATCCTGCAGGCGCTGCTGTCACACGAGGTCGAGGAAGAAAAGGAAATGCTGCTGACGGTGCGGGACGCGATCGACGAGCTTGGCAGCGAGGGCCTGGCACGCTATCCGCACCTGGCCAGTATCCTGCAGAGCTACACCCAGCAGGAAGCCAGGGAGCGTCTCGAACTGGTCGGCGATGCGCAGTCTGCCGGGCATCGCTACGGTGCAGGGCTCATTTTCATCGTGCGTTACGCCGATGGCAGCATGATGCTGCGCGATACCGCAGCGCCAGAGGTGCCGCCGACCGCGCCGGGCTTCAGTGATGTCCGGATCGATGAGCGTGATTGGCGCATCTTCAGCTTGCGCGAGGCGAGGAGCGGGCTGACCGTGCAGGTCGGCGAACGTCATGCGTTCCGCTCCGAGCTGGTTCGCTACATCACGCGCAATACCCTGATGCCGCTGCTGGTCGCCCTGCCGGTGCTGGCCGTTTTGGTCTGGATCGTGGTTGGCCGCGCGCTGGCACCCTTGCAGCAGGTAGCGCAGGAGGTGTCGCGGCGTGCGCCCGACGCACTCGATCCGATCGACGACGACGGCGCGCCACGCGAGATCAGCAGTCTGCTGCGGGCCCTGAACAAGTTGTTCGAACGTGTCGACGGGGCGATGGCGCGCGAGCGCCAGTTCACCGCCGATGCTGCGCACGAGCTGCGTACGCCGCTGGCCGCACTGAAGACCCACCTGCAGGTGGCGCGCGGCAACACGACCGAGCCGGCAACGCGCGAATCGTTGAATCAGGCATTGGCTGGCGTCGACCGCGCGACCCATTCGGTCGAGCAGATGTTGATGATGGCGCGCGCCGACGCGCAGCAGTCACAGGCCCTGGTCAATGCCCGGGTTGACCTGCGCTCGGTGGTGGTTGCCGTGGTGTCGTCGATGAGCCAGCTCGCACATGAGCGTGACATCGACCTCGGTGTGGAAGGTGACGACGCGGTCATCGTGCGTGGCGACGAATCGGCATTACACGTGCTGGTGCGCAACCTGGTCGACAATGCCCTGCGCTACACACCCCCGGGTGGCAGCGCCACGGTGGCGGTGGGCAGGGATGCCTCGGGTCCCTTCATCGCCGTGCTCGATTCGGGACCGGGCATCGCCGAAGAGGAAAGGGGCGCCGTGTTCAGTCGTTTTCGCCGTGGGGCGGGAGAGCAGGCGGCAGGCACGGTCGGCAGCGGCCTGGGCCTTTCCATCGTGCAGCGGATCGCGCGCCTGCACGGTGCGACCATCACCCTCGGTGAGGGGATTGATAACCGCGGGCTGTCGGTGAAGGTGTCCCTGCCGGAAGATCAATCGGCCTGAGCCGACGGGTCATGTCAGTCGGCTGGCGATTTCGCCAGCCACAGAAGTGCCGGCTCATCGGTTTTCGCCAGTGACTTCTTGATGAACAACACACCCTTGTCGAGTTGCCACTTGAGCACGTCGTCGGCGTCCGGGCCTGCGGCCACGGCCTCGGCAACGTTGTCTGGTTGGCCGAGTTTGCCAATGAAGAAGCCCGTGACCTGATCATGGTACTGGTCGCGATAGACCAGTTTCAGCGCACTGACATGGTCATTGCGAAAATAAAAGGTCACCGTACGCGAGGGGAAGCCATTGAAGGTTCCGATGCGTGCCGCACACAGGCTGTCACCGAACGTGCTCTGCTGCGTCCCGCATTGCCAGTCGATTTCGCTGTAGACAGTCCTGATGTCCTGTTGCGAGAAGCGATCGTCGAGGTCGGTGATGCTGATCTTGATGTCTTCTTCACCAAGCAGCCACAACAGCGCAGTATCGGATACGCGCCCGCCTTCGTCGGTGAACAACAGCCAGTAAGGAGGGATGAAGACCAGCAGCAGGATGAGCAGGGTCTTGTGCAGGTTGGGTTTCTTCTCGGCCATGCTCGGTGGTCGACCTATCGGTTGCTGAGGAATTCGCCCAGCGGACATGGCCGCCCGGGATAAAGATTGTCTGCCATGGCCAGGAACAGCTCGGCCGTGGCCAGCGCATCGCTCAGGGCATTGTGTGCGCGGTACTGCGGCAGATTGTATCGCGGACGGAGATTGAACAGGCGCAGATCACCGGGCTGGATCAGGTGGTTGCGCCGCTCGAAAACGCGCTGACCGATCTCCAGGGTGTCGATGGTCGGTACCACGAAGGGGGCACCGTACAGTTTGCGGCACGCGGCGCTGATGAAGTTCTGCTCGATCGGGGAGTAATGCACCAGCATTGCCCTGCCGGCGAGGCGTTGCAGCACCTCCGGGAGCAGATCTTCGATCGGTTCGCCGGCCGCCGACTGGTCGTCGGTTATCTGGTGAATCACCGCCGACTCGCCCGGGATATCGCGGTCGACCCGGACGATGCGGTGCCACGCCGTGGACAGCTTGATGCCGAAATCCTCGATGTGGACGAGACCGATACTCAGGATGTCATCCTTTGCCGGGTCCAGTCCCGTGGTTTCGAGATCGATGGCGACGATCTCCATTTCACGGCAGTCGCTCTTCTTGTCCGCGAAGGGCGTCGACAGGTAGTCATGCAATGGTCCCGGCGCCGCCTGCGCAAGGGCCTTGCGGCGCTGGTATTCCTTGCCGAGGAAGCGTCCCAGCATGGCTTCAGACCGCCACTGCCGCCGAGACCCGGCCGCGAGGCAGGGCGCTTGTGTCGCCGGTCCTGTTCGCAGGCATCCCGTTCATCCGAGCTTATCGGCCCCGTAACGTTTGACCATGGTTTCCTGCATGCTCTGGATCACCTTGAAGGCATGCTTGAGGTGTTCGCGTTCCAGCTCCGAAAGTTCGCCCGGTGGGACGTAGTTATCGGCTTTTCTGCCGTTGCGGATCTGGTTCGCCTGGTGCTGGATGCGCAACGAGGCGATGAACTCCAGCGCATCCTCGAGATTCTCTGCCATGTCCTGCGACATCGCCTCGGTACCGGCACATGCGCGCAGGCGCTCGACCGTGTTGACCGGCTCCTTGCCCAGCGACAGCGCGACCAGGCGTGCGATGTCGGTGA
>JAGRHE010000520.1 GCA_020445165.1 Gammaproteobacteria bacterium
GGCTTCCACGGCGACACGTCGAGGATGTACTACGTCGGCGAGCCTGGCGTGCTGGCCAAGCGGCTGTGCACCGCCGCCCGTGACGCACTCTATCTGGGCATCGAGATGGTCAAGCCCGGTCTGCGTCTGGGCGAGATCGGCAAGGCCATCCAGCGTTTCGTCGAGGCGCAGGGCTTCTCGGTGGTGCGCGACTATTGCGGCCACGGGATCGGTGAGGCCTTCCACGAAGATCCGCAGGTCCTGCACTACTACGACCCGCGCCGTGGCCTGGGCCCGGAACTGGTGCCTGGCATGACTTTCACGATCGAGCCGATGGTCAACGCCGGTGGCCATTCGGTGCGCCTGCTGCCCGATGGCTGGACTGTGGTGACCAAGGACCGCTCGCTGTCGGCCCAGTGGGAACACACGATTGCGGTCACCGACAATGGCGCGGAAATTCTGACGGCGCAGGCGTAGGTGCTGGCGTCGTCAATCAACAGGCATCGTCACTCAAGTTGACGGCGCTGCGCTCTGACCTGGCGGCTCTGTGGCGAGTCGCCGAGTCGCGAGCAGGGCTCGGACCCACGACAGGATGGCGCCTGCGTTGCGTGCCCGGCG
>JAGRHE010000521.1 GCA_020445165.1 Gammaproteobacteria bacterium
CCGTGTTGTCACTTGCGGGGCTGGCGGGGCTCTGGTGGCTGCTCAGCGGCGGTGCGCCGTCGTCCTGGTTGATCGGGGTGCCGGTCGTGGCGATGGCGATCTTTGCGGCGCGGCGCCTGGGTGCGACCGCATTGCCCGGGCTTTCGCTGCCGGGGCTTGCGCGCCTGCTGCCATTGTTTCTCTGGGAATCTGTGCGCGGCGGTGTGGATGTCGCGCGTCGCGTGCTGGCGACGCCGATGCGGATTGCCCCCGGCTTCGCGACCTATCCGCTACGCCTGCATCACCCTGGGGCGCGCCTGCTGTTCGCCAACAGTGTCAGCCTGCTGCCAGGCACCCTTGCGGTCGACCTGCGTGACGATTGCCTGGCGATCCATGCACTGGATCGCGACAGTGATTTCACTGCCGAACTGCGGCGCGTCGAGTCGGCGGTCGGGCGTGTGTTCGGGGAGGCATTGTGAGCGGCGCGGATTTCGCCAACTCGGCTGCTGGCAGCGTGATCATTCTCTGCGTGCTGGTGCTTCTGGTCACGCTGACGCTCGGCCTGGCACGCGCGCTTCAGGGCCCGTCCCTGGAGGACCGGCTGGCCGCGGTATTGC
>JAGRHE010000522.1 GCA_020445165.1 Gammaproteobacteria bacterium
GGACAGCTCTGCGGGTCGGGACCCCGCCAACGATCCCAGGCCGACGGAATCGACCCACCGTCGCGCCGTGATCTCTGCGGTTCTCTTGGGGACCCCTCGACACCGCTGACCGAACGCCACGTTGTCGAGGACCGACAGGTGGGGGAACAGCAGATAATCCTGGAACACGACGCCGACGGGGCGGTCCGCTGGGGGGACGAACGTCGGTGTGGCCGGATCGTCGAGGACCTCCCCGGCCAGGACGATGCTCCCCCGGTCGAGTTGTTCGAGGCCGGCGAGCGCGCGCAGCGCCGTGGTCTTGCCGGCCCCGTTCGGTCCGAGCAGGGCGAGCACTTCGCCGCGGTCGACCTCCAGCTCAACGCTCAGATCGAGTGAACCGATCGTCAGGCCGATGTCCGCTGCGAGCATCACGACGCACCGAGCCAGCGGTCCCGCATCGACACGATCACCGTGAGCGACACCGCCAGCAGCACGAGGCTGAGCGCGACGGCCACGTCCGGGTCGGTCACGAGCTCCTGGTAGATCGCCAGAGGCAGCGTCTGGGTCCGTCCGACGATGTTGCCGGCGAAGGTGATCGTCGCGCCGAACTCCCCGAG
>JAGRHE010000523.1 GCA_020445165.1 Gammaproteobacteria bacterium
AGGCCCGGTTCTATCGCAGCATGCTCAACAAACGCCTCACTGCCCCGATCTCGCGGCTGTTGACCTTTTTCCATCTCTGAGCAAGAAAAACGGCCGAGCAGATGTGCGGAATTACCGGAATTCTAAGCCTAGACAATTTGCAAGTTGATGTTGCCTTGTTGCGCCGCATGATGGATGTTATCAGCCATCGCGGCCCTGACGGATCGGGGTTCTACTCGGCAGGCCCAGTGGGACTTGGCCATCGTCGTCTCAGCATTATCGACCTGGCGGGCGGCGCTCAGCCCATCTCGAATGAAGACGACACGCTCCAGATCGTGTTCAACGGCGAGATCTACAACTTCATCGAACTGCGCGGGGAACTCGAAGCAGCCGGACACCGGTTCAAGACCCGCTCGGACACCGAGGTTATCCTGCACGGCTATGAAGAATGGGGTGTGGATTGCGTCAATCGCTTCAATGGCATGTTCGCGTTCGCGATCTGGGACCAGAACAAGCAGAGGCTGTTCATCGCGCGCGATCATCTGGGCATCAAGCCTCTGTACTACACCCGGATTTCTGATCGCCTGCTGTTCGCTTCCGAGATCAAGGCCTTGCT
>JAGRHE010000524.1 GCA_020445165.1 Gammaproteobacteria bacterium
GGCTGATGGGCGTGAGTTTCGGCGTCGCCGGATTCGCCGGGCAGGCCGGCACCGCGACCGTCGCGTGGGGCCTTTTGCCGTTCATCGCCTTGATCTTCGTCGGCGCGTTGCTGCTCTAAGCGATGGACGAGGCCACCAACCTTTCGCCGGGCAATGCTCCGGCCGTCCATTTCGAAAACCTCACCTTCACCTATAAGCGCGCCGACGGCCCTGCCCTGGCCGACGTGAATTTGCGCATCGAATCCGGCCGCTTCGTCGGACTCATCGGACGCAACGGCGCCGGCAAGTCGACCCTCGCCCGATGCGTGAACGGCATCGTCCCCAAATTCGTCAAAGGCAAGCTGGACGGGCGCGTGAGCGTGTTGGGTCGCGATGTGGCGCGGGAAACCGTGGCCCGGATGACGCCGTCGGTGGGAATCGTTTTCCAGGACTTCGAGACGCAGATTTTCTCCACCGGCCTTATGCGCGAGATCGCATTCGTGATGGAAAATCTGGGACGACCGCGCGATGAAATGCGCGAGGCCGTGGAGCGCTGGGTCGACCGGCTGGACTTGCGCGACCTGCTCGGACGCGAACCGTCGACGCTTTCCGGTGG
>JAGRHE010000525.1 GCA_020445165.1 Gammaproteobacteria bacterium
TCAAGGCCCTGCAGGACGAGCTGCGCGAGAAGAACGTGCGCCTCGAAGAACTCTCCAACACCGATGGGCTCACCAAGATCACCAACCGTCGCCACTTCATGGAAGTCTTCGAACTCGAATTCATGCGCGCCGAGCGCTACCAGGCGGCGATGACCTACGTGATGATCGACTTGGATCATTTCAAGCGAATCAACGACCAGTACGGGCACCTGGTGGGCGATCGCGCCCTGATTGCGTGCGCCAACGTCCTGCGGGAGGGGCTGCGTGCCCACGATGTGGTCGCGCGCTATGGCGGCGAGGAGTTTGCGTTGCTATTGCCCGAGACCGACCTGGCAGGCGCAAAGGTCGTGGCCGAGCGCTACCGCCGGCGCATCGAAGACACGACCATCACCGTGGGCGAGCACAGCATCAACCTGACCGCCAGCCTCGGCGTGTCCTGCTGTCCGCACGAGCAGGTCAATTCCATCGACGACCTGATCCGCCTTGCCGACGACGCGCTCTATGTGGCCAAGCAGGAAGGCCGCAACCGCGTCGTTTTTGCTGAATAGAGATTTCCGGAAAAATTAAGGGACCGGGCAGGCGCCCGGCGTCATGG
>JAGRHE010000526.1 GCA_020445165.1 Gammaproteobacteria bacterium
CTGTTCCACTCGCATCTCTCGGCGCTGATCAATTGCGGCCTGCTGGACCCGCGCGAATGCTGCCAGCGCGCCGAACATGCCTTTCATGCCGGCGATGCACCGTTGAATGCCGTCGAGGGCTTCATCCGACAGATCATCGGCTGGCGCGAATTCATCCGCGGGATCTACTGGCTCAACATGCCGGACTATGCCGCATCCAACAGGCTGCATGCACGCCGCGCGCTGCCCGGTTTTTTCTGGACCGGCGACACGCCGATGAACTGCCTTGCCCAGGCCATCGCGGAAACCCGCGCGAACGCCTATGCCCATCACATCCAGCGCCTGATGGTGATCGGGAATTTCTGTCTTCTGGCAGGGCTGAACCCGCGCGAAGTGCAGGAATGGTATCTTCTGGTCTATTGGGATGCCTATGAATGGGTGGAAATGCCCAATGTTCTGGGCATGATCCTCTGGGCCGATGGCGGTCTTTTCGCATCCAAGCCCTATGCCGCATCGGGCAGCTATATCGACCGCATGTCAAATTATTGTGGCGCGTGCCGATACAAGGTGAAGAAGAAGACCGGCGATGACGCCTGCCCCTTCAACTACCTCTACT
>JAGRHE010000527.1 GCA_020445165.1 Gammaproteobacteria bacterium
TTCATCCAGGCACAGGCGCTGCCCGGCAGCAGTGGCCGCTTGCAGTGGCGCAGCACC
Source organism: Gammaproteobacteria bacterium (assembly GCA_020445165.1). The sequence goes on from JAGRHE010000527.1 coordinate 58, forward strand.
CGACCGCATCTGCCGGCGGATTTGCTGGTGCGGCGCCAGCAGTTGGGCGTGATGCTGGAAGAGAACGGCAGCGCCCGCTTTCACCCGCTGCCCGATGCACTGGAGGGGCATCCGGCCGTGATCGATCTCCCCGGCCATAGCCGGATCATCTTACAGGGACGACACAGCCTGTCCGACGGCGACCCTGTTCAACTCTCCGAACCAACACCGGTGAGCCGCTAACGATGCTGGCACGACTGTTTCAAAACCATGTGCTGGCCAACCTGACCTTCGTGCTGGTGCTGACCATGGGTTTTCTCTGCTACAACCTGTTGCCACGCCAGCAGGATCCCAGCATCAATTTCAACTGGATCGACATCACCACCGTGCTGCCAGGCGCCGCTGCAGAGGATGTGGAGAGGCGGGTCACCGAAGTGCTGGAGAAAAATATCCGTCGGGTAGCGGATGTCAAGTTCGTCTCCAGCATAAGCAGGGAGAGCCTATCCAACATTCTGGTCCGTTTTCACGATTTGCCGGAGCGACTTTTCGACAAAAGGG
>JAGRHE010000528.1 GCA_020445165.1 Gammaproteobacteria bacterium
TCTGGTCGACCGACCCGGCCCTGATGCAGCGGTTCCCGGCCCGCTTCTTCATCCGCTTCTTTCAAAACCACGGCCTGCTGTCGATCGACGACCGGCCGGTCTGGCGCGTGATCAAGGGCGGCTCAAAGCGCTACGTGGAGAAACTGACCGCACCGTTCGCCGCGCGCATCCGGCTCGCCACGCCGGTGCGCCGCATCGAACGCTTCGACGACCACGTCGAACTCTGTCTCGATGACGGTCGCATCCACTTCGACGCCGTCTTCCTGGCCTGCCACAGCGACCAGGCGCTGGCTCTACTCGATCCGCCCAGCGAGCGCGAAGCGGCCGTGCTTGGCGCGATCCCCTACCAGGCCAACGAGGCGGTGCTGCACACCGACACCCGGCTGCTGCCGAAGCGGCGCCGTGCCTGGGCGGCCTGGAACTACCTCATGCCGGACGGCCCGGAAGGTCGGGTCAGCCTGACCTACGATATGAACATCCTGCAGGGCCTGGATACGCCGGAGACCTTCTGCGTCACCCTCAACGCTAGCGAGCGCATCCGGCCCGAAAAGATCATCGCCCGCATGATCTACCACCACCCGCTGTTCACCCTG
>JAGRHE010000529.1 GCA_020445165.1 Gammaproteobacteria bacterium
GGCGTAATCGTCGTCGGTGAGCGCCAGCGTCGACATGTCGTCGGCGACATGGGCATCGAACCCGGCCGAGACCAGGATCATCTGCGGCTTGAACGCGTCGAGATGCGGCAGCCAGTGCTCGGAAATCGCCTTGCGGAAGGCGGGTCCATCCGTGCCCGCGGGCAGGGGCACGTCGACCAGGTTGGTGGTTTCCTTCTCATGCCCCGTGAAGGGGTAGAACGGGTGCTGGAACGACGAGCAGAACAGAACCCGCGGCTCGTTCTTGAAGATGTCCTCGGTGCCGTTGCCATGGTGGACGTCGAAATCCACCACCGCCACCCGCTCGAGCCCGTAGACATCGAGCGCGGCCGCCGCGGCGACGGCGATGTTGTTGAACAGGCAAAACCCCATCGCCTGCGCCCGCACCGCGTGGTGCCCAGGCGGGCGGATGGCGCAGAACACCGGGTTGGCCTCGCCGCGCATCACCAGGTCCACCGCCAGCACCCCCGCCCCTGACGCCCGCTCGGCGGCCCGGAGCGACCCGGGGCTCATGACCGTGTCGCCGTCGATCTCGACCGAAGGTTCGCCGGGGCCGGGGGCCATGGCATAGA
>JAGRHE010000052.1 GCA_020445165.1 Gammaproteobacteria bacterium
CGCCGCCGGCATGCTCGCGGCCGGCATCGCCAGCGCGGTACAGGGCAGTGGCTGGACGCTGGACCTGCTCGAGTTCGGAGCGACCCAGGCCAGTATCCTGCTGTTATTGATGGTGGCGGTTTCGGCCCTGGGGGTGCACCCGGTGATCAGCATCGCCACCGCGCACGGCGTGCTCGCACCACTGGCGCCGGATCCCGACCTGATGGGCATAACCTACCTGATGACCTGGGCGGCCGGGGTCAGCAGCTCACCCTTCTCCGGCATGCACCTGGCGATGCATGGCCGCTTTGGTATCGATGCGCGCGGCTTTCTGCGCTGGAACGGGCCGTTCACGCTGCTGATGCTGGCGGTCGACGTGGTCGTGCTGCATCTGTTCGAGCTGTTGGGATGAATCAAATTGATCGGATGAGCGGCAGTCCGGCTGACTTCGATTCACGCAAAGCCCGGGCCGCGATTTCCCCGGGTCCTTGGTGAGATTCCCGCCGTCGATTGCGCAGCCAACGAGTTGGATGTCGGGTTGCAATGGTTCCCGGTCCTAGGCCGGGAAAGTTGGCTGACCGGCAGCTTTCTGGTTTGCCGACCAAGCATCTCTAGCATCTCATCGCGGCCTGACGGTTGCCATCATCGTCAACTCGTAGGGCACATGCTGTGACATCCTCCCGGGATTACATGCAGGTAGCGCCCGACCAGCCCTGATCAGCACAGGGCAAGAACCCACCGACCTCAGAACAAGATGACTTAGTCGTCCAGATCCGTCTCTGCCGTTGCCGAGCCTTTGGTTCGCTTGCAAGCCGGCTTGGGTTCCTGCAACCGTTCAACCCCGCTTGCCGCTCGCCTCTTCCATCTCGCGTAAAGTGGCCCATGCTTCATTGACGTGTCCGTACTCTGTGAGCGCACCGGCACCGGCGTGGTGGACCCGCTGATGACAGCGCTCTTCTCCTCTTACTGCGCAATCGAACTCCCGATGATCGCCGCCACTTTCCCGTAGCGGTCTGACGTGGTCCCGCTTCCCGTAACGCGGGCACGACGATCGGCAGCTGACCTCGACCGTCGGGGATTCGCATCGAAAGATTGATCACTGCGTTCTGGCTTCGACGAAACGTTGCAACGAAACGTTACGCGGAGCACGTGAGCGCAGTCGATTTATTGATTCATTTCAATAGCTTCCGATTTGGCACGGACACTGCTCTGCGAGCTGCAACCAACTATTTCAGAAACCCGTATTGGAGATGGCAGTGGCCGCAGCAACCGTTTTGCAGACCGCACCGGTCTTTACCAAGCGCACGATCGAACCCAGCCACAAGCAACAGTTCAGTAAACTGATCGCTGCGCGCGTGGAGGATCCGTACCGTTTCGCCTACTGGCTGCGCGGCAACCGGTCCGTGGCCGAGGACCTTGTGCAGGCGACCCTGATCCGGGCCTGGAAGTCGATCGACCGGCTGAACGATGCCACGGCGGCCAAAGGCTGGCTGCCGACCGTCGTGCGTCGCGAGAACGCACGGCGCTTCGAGCGTAAACAACTCGACGTGGCTGATGTGCCGACTGAAGAACTCGCCGCAACGCACCCCAGCCACGACACCAGGACCGAGGCCTTCGTGCTGCGCCGTGCCCTCAATCAACTTCCGCCCGAATACTGCGAGCCACTGCTGATGCAAGTCATCTATGGTTATTCGCAGAAGGAGATCGCAGAGCATCTCGGCATCTCTGACGCCGGCGCAGGTACGCGTCTTGCCCGTGCGCGCGAAAAGATGAGGGAGCTCTTGTGAACGTCGCAGCCGGCGACACCAAAAGTGTCCTGATCGTCGACGACGACGCCTCGCTGCGCCAGATGTTGTGCTGGGCGTTCGAAGACATGGGTTATTTCACCTGGGGAGCAGGCGATTCGGCATCCGCGATCGACGCGGTCAGGGGTCTGTCCTTCTCATTCGCGCTGGTCGACTATCATCTGCCCGACGGCGATGGATTAACGCTGATGCAGCTGCTCAAGTCGTACGCACCAAGACTGCGGTCGGTCATGATGAGCGCTGATCCGTCCATAGTCGCCGCGGCGTTGGGCTTTAGAAAGGCACCAGTGACTTTCTTCGAAAAACCGGTTCCGATTCTCAAGATCGATCGCTTGTTCATGAAGGCGATGCCGGCATGACCCCGTCCGGCCGTCTGCGAGCGCCGTTGGACCCGCGTTCATGCAACAGAGTCCGGCCGTTCGGCGCGCCGCTTGCGCATCGGGTGACTGCATGAGACGCATCGATTACGTACGCCTGGACGAAGTGGACCCCGCAGAATTCGTGACGCTGCTGAACAAGAAGAGGATAAGAGAACACCTGGTCGAGCATCAGCAGTTCACCGTCGGCACGGCGGCGCACTGGATAAAGACGAAGGACGACGAAAGCTCCCGTCGGTGCTGTAGGATCAGAGCGGTCTTTGTCGACGATCAGCTTTCCGGCTGGTGCGGCATCCAGCCTGACGGAATTGGGTACGAACTCGCCATTGTCATCGACAAAAGCCACTGGGGGCTAGGGCCAAGAATATTTCGTGATGTCATGGGATGGGCCAGCGAACTCGGTCATGAGGTGATATCGATACATCTCCTGCATACGCGCCCCGAGTACAAGTTCCTGCACAAGATGGCCAGGAATGTGTACTCGACTGAACTTCTGGGCGATCGATTTACGACCTACGAGCTGGCGGTGAAATAGCCGCTGGGTCCCGATCAAGTCTCCGCGGGGTAGTTGTCGTTGGACCTACGCTCCTTACCCCGCTCTCAACCGTTTGCGGCGATTGGCCACTCGCCGGCCCCCTTCGCCGAGATCGGCAGGGTCACCTTCGCAATGACATCGTCGTCCTCGTCCTGATCGATCGAAAAGCGACCCTGATGGGCCTCGACGATCCCAGCCACGATCGCGAGGCCGAGCCCCGTTCCCTGTGGCTTCGTCGAAAAGAAGGGTTCGAGCGCCCGATTGGCGTCCAATCGACCTTGTGTCGACCGATTGCGGACACGAATGCTCACCAACCTTTGGTCGTCCGAGGTCCGCGTCTCGACGACCACCTCCGCGCCAACGGGAGAGGCATCGACAGCATTGTCCAACAGATTGATGAGCACCTGGCGCAGCTTGTCCGGGTTGGCAAGCACACCGGGGTGATCGCTGCTGCACCGGCAGCGGACCGGCCGCGTATCGTTTGCTGTACCCAAGGCATCGTTGTACGCGTCGACGGTTCGCGCAACCAACGCGTTTACGTCGACCCACTCCCGGCTCCCGGTGCCGGGCGCCGCATAGCTCAGGATCTCGCCGAGCAGGCGGTTCAGCCTGGCCACATCCTCCCGCGCCAACGCCAGTCGCCGACTGAATGACTCAGGAAGGTCTACTTGGTTGAGATGGTCCAATGCCATCGTAATGGTCGACAGTGGTGAACGCACCTCGTGCACGATCTTGGACGACAGCTCGCCGATCGCCGCCAACCGCTCGCGGCGGATCAGTCGCTGCTGCGCGGCGCGCAACTCCGAGGTGCGGTGCTCGACTGCCTGTTCGAGTTGTTCGTTGTGCGCCGCAAGGGCCAGGGTCGTCCGGTATTGTTCGATGGCCGCCGCGGCGCGTGCCGCAAAAACGCGCGCGACTGCAACGTCTTTGTTGTCGAAATCCCGGGCCGCTCGACCGAAGGAGCAGACAGTGCCGATGACGTCTCCACTGGCGGTCTTCAGCGGGACACCAAGGTACGCCACAAATCCCTCCGGCATCGCAACGTCTTGCGCTTGCTCGCGCGCATCGGCAACCCAGTACGGCGTGCCGCCGTCGATCACACGCGCAGTGACGCTGCCGTGCAATGCGATCGCCTCCTCGCCCTGGTCCCATGCCGAGGAGGAATTCCCGGCGACCCGGTATGTCCGCAGGTCTTCCACCAGGGTAACGACAGTCCAGTCGACCCCAAGCACGCGGCTGAAGCCACGGGCGACCCTGTCAAGAAACGCTTGCAGTTCCCCTTCCTGGTAATCCAGACAGGCGAGCACCTCGATGGTCTCAGCAAGGTCGAGGGCTCCCTGTGTCGGTGTCATTACCGTGTATCCCTGGCTTGCCAGCCGTTCAATAGGTGTCAAAAAGGTCTCGGGTCCGACGAACCGGCAGAACGAATCCGGCGGCCAGAATCGTGCTCGCGACAGCGGCGTGAAGGATGCCGTACATGCGATCGGCTTCGACCAGAAAGGCGAGCGCGATCAACGTAACCGTGAGCGTCCCCACACGCCCCAATGTCACATGAGCAGCCAACTCCGATACGCGTGCGCCGACAAACAGTGCCGTCCCCGCTAACGCACCGACAACGTTGACCAATAGACCGGCGGCCACACATTGCTCGGGGCCCCCCGTTGGCTGAGCCGCGAGGCCCAATAGTGTCGTCACGAAGAGCACCAATCCCATCACCAACGCCACCAATCTGCTCGAGATGACTGCCACGTCAATCTTCCTGGCCTGCGCCAAGTTCATCGAGTGACGCAGCATTCGGTCTGACAGCCGCGGCTGCTTCTGCCCGGGTGAAGAACTGTCCATCGCGCAAGAAGCCGGACTCGACCAAAGCGCTTACCGCAATGACCTGGCCCCGCGCATCACGCCGTCCGACCAGCTCGCCTGGCAGACCATCGAACAGATGGATCGCCGCCGGTCGACCGTTTGCGTAACACGATGGGTAGACGGCCCCGGTTCGGCGGTCGCGAAATGCGGGGTGAAATCCTTGGGCGCGGTTGATATGGCTGACACCGCCGGTTCCGGCGAAGCGACGGTTCTCGCGGATCAGCCGCAATACCACGCGTGTGCGATCCCGTTCCGCCTTCGCTCGAACCCGCAGCGGTTCCCGGACCGGTTCCTGCCAATCGCTCGTCCTGTTTTCCATTTCTCTTGTCCTCACACCACTCAAAACCCAGGTGCCGTTCGCAATGGGACCGGACGCGATAGCGCGCCCGGCCCCTGCAGGCCGACGGCTACTTTGCATCCAGGATGGGCGAATAGAACTTCTTGAACACCATGTTGTCGGCATTGGCGATATGGCAAGCCGCGCAGGCCTCCTTCGGCGCGGCGGCCGCGGTCTTCGCGTAAGGCGGCGCGTGGTGGCCGAAGTTGAAGAAGCCCCAGCCGTTGGTGTCCTTGAAGCGCTTGCTGTCCTTCACCGCGATGTCGATGCCGTTGCGCGCCGCGGGGAAGTAGCCACGTCCCGAGGCCTCTAAGCGCGAGCCGTCGTCATGGGTGCCGGGCATCGTCAGCTGCAGCTCCTTGAGCAGCACGGTGCCCTCCGGGAACTCGCCGGTCTTGCGGTAGACCTTGAACGCCTCCGGGTGGATGTAGACATTGTGGTACTCGGGGAATCCGGCCTTGCCATCATTGAGCGCGTGAGGCGTAAGCGGTGAGCCGAGAAAGACCCAGCTGTGGTAGTCGGTCGGCAACTGCAACTCGCCGCTCTTGGTCCACTTCGGCCCCCAGGACGACATCGAACCGGCGAACACGTCCGACACCACGGCACCACCGAGTACCGTTGCCGCGAATGCGGCGGCCACAAGGCCGCGCCGCATGCGGACAGATGACTTCACTTTCTTACCATTGTTGATCTGTTGATTGAGTTTCATCGTAGTTCTCCAGATTTCGTTTCAGTTTGAACGGGGCAAGTCCAACGCAGTGAACGGGCCATGCCGATCGCTTCACGCGGCCGTTTGCAGCTCGATCACCGGGAAGTCGATCTCGGTGCCGGCAACCTTGTTCAGGTAGTTGGTCATCACGTTGAGCGCGACGTTGGCGATGATCTCGACGACCAGACCGTCATCGAGGCCGCCCTGGCGCACGGCAGCGAGGTCGGCATCGCTGATCTCTCCACGCGAACGCGCCACCTTCAACGCGAACAGTGTGATCAGGTTGTCCATCGCATCGGTTGCACCGCCGGTGCGTGCGCGCTCGATGTCTTCATCGCTGAGCCCGGCACCCTGGCCGATCGCGGCATGTGCACTCAGGCAGTACTGGCAGGCGTTTTCCTGCGCGACCGCGAGTGCGACCTGCTCCCGCTGGCGGGCGGTCAGACGGCCACCGGCCAGGCATTCACCGAGCTGTACATAGCTGTTGAGCGCGGCTGGCGACTGCGCGAATGTCGTAAAGATGTTGGGCAGGGCGCCGAGCTTTTTCTTGACCGCTTGCAGCGTCGCGGCTGTCTTGGCATCGGCTTTTTCAGGGTTGATGGGATTGATTCTGGGCATGGCCTTTCCTCTCGTTGATAGAACCGTTTCGGGGTTGACGTCTTGGAGACGTGGAGGAAGTGTGGCGGACAGAAAGAAACTTTGCGTATCATATAGTCTCGCCTTCTTTACTGAGCGTATCGACATGCAAGACAGACTGGTCTCTCTGCTGAAATGGTTCGAACTGCACGCGCGGGTCTTTCAAGCCGGTCCACTGTGCCGCTCAGCGACCTTCGACGCCGGTGACGGGCTGGGCTACATCCATGTGCTGCGTAGTGGCCGGATGCGCTTCGAAACGACCGGCGACGCGGGCACTCAGCTCGACGAGCCAAGCCTGGTGTTCTATATGACGCCAACCAGTCATCGACTGCTGCCGCAGGGTGATGGCGCCGAATTGGTTTGTGCCTCGTTCGAGTTCGGCGCCGGGCTGCACAACCCACTGGTCATGGCACTACCTGAGACCGTGGCCGTCGCGTTGGCCGATCTGCCCAACCTCGCTGCGACCACCGAGGTGCTGTTCAGGGAGGCTTCGGAACAGCACTGCGGCCGCCAAGCGATCCTCGACCGACTCGCGGAGGTGTTGATCATCCAGCTGCTGCGTGAGCTGATGGACCAGGGGCGGATCGAATCGGGACTGCTCGCTGGGTTGTCGAATCCGCGCCTGGTCAAGGCGATCAACGCGATCCATGCCGACCCGCGCCAAGCCTGGACACTCGAGGAGCTGGCCGCGCTCGCCAACATGTCGCGTGCACGCTTCGCCATCCACTTCCGCGAGACCGTCGGCAGCACGCCGATGGCCTATGTCAGCGAATGGCGGCTGAGCGTCGCGCGCTCGCTGCTGCGCGGGGGCAATAGCGTGCAGACCGTTGCCGACGAGGTTGGCTACGGCAGCGCCAGTGCCTTGTCGCGCGCCTTCGCCGCGCAGACCGGGATGTCGCCGAGTGAATGGCGGCAGCGGCAGGAGCAACGTTGATGGCCGGCAGAATCCGCTGCAGGCGGATCTACGAAGCACCCGCGCCGGACGACGGCCTGCGCGTCTTGGTCGAGCGGCTGTGGCCGCGCGGCATTCGAAAGGCCGATGCAGCGATCGACCGCTGGATGAAGGAGATCGCCCCATCACCCGCACTGCGTCAGTGGTACGGCCACGACCCGGCACGCTGGGACGAGTTCCAGCGACGCTACCGCGACGAGTTGGCCGCCGACACCGGGCCGCTCGACGAGTTGCTGCAACTCGCCACCGAACACGACCTCACGCTGGTCTATGCCGCGCGCGACGAACCGGGCAACAGCGCCCAGGTCCTGAGAGAGTGCCTGGTGCAGCATCTTGGCAGGCGTTGAACGGCCAGGTTCGCCCCCACCGTGGAGAGAAAAAAGACGGCGCCGTGGGGAGCGGCGCCCAAGCTGGGGAAGTTGTCGGCGCGCGTCGCATTGCGATTGCCCTTCACTTCCTGGGAGGATCTTCTGGCTCGGCGGGGTTACGCCGGCAACTTTGCCTACGTGATGCCTGAAGGCCCGAAGGAGAAAACCCGGTCAGACAAAAAGGTTTACGTCGGCCGTCAGCGCCCGTGGTAGAAAGCTCGCGGCGCCGACCCATTCCTCGATCTCCGTAACGAAATCCTCCTTGCGGTAGTCGAACAGGTCGACCGTCATCTGGCAGGCGACCAGCTTCACCTCCGCCTCGATGCATAGATCGCGCAGCTCCTCGATCCGCGCGATGCCCTTCTTGTCCATCGTCTTACGCATCATCTGGGTGGCCATGCCCTCGAAGCCGGGGAGCAGCGACATCACCGATGTCGGCACGGGCAGCTTGCGGCCTTTGAGCCATGCCGGGCCTTCGGGCAGTTTCATCGGCATCGCCGGGTTGCCGAGCGGCGTGACCTTCAGGTCGAGATTGCGCTTCAACAGGTTGAGCCCATAGAAGGTGAAGAAGACCGAGACGTCCCAGCCTAGCGCCGAGGCGGTCGAGGCGAGGATGAATGGCGGGTAAGCCATGTCCAGCGTGCCCTTGGTCGCGATGATCGTCATCGATGGCGTGTGGGCTGCCGCCCGTTCGGCCATCTTTTCCTCGAAGCGTTGGTCGAACCAGGTATTGAGGTCGTCGGGCACCGCTTTGGTTGTTGCTGTTGCATGGTTCATGGTCGTGATTCTCCTTTCGTCGGGCCTTGCGGATGCGGAAATAGAACTCGCCGTCGGTTTCGCTACTCGAGAGCATCGCGTTGCTGATCTGCGCGCAGCAGCAGTCCGGGTCCGTCACCGAACCCGGATCAGTAGCCGTGACCAGACGGCCCTCGGCGGACGGCAGGGCGGCGAGGGCCTCCTTCGTGCGCAGGATCGGCAACGGGCGGTTGACGATGCGCCAGGGCGGCTCAGGGCGCGATGGGTGCGACAAGACCTACTCAGGACCCATGACCCGACGGACTGGAGCCCGCCGCCAACGCGCCATTCCTCGACTGTTCCCGGTAGGCTCGTGCGACCGCCGCCCAGTCGGTATCGGCAGGATACTGAGCGTAGTAGTCCTGGTAGGCCGTTGCCTCCGGGCTGCCGCGCTGCACCTCGTACAGACTGATCCGGGTCGGACCGGTCTTGATGATGACTCCCTCGAAACGATGCGGCGCAATACCATCGACGTTCGAGGCCAGCATCAGCGCGGTAAGTGAGGGCTCCTTGCCGGATGGGACGACCGGCGCAAAGGTCAGGTGCGCGGTATCGGCATCATAGACATACTCGGTCGAGCCGAACTGGCGCTGGAATTCGAACGGCTGAGCCAAAGCCGCACTGGTGGCGATCGCAAGCACGCCGGCGATAAAAAGCTGTTTCATGATATCGGTCTCCTGATCTGATTGAGTTGGCGGCTTTGATCCGCTTCATCCCACAAGACCCGCGACTCGCCTGCTTCTTTTCATTCAACAGAAAAAATAGGCGCCGAAGTTAGCGAGGAAACCACAGCTTTCGATCCCGGAGGCGTACGCGAAGTTCGCGCCTGGTCACGGACCGCCATCACCCCGCCGTCGACGTCCCACTCCGCACCGGCAACCAAGTCCGCCTGTTCGGACAACAGGAAGCCGACCACGGCGGCGACGTCCGGTGACTGCCCTTTGCGTCCGATCGGGTGAAAGGTATCGAAACCCTGCAGCGTTTCCTGGATTTCGTCCGGCGCGATGAAACCGCCAAAGATTGGCGTCTCGACCACGGCCGGCGAGACCGCATTAACGCGTATCTCGCGATCCGCCTGCTCCATCGACAGGTGCTTTGTGAACGCATGCAATCCGGCATTGATGGCCCTACTCCAATCTCGTTCGACGGGCTTTGAGGACGGCGGAAGAAGGGACGTCGCGTATGGGGCGCATTCATTCCCGCTACAGAAGCACTCGTTCACGTGCGGCAACAAAGAGCCATTCGATTCTCATTGCGTTTTCTTGACGCCGTCGTAGATCACGGGCATCTGTTGGCGCCACTGGCTCCAGACGCTGTCGTCTGAAAGAAGGTCAGCCATGAAACGCGCTACGTTCAACCGACTTGTCCGACCTGGGTCGAAGACCGCGCTCCGTGTGGGTGATGCGAACACCTGGTAAGCCGTCGATTCCGTGTCGTTGGTGAGCGTATCCGGGCGGACGACGGACCATTCCAATGTGCTGTCGTTCTGACCGATATCGACCCGGAGGAAATCGGCTGCCTGTTCGTTGTCAGCGTGCGGCGGTATCAACAGACGAATCATGCCTATCACAGCCCGGTGGCCCATCGTCACCTTCTCCGGGAGATCCCGGTTGCGGTTGCCTGCCGTATTCATCAGTACGAACCGGGCAGGCTTCTCTCGTGCAGTGGCTTTAAACGCTCTGGTCAGCCGGCGGGTCGCTTCGGTGACGAGTCGGTACGGTGGACCGAAGACACCTTTCATGGAGATATTGTGTCCCAGGCATGAGGCGGCCGCATCACAGCCATCAAGCAGTTGCATCAGATCGATGTCGTCGAGATCGAGTAGGTTGGCCTGGATTACGGAAAGGTTGTGATGGCTGTGCAGATGTTCCGGCAGCCGGGCTTTGAATCGTAAGACCGCTCTGACCTGGCAGCCCCTGTAGAGCAACTCTTCGACCAGCAATCTGCCCGTCGCACCGCTGGCGCCGACAACAAGGACGGTTCGCCGTGTAGGTTGGTGCATCGTCTTCTCCAATTTATCCCATTGTACGGTTTGCGGTTCGGCCAGCGAGGAAATCGTGGCGACCGACAATTCGTGCGGACGATATCCGCACGAACCGAGAGACCCCCTGGCTTCAGTGAGACATTGCTGTCACTGCGTCCGATGTCGTGTAGTCAAGGAGAACCGGTTCCTCCTTGGAGAAATCGATCCAAGGATTGTCCCCAAGTGTTTCGTATCCCCCGACGCTCGAATCCTCATATCGCATGACGAAGTGCTCGGGACCGTGGGCGAACGCGACCACGAGGCCGTGAGGTGCATCGAAGTAACCACCGTGGGGAACGAGCCCCGGATAACTGATCCGCCAGGCCTTGCCGTCTTCGTGGACCTTTCCGAAGTGCAGTTTTCCCACCACGTTGTCTTCCAGCACAAAGAACCAGGTGTAGGGGCCGCCTGCAACGATCGTCATGACCTCATCGATACCGACGCCGGCCTCTGAGCTGTTGACGTGCAGCTTTCCGAACTTGCGTTGGAGAAAGACACGCGTCTCGCGGTCGAGTGCCTTCATGTCATACACCTTGGGATACGGTGGTACGTCGATCTCAGCGGTCCGGAGGTAGCCGCCCCGATGCATTTCGGGTCGACGTCCAGCGCGGCGGATCTCGTCGACGAGCTCGCGCCTGCCGAGATGGAAGTGTTGGATCAGGGTCTCGGATTCCGCCTGAGACAGCGCTCTGCGTACAGACTGTTTCAGTATCGGTTTTGCGTTCTCCGGGATCGCCACCTGGCTGACCCGCACACCGATTTCCAGGAGCCGTCGATTCACGGATTGAATACCGTAATCCGGTCTCGAGCCATCGCTGTAGTACAGCGCAATTGGCGTATCGTGATCAGTGGCAGGCACTCGATCACCCGCGTTGGCAGTATTCACACTGATTCCGCTCAATAGCGCGATGGCCGCTGCTGCGTTGTTCATCCAATGCATCTTGAGTTTCATTTCTTACCTCCCGTGGTTGTCATGTGCTGAGGACAATAGAAGCGGGAAGGCAATTGATAATCTGGGTATCTGGAATAACATTGTTCATGTCTGAGTCGTAATCAGGGTCGACGTGGAATCACTCAGCGACATTGCGGTGTTCGTGCACGTGGTGCGAAGTGGCAGCTTCACGGTCGCTGCCGGGAAGCTGGGGCTGTCGAAATCCGTGGTCAGCAAGTATGTCTCTCGATTGGAAGACCGACTCGGTGCTCGATTGCTGAATCGCACGACGCGTCGATTGAGCTTGACGGAGGTTGGTCAGGTGTTCTTCGAGCGCAGCCAGCGTGCGCTCGGTGAGATCGAGGAGGCAGAAGCCGAGGTGTCCCGCTTGCAGGGCGAGCCGCGTGGTGAGCTCCGGCTCAGCAGCCCGATGTCGTTCGGAATACTGCATGTGGCGCGATGGTTGCCCGCGTTTCAGGCGCGTTACCCGGAGCTGACGGTCGATATGGTGCTCGACGATCGCAAGACAGATCTCGTCGATGAAGGATTCGATCTTGCCATCCGTATCGGCGAGCTGCCGGATTCGTCGTTGGTCGCCCGCCGCTTGGGGCCTTGCCGACATGTCGTATGCGGGTCTCCAGAATACTTTGCTCTTAACGGCGTACCAAAATCACCCAGGGATCTTGCTGATCATCCGGCGTTGACCTACCGCTATCAGGACGCACCGGCCGAATGGCGGCTTGTCGACAGTTACGGCAACTACCATCAGGTGGCCATCAACAGCCGGCTGCAGATGAACAACAGCCTGGCGTTGCGCGAGGCACTGCTCAAAGGGGCCGGCGTGACCTTGAAACCGACCTTTGTTGTCGGCAGCGACATCCAGGCGGGTCTGCTGATGGCTGTGCTGACAGAGTACAAGGCATTGGAAGTGTCGATCTATGCCGTCTACCCGCAGCGCAAACACCTTTCTCCCAAGGTCCGTGCGTTCATCGACTATCTGTCGGCGCAGCTCAACGATCCCCCTTACTGGGAACCGAGTGTGGCATCTTCCCGGCGTGCCTAAAGGCACAATCGCGAAGGAGTCAGCGGTCGGCTCGCTGTGCGGCGACAGTGACGGCGATACCGATAGCGATGACACCGGCGCCGAGCCAGGTTGTCGCACTGTACCGTTCGCCAAGGAACATCGTCGCTCCAATCAGACCGACCGCCGCCGCAACATAACCGATCTGGCTGAGCAGGACCGGACCGCCTTTCTGCTGCAACCGAAAGAAGGCAGGGAAGGTCATGCCGGCGACCAGGACCTGTGCCAAGGCGGCACCTGCAGCGGGTGCGATCTCCTGGAGCGGCAGCGTGCCCCGCGTCAGCAACAACAGCGTCAGGAACACCGCGCTCGAAAAGGCATGTCCCCAGAAAGCGAGCACGTTCGACGAGACGCCCTCGGGCCAGTCCAGGGTCCGATAGACGTTGCCGGCCGCGAGTGCGACGGGAATGGCCATCGCGGCCAATAACCACTCGACGCCCGGGCCATCCGGATTGATGCCCCGGGTGAGGCTGACCAGGGAGGCGCCTGCCAGGCCCACCGCAATGCCGATTCGGCCGAGCCGGCCCGGCACCTTCATGCCGGACAACGTAGCGAACAGCAGGGTGAACACTGGCGACAACGCGAACATCAAACCTGCGTAACCGGCACCGGTGTGCGGTATTACTGTGAATAGCAGCAGATTCGGGGTGACGAAGGAAACCACCGCTGAAATCACCGTGTAGCGCAGAACCCGAGGCGGTGGCAGCGCCAACATCCTTGTCGCCAGCAATATCGGCAGCAGTACGAGCACGGCACCCAGCGAGATCAGCAGGGCCCAGATCAGCGGCGATACACCGGCTTCGCCGGCGATCTTGCCCAGAGGAAAGTTCAGGCCGATCAACGTACCTGTGGTCAACAGGAGCGCAGCTGGCGCCTGCAACAGGTCGGCGACGCTGGTACCGAGACCCGTAGTGACGATACTGAGTCGGCTTTTCATCGCGCATCTCCTCGCGAGGTATCCGACGGTACTGAGTCGGCCCTGGTTTGCTTCTGGGAGAAGCGTTCGGAGAATGCGATCTCTTCAAGCGGCAGTCGCCGGCTCGGCTTCTCTCGCTCCTGCAGTGCAGGTGGAAGGTCGGACGGATCGGCCTGTCGGCCAATTGCGATGGCTATTTCGACTTGGTAACTGTCCGGCACGGATAGCTGCCGCCTGACGTCGTCGAAGTGAATGCCGGCCATGGCGTGGGCCTGATACCCCAGGGTCGTTGCCTGCAGCGCCAACTGAGCCCACGCCGCGCCGGCGTCGAAGCTATGGGTCCGCGAAGGCTTTGTCGGGCTTGAACCCTGTGCGGGCGTGAGTGTGTCGGAGACGAGAAAGACCAATGCGGACGCATTTTTCGCCCAGCTGGCATTGAAAGCATCGAGCAAGCCGAGGAAGTCATCCCAGTGAGCGTCCTTGCGCATCGCATAGATGAATCGCCAAGGTTGAACGTTATAGGCCGATGGCGCCCAGCGCGCCGCTTCAAGCATGGTGTACAAGTCACCTTCCGGCATGGTCCTCGCCTCGAACGCACGCGGCGACCACCGATTCACGAAGACTGGATCCACCGGGTGGTCTGGTTGGCGGAACTCGCTGGCGGTTGCATCAAGCTGTCGTGCGAAACGTGTCATCGTCGTGTCCCTCTTATGAGCGTCAAATGCGGGGCAGCAGGCTTGTGTCACCGGCTGCAGCCTTGAGGAAAACGATAGGGATTTGGCTGAGAAAGATAATCGGAGCTGCCGGAACAAGATTGTTCACGAATCTGTGCAAATGGGGCGTTGCTGGGTCGAACGCCCGCTACTAGGCTTTTCGCAGGTTGCTGATGAGTGACTGCATTTGCAGAGCAGCCTTCCTGGTGGCCGCCAGGCAACAAATGGAGGCGGGGCAGATGTTCCGAGTGATTTATCGCTGGGAAGTCCTACCGAAAGATTTCGACGACTTCAGACGGGTCTGGCGCGTTACGACAAACAGAATCCACGAGTCTGTACCGGGAGCGCTGGGAAGTCTCATGCTGCGTGCGAACGACAGGCATTCTGAAGTACTGACCGTCGCAAAGTGGGAGTCCGAGGAATCCTGGAGAAGGTTCTGGGGAAACCAAGACCCGGAAGAGATGCAGGGAATGCGGAAGTTGGGAAAGCGTGTTTCCGTGGAAACCTACAACGAAGTAGACGACTACACGCGTTGAACAGCGCACACGATCGCCAAAGCAAGAACATACTGGTGGAAGAAGCTAGCCGCGCCCGGCGTCGCTGATCTGACAAAGGGTTTCCCTGAGTCGTGGTGCGGCGAAATCGAGAAACCGCCGCATCTTCAGCGGCATCCGGCCGCGCGACGCATGCACCAGGTGAACCGGCGCGGGCTCCAGCTCATAGGCCTCCAGCACAATCTGCAGCTCGCCGCGGACAATGGCGTCGGCAACCTGGTAATGCAACAGTCGCGTGATACCGACACCCTGCATCGCCGCCTGCGCCGCGGCCTCGGTCGTGGTCACGGCGAGACGCGGAACC
>JAGRHE010000530.1 GCA_020445165.1 Gammaproteobacteria bacterium
GGCGCGGTTCGACCGGGGGGCGTCCTGACCCCCAGGGGCCAAATCCGCCGCGCAGTTCCTTCCGGCTTTGATCGACGGCGGGCAACAGGAACGGATCACGCTTGCCATCGACCGGATCGGCCATGATCCGTTGATCCGAGAGGCGCCCCCGGCGAGGGCTCAGACCGCCATCGCCGCGCGCACCGCCCTTTGCCAGTGTTCATAGCGGCGGTCGCGTTCGTCCGGTGCCATTTGCGGCTCGAATCGCCGCTCCAGCGCCCAGCCGTTCGCGAATTGGTCCATCCCGGGATAGATGCCCGCCTGCATCCCGGCCAGCCAGGCCGCGCCCAGCGCCGTGGTCTCCTGCATCACCGGGCGGTCCACCGGTGCGCCCAGAAGATCGGCAAGGCGCTGCATGGTCCAGTCGCTTGCGCTCATGCCGCCATCGACGCGCAGGATCACATCCGCGCCGCCCTGCCAGTCGGCCCGCATCGCCTCGAGCAGATCGCGGGTCTGGAAGCCGACGCTTTCCAGCGCCGCGCGGGCGAATTCTGCCGGACCGGAATTGCGGGTCAGACCGAATATCGCGCCATGGCAATCGGGCCG
>JAGRHE010000531.1 GCA_020445165.1 Gammaproteobacteria bacterium
GATCGGCCAGATCTTCGTAGCTGCTCAGTGCCGAGGCTGGCACCCGCTCGCTGGAACGCACCAGGGTGCGGGCGCGGATCGACAGTCCAAACCATTGCCCGTCCGGGTCGCGCAGATGCGCCGGCACGTTCGCCTTCAAGACATCGGAATCAATCTTCGCCAGCACCCCCTCCTGGGCGGCGTGCCACAGGTTGCCCGCATCGACGGTGATCAACATATCCGCAGGTGTGCGGCGACCTTCCGCTTTCAAGCGTTGCAGCAGCGGGCCTTCCTTGTCGGTGATGAAATCGATTTCAACGCCGGTCCTGGCGGTATAGGCATCAAACAGCGGCTTGATCAGATGATCCTTACGCGCCGAATAGACCACCACCTTGTCGGCGGACAGCGCCGGCAGCGCAAAGCTCAGGGACACCGCACCGAAAGTGGCGGCAAGCAGGGAACGACGAATCAGATTGGCAGACATGTGCAGGAAGACCTCGAAAGACCGATGAGGATGGATTGCAGGCGCGGATGATAATGACTCGCATTACTTGATGCAATCACCTCGCATAAGCCGTCTGAAGCCAATGCCGTTAAGTTAAGCG
>JAGRHE010000532.1 GCA_020445165.1 Gammaproteobacteria bacterium
CTTCCAGTCGTTGAAAGTCTCGATCAAAAGCGGCGCCGAGCCGCTGATGAACAGGCGCATGTGCGCCGCCTGCACCTGCGTGAGCGCGGGCTCGTTCAGCATGCGCACGTAGAGCGTGGGCACGCCCATGAAGACGGTGGCGCGCGGCAGGTCGGCGATCACCGCCTTCGGGTCGACCTTGCCGTGCCACAGCATCCTGCTGCCGTTGAGCAGCGCGCCGTGGATGGCCACGAACAGCCCATGCACATGGAAGATCGGCAGCGCATGGATCAGCACATCGCCAGGCTGCCAGCCCCAGTAATCCTTCAGCATCACCGCGTTCGACAGCAGGTTGCCGTGCGACAGCATCGCCCCCTTGCCGTGCCCGGTGGTGCCGCTGGTGTAGAGGATGGCGGCCAGATCGTCCAAGCCGCGCCGGGCGGGTGTCTGCACGTCGCTGCAGTGCGCGGCGCGCTCCAGCAGGCTGCCGCTGCGGTCGTCGTTCAGCGTGAACACGTGGCGCGTGCCGGCCTGGAAGGCCAGCTGGCTCACCCACGGGAAATTCCTGACGGTGCAGACCACCACCGCCGGCTTGGCGTTGCCGA
>JAGRHE010000533.1 GCA_020445165.1 Gammaproteobacteria bacterium
CCGCACCTATCCCATGTGCGGCTGAGGTGCGCCGGTATCCGGACCTGGCAGACTGTGGCGCATGACCAAGATCGCAGTGTTGGGTGGTACGGGTCCGCAGGGGCGGGGTCTGGCTGCGCGCTGGGCGGCCGCCGGCGTCGAGGTGGTCCTCGGATCCCGGGACCCGCAGCGGGCCCGTGAGGCGGCGGCGGAACTCGGTGAGGGCGTGACCGGTGCCGGTAACCTGCAGGCCGCCCGCGAGGGTGACGTGGTCCTGGTGGCGGTGCCCTACGCCGGACACGCCGACACTATCGCTGAAGTCGAGCAGGCGCTGCGCGGCAAGATCCTGATCGACTGTGTCAACCCGCTCGGGTTCGACAAGCAGGGCTCGTTCCCGCTACCGGTGCCTGAGGGCTCCGCCGCCCAGCAAGCCGCTGCCCTGGCGCCCGAGGCGCGGGTGGTTGCTGCCTTCCACCACGTGAGTTCGGTTCTGCTCCTGGACCCTGAGCACGAACTCGATATCGACGTCCTTGTGCTGGCCGACGACCGGGAGGCGGCCGACGAGGTCATCACGCTGGCCGACCGGATACCCGGGATGCGCGGG
>JAGRHE010000534.1 GCA_020445165.1 Gammaproteobacteria bacterium
TTGTGTTCCAGCGTGGGCCGGCCGAACAGTCCGCTCTCGGCCACATAAGGAGGGCGCAAGCGGGGCATACCGCGTTTGCCTTCGATGGATTCGATCATGGCGGACTCTTCACCGCAGATATAGGCGCCGGCTCCACGACGCAGGTGGATAGGCGGCAGCCGGCACGGCGGGTCGACGAGCAACTCCCCCAGCTCCCGTTCCAGCATGGCGCGGATTCCGGCATATTCATCCCGCAGGTAGATATAGACTTCAGCAATGCCGACGACCTTGGCGGCAATCAGCATACCTTCCAGAAAACGGTGTGGATCCCGCTCCAGAAAATGACGATCCTTGAATGTGCCCGGCTCACCCTCGTCGATATTGACCGCAAACATCCTGGGTTCCGGTTGATCCCGCAGGATGCGCCATTTGCGCCCCGCCGGGAAGCCGGCGCCACCAAGTCCGCGCAGCTGAGAGGCTTCCAGGATTCGAATGACATCATCTTTCTCCGCCTGCGATCCTGCGTCGAGCTTTTTCAGCAATTCATAGCCACCTTCTGTACGGTATTCGCAATAGTTGCGACACTTTGGGAGAGGCGCATC
>JAGRHE010000535.1 GCA_020445165.1 Gammaproteobacteria bacterium
CATGTCTTGAATTCAATGCAACTGAGCTCGCGTCGCTTCGGGAGCGGCGAGTCTGTTCTGATCCTGCATGGGCTGCTCGGTTCGGGGCGGAACTGGCAGGCGATCGGCAAGGCGCTCGCGAGCGATGTCGAGGTGTTCGCGATTGATCTGCGCAATCATGGGGATTCACCGTGGTCGGATGAGATGACCTATCCGGCCATGGCGAGCGATATTCTGCGCCTGCTGGACGATTTCGGCATCGGGCAGGCGACGCTTGTGGGGCACAGCATGGGCGGCAAGGTGGCGATGTGCGCGGCGCTGGCATATCCCGACCGTATCAGGCGGCTTGGCGTCGTCGACATTGCTCCGGTGGCCTACGATCACGGCCACGGGTTTCAGGCCTATCTCGAGACCATGCTCTCGCTCGCTCTGGGCTCGATGAGCCGCCGTGCGGATGTCGAGGCGGGCCTTGCCGCGACCATTCCCGAAGCACCGATCCGCGCCTTCCTCGCGCAGAATTCGGCGCCTGGCGAGGCCGGCCTCGTCTGGCGCTCCAATCTCCGGGCATTGCTCGATAGCCTGCCTGCCATCACTGGCTGGCC
>JAGRHE010000536.1 GCA_020445165.1 Gammaproteobacteria bacterium
CGTAATAGCAGACAGCGCCTGCGGTGCAGCCGATAACGACGCCGTGCCAGGGCAGAACATAGCCGGACGCCGGCGTGATTGTACCAAGGCCCGCCACGGCGCCGGAGATGAGGCCGAGAACCGATGGCTTGCCGCGCTCGGCCCACTCGAGAGCGCTCCAGACGATTGCGCCGGAGCTCGCAGCAAGGTGCGTCGCGACAATGGCGAAGACGGCGCGCGCGCCGGCGCCGTATGCCGAACCGCCGTTGAAGCCGAACCAGCCGACCCAGAGCAGCCCTGTGCCGATGACGGCCATGGAAAGATCGAACGGCGCAAGATTTTCTTTGCCATAGCCTTGGCGAGCGCCCAACATCAGCGCAGCGAGCAGGCCGGCGACGCCGGCGTTTATGTGGACGACCGTGCCGCCGGCAAAATCGATCACGCCCATCTTGGCGAGAAAGCCGCCGCCCCAGACCCAATGGGCCGAAGGAACGTAAACGAGAAACAGCCAGAAGACGCTGAACAGCAGGAAGGCAGAAAATTTCAGACGATCCGCCACGGCACCTGCAACCAAGGCACAGGTAATTACGGCGAACGTCATT
>JAGRHE010000537.1 GCA_020445165.1 Gammaproteobacteria bacterium
AGAATCTGCGCGGTCTCCGGTTCACGCGCTGATTGGGGCCTGTTGAAACCCGTCCTCAACGCGCTGCGCCGTTCGCAGACATCGGTACAGCTCGTCGCCACCGGCAGCCATCTAGACCCCGCCTTCGGTCACACGCTCGATGCCGTTACGGCCGACGGTTTTACCGCCGATCGATGCGTCCCCCTGACACGCGTGAATGATGCGGCCGACGGCGTGGCCGCCGCCATGGGCGATGCACTGCCAGGTTTGACACGTGCTCTGCTGGACCTCGCGCCCGACATCCTGTTGCTGCTCGGCGACCGCTACGAGATCTTCGCCGCCGCACAGGCAGCCCTGTTGAGCCGCATTCCGATCGCGCATATTGCCGGTGGTGACATAAGCGAAGGCGCGTACGATGACGCCATGCGACATGCCATCAGCAAACTCGCACATTTGCATTTCGCCACCAACGAGGATGCCCGTCGTCGCCTGCTGCAGATGGGCGAAGCCGACGATCGCGTGTTCGTGAGCGGTAGCCCAGGCATCGATGCGCTGATGTCGACGCCGCGCTGGCAACGCACGGAGCTCGAGCAGCGGCT
>JAGRHE010000538.1 GCA_020445165.1 Gammaproteobacteria bacterium
AGATCGGCGTGATGAAGCCGATACGGGTTTCGGTGCCGGCGATCTGCACATATCGCGCCGGGCCACCCCCGGGCATGACGCCGGGGATCAGGTCGAAGCGTTTGCCCAGATCGGTGCGAACGTGTTGCAGATCCAGGTAACGGTCTCCGGCATCACGACCGCTGTCGCCGACCGGCATGGTCTCGATCAGCCGCAGGGTGAAGCCGTGTTCGATGCAGAAATCCACCATGGCCGGGATTTCCTGCTCGTTGACACCACGCATCGCCACCATGTTGATCTTGATCGGGCTGAGACCGGCCCGCTTCGCGGCCATCAGGCCATCGAGCACTTTGTCGAGCCGACCGCCACGGGTGGTGTCGCGGAAGGTTTCTGCATCCAGAGAATCGAGGCTGACGTTGATGCGACGGACACCGGCGGTCTTTAGTGCGTCGGCATGGCGGGCGAGCTGCACCGCGTTGGTCGACAGCGACAGGTCTTCGACGCCCGGCAATTGGCTGAGTCGCCCGGCCAGTTCTGGCAGGTTCCGCCGCACCAGGGGTTCGCCGCCGGTCAAACGTACACGTTTGACGCCCAGGGCT
>JAGRHE010000539.1 GCA_020445165.1 Gammaproteobacteria bacterium
CAGAAAGCGGTTCAGCGGCGGCAGCTCCATGGCCCTATCGGCATAGACCTCGATGGCCCGCCCGCCGGCACCGAAGAGCAGCACCGGGCCGAACAAGGCATCGGTGACCACGCCCACGTAAAGCTCGCGCGCATGCCGCGAGGACACCATCGGTTCCACCGCGATCCCGTCGATCTGCGCCTCGGGCGCCCGGGCACGCACGCCATCCATCATCGTCTGCCAGGCCAGCTGCAGTTGCCTTGCGCCGCGGATATCGAGCGCCACGCCATCCACATCGGATTTGTGGGTGATGTCGGGCGAACTGATCTTCAGCACCACCGGATAGCCGATCTGCTGGGCGATCAGCGTGGCTTCCTGCGGGCTGCGACTAAGCTGGGTGTGAGCCACGGGAATGTGGAAGGCCGCCAACAACGCCTTGGATTCCATTTCCGACAACAGCGCCCTTCCCTGCCCCGACACGTCGGCCAACAGTAGTCGCGCGCTGTCCAGATCCGGCCACTTGCCCTCGGTCAGCGCTGGCGGCGTCTGCCAGCGCAGTTGCTGGTTGCGGTAGAAGCTGGCGAGATTGCCGAAGGCG
>JAGRHE010000053.1 GCA_020445165.1 Gammaproteobacteria bacterium
ATCTCGCGTGCGGCCTTGTTGGTGAAGGTCACGGCGAGGATGCCCCAGGGTGACAGGCCCTCGACCTGGATCAGCCACGCGATGCGATGCACCAGCACGCGGGTCTTGCCCGAGCCGGCGCCGGCCAGTACCAGTGCGCTGCCGAGCGGCGCGGTGACCGCGGCCCGCTGGGCGTCGTTGAGGCCATCGATGATGTGCGATACGTCCATCCGGCGATTCTACCGTGGACAGGTGGTTTGGCGGGGTACACGGGCGGATTAATCATCGCTCGGCAGATTCAATCAGTTCATTCAGTTTCTTTGTGCGTTCAAACTCATCGAGCCCCATTCTTTCGAGCACCGCCAAATAGTTAGCTTTTCCAAGGCTGAAATTACAATGTTCGGAACTATTTCGAAGAGTAGATCGAATTAGTATCTTCAAACCGCGACTCGCAACGGATTCGGCTTCAACTAGCCGACCGGTCCGCATAAAGAGGGCCCCTAGGTTATTGAGTCGAATTGCCACGGTGGGGTGATCTCTACCGAACACACCTTCCTCAATGGCCAGCGCACGCATCATAAGGGGCTCAGCCTCGAATTCGCGACCAGTCATTACCAGCAATGTGGCTAAGTTGTCCAAGCGATTGGCAACCTTTGGATGCCCACACCCAAAACCTTCTTCATCAATCTTCAGTGCTTCTTTTATAAGCGTCTCAGCTTCTTCAAACGCACCGGTTTCCTTTTTAATCCCACCTAACGTATTTAGATTCTCCGCGACATCTTGGTGAGATCTTCCGTAAGCTCCAAAATTTATCGATATTGCTCGCAATATCACAAGCTCAGCATCATCAAATCGCTTCTCGGAAACAAACAACAACGCCAAGTTTCCCAGCACTATAGCTGCAAGTGGAGCCTCTCTTCCGAAACTTATTTCGATTTCGGTCATCACCCTCCACATCAGTGCTTCAGCTTCAACCGGCCGATTCTTCACACGAAGGAGCTCGGCATAGTTTGCTGCGTTCGCTATACGTTGTGGATGTCTTCGATCGAGAAGACTCTCGCCAATCACTTTAGCTCGCGTCAGTAATGATGAAGCTTCTACTAATTGGTTAAGCTCGAGTTTTAAACTCGCTAGATTAGTCAAACTACCAACGACTTTCGGATGATCTAATCCGAAGCATGCCTGATATATATCGAATGCTCGAAGCATCTGCGGCTCCGCCTCGGCGTACAGCGCCCTTCCTTTCAGGTAAAGGCCCAGTTCAGAGCACAGGCGTGCAGTACCTTCGCCCGGCTCTCGCGGCACATCTAACGCGATCACCCGCTCCGCGTGGGCACGCAGCTGGTCCCAACGCGACCAGGAGCGGACATCTGTAGGAGGAGGATCACCCGGTAGAGCCCGATTGATGGTTTGGACGGCGACGCCCAGCGCGCTTTTCTCCCCGTCTTCCAATCGGGCGCGCGCGATCTCCTGCACTAGGCGATGGACAGTAAACGCGCGATTACTCTCCTCCCATCTGAGCAGCGACAGGCTAGCCAGCTCGTCGAGAAGGTCTTCGACGTCGGCGGATGTATCGGCATCATCATTGACCAAACCCGCCAGCTCGTTGGAGTCGAAACCTTCGGCGAAATAATCGCGCGGGATCGGATCTGGCGCAAAGAAACTCAGCACGTTTAGCAGCATCTGCGCCTCCGGCGACAGTTGTTCAAAACTGGTCTCCCAGGTCACAGCGAGGCTGTGCGGGTAGTTAGTCTGTTGCGGGTCGCGCCATTCGCGCAGCTTGGCCTCACTGGCCTGCCAGCGCTGCAGGTAATCAGAAAGGCCGATGCGTTTTCGGGCGATGAATTTGCCGGCCTGTTCCAGCGCCAATGCCAGCCCGCCGAGCGTCTCGGCGAGCTGCGATGCGACGACATCATCGTCGTCCGCGGGAACGCGCCGCCCGTGGGTCTTGCCGAGCAGGTAGGCAACCGCATCGGCATTGTCGAGCGTGTCCAGTGGCAGCGACTGCACGGCATCGTCCCAATCGGCGAGGCGAGACGTGATTAGCACACGTCCCCGGCGCAGCTGCGGCAGTATCCTGCCGACGGCCAGCTGCGCCTCCGGCGTATCGACGTTGTCGAGGATCAGCAGCCAGCCATCGTGCTGTGCGAACCAGCGCAGTGCGGCCTTGGTTTGCATCTCCTGTTCCTGTGCGTCCTTTTCCGGCAGGTCGAGCACGCGCTCAACGCACAGCTGCGCGAGGTTGGCGTCGAGGTTCTGTGGTGAATCGGCGCCGACGAACAGGCAGGTCGGGTAATCGTCGATGTGCTGCCACGCGTACTCGATCGCCAGCCGCGTCTTGCCGATGCCACCGAGGCCATGGATCGCCTGCCGTGCCGTGATCGCCGCGGTCTGGGCGTCACTGCCGTCGAGCCGTTCGTCGAGCTGCGCGAGCGCGTCGGTGCGTCCTTTGAACAGGTCCCCAATCGACGCGAACGGTAGGTTGTGCAGCACCCAGCGTTCCGGGCTCTGAACCCGGAAGCCATCACGCAGCACGAGACGCGCGAGATGATCGACGGTGTCGAAAGCGTTGCGGTCCTTGTTGCTGGCGATGATCGCGTCGATAAAGTCCCACTGGCGTTGTGCGTCGGCATCCGGCTGCTCAGTCGGATGTGCGCTGAGGTAGGCCGGCGACGCGAAGTAGACGAAGGTCGGGATCGGGTCGGCCATTGAACCGTCGAGGCGCTCTCCGCAGGCGAAGTGATACTCCCACTGTGTGTAGGAGCGTGGCGGAACGCCATCCAACCCGGCACCGTCCTCGGGACCGGCACCGTAATGGCTGCCGACCAAGGCGATCACGCGGTCGCAGCCGGCAACGAGGTCTTCGAGCTTCTGCAGCAGCGTACCGGGGTGCTGCGTGAAATCCTCCTGCACGACAACCTCGGCTCCAACGGCTTGCAGATCGCTGCGCAGCATCTCGCGGCAGTCACGAAACTGCGCAGACGCCGCCGACAGAAAAATGCGTTCCCTGGCCAAGCCGTTCTCCACGCAGCTTCGGATTGCCGTTCATCATACCTTTTGGCGTGGCATCAACAGATTGCCTGACGACAGGAGAGCGATCGATGACGGTATTGCGACCATGGTGCCGAAGCTCCGCTGCCACGCAAATAACAAAACCCGCTCGCGGCGGGTTTTGTCGACGGTAAGACGGCCGCTGTCAGCGCGAACGGCGTGCCGATGCCAGCGCGGCGAAACCGATGCCGAACAACAGCAACACACCCGGAACCGGTACACCGTTGCCCTGCGCCTCGAACATGAAGGTACCGGCGTCGTAGCGGTTGGCCGGGCCAGTGTCGATGACATTCGGCCAAGCACCTGCTGTCGCTGAATAGCGACCGGCTCCGACGAAGCTGATCAGGCCGCCGCCGTCGTTGATCATCGGTGCATTCATCGGATCGCCGCCGGCATTGCCGTTCGGCTCGGGACTGCCGTGACCCCAGGAGACGATCGTGTACTGGCCGGGGCCGAGTGCGACGTCGGCGATGTCTTCGAAGCGGCTATTGCCGACCAGCGGCTGCATGGTGCCGGTGATCAGGGCCGACAGCCCGGTGATCGCGGTCATCGTGTTGCGATCGTAGATCGCCACCTGGATGCCGTTGGACTGGATGCCGTCCTGGTCGCTGTCGAACGCGCCCAGCGCGGTGATCGAGATCGGCGACAACACGTCGAAATCCATTCCCAGGGTACCGAAGAAATTGCCCTGGTCACCCGTGGTGCGGGTCGATTCAAGGGCCACCACCGCGGCGTTCGCGGTCGCCAAGGAACCCAGCATGAGCATGCTGCCCAGCACCGAGAAAAGGGTGTGTCGAAACTGCATAAGAGCCTCCGTCTCTGTTCGCGGCCGTTGCCACAATCGTGTTTGCTGTAACGGCTCTTAAGCGAAAACCGTGCCGATGCCGGCTTTTCCTTTTAAAACAATCAGTTCGATCAGACAGCGACAGGAAGCGCAATCCACGTGTAAAGACGCCGAACAGGCTTTCCGGAACGGCGTTCTGATAACGCGCCGCCGGTCGACGGGTGACCCGATTGCGCCCGTCGACCCTCGCTCAATCGGCATTACCAGCGGTAGCCACGAAAGCGCATATGGCAGGACTGGCAGGTGGCGTTGAGCTGATCGTAAGCACGGATCGCATCCATCGACACCTGGTCATCGCTTACCGACGCGAAACGGCCGAAGCGCGGTCGGCGCGACGTCATCCAAACGCCCTGCTGGCGCATTTCACTGGCGTCAGGTGGCTCGGCCAGGGCATCGGCGAGGCGTCCGGCCGCCTTTTCGGCACCGATCGCATAGCCGCGAAAGGCGCCGAAATCACGCCACACCCAGGGCGTGACGCGCGACCCGCGTCCCGGGCGAGAAATCCTGCAGCATCGATTCACCGAGGCCGGCTTCCAGTTCGCGTGCGAGTTGCACGGCCTGGTCGCGCTTGAACCCCCGCCGGCCCTCGAACATGGCCGCCAGGTCCTGCATCGACCAGCCATGGTCGCGCATCAGGTTCTGCCGCTCGTAGGTGTCCTGGCCCGAGCCATAGCGCTGGTACCAGGGATTGCCGACCCACCAGGCGCCGGCCGGAGCGGCCAGTAACAGGCCGAGCGCAAATGCGGCGCCGAAGCGAAATTTCGTTGTCACGGTTTTCATTGCAGATACCCCTCGCAGTGTCGTGATCCCCTGCGCCGGGCCGGCCACGCAGACTCGGCGCGCCTGCAAGCAATATCAGTCTTTGCTGAAAAGCAGGCAAGCGATGAGCGGGCAATTGTGTCGCCGCGAAGCGGGTGGCATGCAGCGGCCGGGCATGCCGTGACGCCGCCTGCAGGCAGCGCGGCAACGCCCATCCCGGACGGCGACAGATCAGCCGGCGCAGCACCCGGCCTGCTGACAGCGATGTGAATTTTCCCGTTTTGCACCGCCGAGTATTCACGCCCCGCGCAACCGCCTCGTCCCTAGTCTTCTCCCCAAGGCCCGCACCAACGCCAAGCGGCTTGGTGACCCAGGGCCGATTCAGGAAGTGTTCAACAACGTCAGTGGGGATAACTCATGAAAACTGAAAAACGTGGATCCGAAAAACTCATGCAGGGCTGCACCAGCCTCAACACCCTGTCGCGCGAAGAGCTGGAACAGGTCGCCGGTGGCGCGCTGCTCGGCGGCGGCACCAGCATCTACTGGAAGCAGTTCCCGCACGGCATTCCGTGGCCGGAGATCTTCAAGGTGAACGTGCTGCGCGAGATCGACCAGGGCGTGGTCCAGGGCATCGACCAGCAGCTGGGTCGCGGCTTCTGACGCGACCAGCGGGACGAGGGGGCAAGTGCGACCGCCCCTTCGTCCCAACCCTTTCCCGAATTCAACAACGCATCGACCAGGAGCAGGAACATGGGACCGACCGGCAACACCCGCGTGGTACAGATCCACCCGACCCGCCGCTGCAACCTGCAGTGCCGGCACTGCTATTCCTCGTCCTCGCCGCAGGCGCGCGAGGCACTGACGCCCGGCGTGCTGCGCACGGCGCTCGACGAGCTGGCTGCCGAGGATTACAACTGGGCCAGCTTCTCCGGTGGCGAGCCGCTGGTCTACCCGCACCTGGCCGACGTGTTGGCCCACGCGCGCCAGTGCGGCATGCAGACCGCGGTGGTGACCAACGGCATGCTGTTGTCGCCGCGGCGACTGGACGCGATCCAGCCGGTCACCGACCTGCTGGTGATCTCGCTCGACGGCAAGCCGGCATCGCACAACCGGATGCGCAATTCGGCGCGCGCCTTCGACAGCATGGCCGGACGCCTTCCCGAGCTGCAGGCACGCGGGATCGACTTCGGCTTCCTGTTCACGCTGACCCAGCACAATCTCGACGAGCTGCCGTGGGTGGTCGAGTTCGCCGTCAACGTCGGCGCCAGGCTGCTGCAGATCCACCCGCTGGACTGTGTCGGCAATGCCTCCGCGCAGCTGGCCGGCAAGGCACCCGATGCGATCGAGGGTGCACATGCCTGGCACCTGGTCTCGCACTTCGAGCAACAGCTGGCCGGACGCCTTGCCCTGCAGGTCGACCTGCTGCACAGCGAAGCCCTCGGGCAGCAACCCGAAAGCTTCTTTCTCGGCGACGCCGAACAATCGATGCAGCGTCCGCTCGGTTATCAACTGTCACCGCTGGTGATCGAACCGGACGGCGAAGTGGTGCCGTTGCAGTACGGCTTTGCCCGCGATTTCTCGCTCGGCAACCTGCACCGGCGCAGCGTGCACGAGATGGCCGGGTACTGGTCGGAGATGGTCGCAGCGCGTCTGCACAGCGTGTCGAAACGACTGGCGCGCGAGCTCGCCGGGCAGCCCGGCCAGTTCTTCAACTGGTATGCGCGCATGGCGACGCTGGCCAGCCAGACCGCGACCTTCCCGGTCGACCACCTGCCGCTGCGCCCGGCCGCACGCAGCATGGGCAAGGCGCTCTGACATGGCCGGCGACACCCGCACGTCGCTGTTCCGCAGCGAGGCCGTCCAGCATCAACGCGAACCGGTCCGCGGTAGCCTGTTGCTGGCCAGCTCGCCGCGCAGCACGCTGCTTGCGTTCGCTGCCTTCCTGATCGCCGCACTGCTGCTCGGCTATGCCTGGCTCGGCGAGTTCAGCCGCAAGGCGCATGTCAGCGGCTACCTGGCACCGGACACCGGCCTGGTCAAGGTCTACCCGCAGGTGCCGGGTACGCTGCTCGAGCGGCGCGTCGAGGAAGGCCAGCGGGTGCGGCGCGGTGATGTGCTGGCGGTGATCTCGACCGAGCGCGGCAGCCTGAGCGTGCGCGCCGCCAACGGCAGAACGCTGGAACTGCTGGCCGAGCGTCACGCCAGCCTGGAGGCCGAGCGTGCCGGCCAGCGCAAACTGCAGTCGGTGCGCGAACAGCGCATCGCCACCCAGCAGGCCAGCCTGGAACGCGAGGCGCAGCTACTGGACGACGCCATCGCCACCCACCGCCAACGCCTGCAATCCGCCGAACAGGAAGCGGCACGGCTCGAGAAGCTCAAGGCCGACGGCTACGTCGCCGCGACCCAGGTGCAGCAGGAACGTGACCGGGTGCTCGAACAGCGCGGACAGCTGCAGGTGCTCGAACGCGATCGCACCGCGCTGCATGGCCGCCTCGGCGACCTGGCCGGCGAGCGCCGCAGCCTGCGCATCGAGGGCGAGGCCGCGCTGGCCGCACTCGACCGGCGCATCGCCGAGCTGGCCCAGGAACGGACCGAGCACGAATCCAACAGCGACGTGGTGATCGCCGCACCGGCCGACGGCGTGGTCAGCACCGTGCTGCTGCAGGCCGGCCAGCAGGCACGACCGGACGCCCCGCTGCTCAGCATCATCCCGGACGGCGCGAGGCTCGAAGCGAAACTGCTGGTACCGAGCCATGCGATCGGCTTCATCGCCGAACAGCAATCGGTCGCCCTGCGCTACGGCGCCTTTCCCTACCAGCGCTTCGGTCACTACCACGGCAACGTGCGCTCGATCGCCAAGACCCTGCTGCTGCCCGGCGACACCGACCTGCCGCTGGCGCTGAAGGAACCGGCCTACCTGGTGACCGTCGCGCTGGCCGAGCAGGACGTTCGCGCCTACGGCAAGAGGTTCGCGCTGCAGCCGGGCATGGCACTGGATGCCGATGTGACCCTCGACCGCCGCTCGATCATCGAGTGGATCTTCGACCCCCTGTTCAGCCTCGTGCAAAGGACCTGACCATGTCTGCCATCGGCCTGCTCAATTTCATCGGACGGCGCAGCACGCCGGTCATCCTGCAGAACGAGGCCGGCGAGTGCGGCCTGGCCTGCCTGGCCATGGTTGCCTCGTACCACGGCCACAAGACCGACCTGGCCGCGATCCAGCGGCGCAAGCTCGGCGTCGGCCGCGGTGCACGGCTGGCCGACCTGATGCACATCGCGTCACGCCTGCAGCTTGCGGCGCGCCCGGTCAAGCTCGACCTGAACGACCTGCACCGTCTGCAGACCCCGGCGATCCTGCACTGGGACTTCAATCACTACGTGGTACTTACCAAGGTGACCGGCAGTCACGTCATGATCCACGACCCGGCCAGCGGCCAGCGCCGCCTGGCGCTCGACGAGGTGTCGAAACACTTCACCGGCGTGGCCCTGGAACTGACACCGGACGCGGGTTTCCAGGCGCGCGAGGAACGACGCCGGGTCAGCGTGCGGGCACTGGTCGGTCGGGTGCAGGGCCTGCCGCGCGCGATCGGCACGGTCCTGCTGCTGGCACTGGCGCTGGAGACCTTCACGCTGGCCGCACCACTGTTCATGCAGCTGGTGGTCGACAGCGCGGTGGTGTCGAACGACGCCGACCTGCTGTCGCTGCTGGCACTCGGATTCCTGCTGCTCGGACTGATCCGGGTCGGCGTTTCGACATTGCGCGGCTGGGTGATCATGGTTCTGAGCAATCAGCTCAGCCTGCAGCTGCTCGGCAACCTGTTCCGCCACCTTTGCCACCTGGTGCGCCTGCCGCTGGTATTCTTCGAACGTCGCCACCTCGGCGACGTGGTATCACGCTTCGACTCGATGGGCACCATCCAGCGCACCCTGACCGGCAGCTTTCTCGAGGCCCTGGTCGACGGCCTGATGGTGCTGACCACGCTGGGCATGATGCTGGTTTACTCGGTCGAGCTGACCGCGATCGTGATCGGTGCGGCGCTGGTCTATGCGGCCGTGCGACTGCTGCTGTATCGCCCGCTGCACCAGGCGCAGGAAGAAGAGATCAGCAAGCGCGCCAGGCAGCAGTCACACTTTCTCGAGACCGTGCGCGGCATGCAGAGTATCAAGCTGTTCAACCGCCAGCTGCTGCGCCGGGCCCAGTACGACGACCTGCTGGCCGAGCAGTTCAACGCCGGCATCCGCGTACAGCGCCTCGGCCTGCTGTACCAGGCGGTCAACGGCGTGACCTTCGCGGTCGAAAACATCGTCGTGGTCTGGATCGCGGCGCTGACCATCCTCGACGGCCAGTTCTCGGTTGGCATGCTGTTCGCGTTCGTCGCCTACAAGCAGATGTTCGTCAACCGTGCCACCGAGCTGGTCGAGAAAGGCATCGAGCTGAAGATGCTCGGCCTGCACAGCGAGCGCGTGGCGGACATCGCGCTCAGCGAACCTGAGCCGGACGAGGCCGGTGGTCGCACGCTGGATGGCCTGCAGCGACTCGATATCGAAGTGGACAACGCCTCGTTTCGCTACTCGGCCAACGAAGCGGCGGTGCTCGACGGTATCAGCCTGCGCATCGAAGCGGGTGAATCGGTCGCCCTGGTCGGGCCGTCGGGCTGCGGCAAGACCACGCTGGTCAAGCTGATCCTCGGCCTGCTGCCACTGGACCAGGGCGAGATCCGCATCGGCGGCGTGCCGCTCGACCGGCTCGACCGCGACAGCTACCGCGCCCGGGTCGGCAGCGTGATGCAGGACGACCAGCTGTTCGCCGGCTCGATCGCCGACAACATCGCCTTCTTCGACCCGTCACCGGACTGGGAACGCCTTGAGATCTGCGCGCAGATGGCCGCGGTGCATGACGAGATCGCCGCCATGCCGTTGCAGTACCACACCATGGTCGGCGATATGGGCTCGGTACTGTCCGGCGGCCAGAAGCAGCGCGTGCTGCTGGCACGGGCACTGTACAAGCGGCCGCAGATCCTGGTCCTCGACGAGGCCACCAGTCACCTCGACATCGCTGCCGAACGCTGCGTCAGCGATGCCGTGATGCAGCTGCCGCTGACCCGGATCATCGTCGCCCACCGGCCCGAAACCATCGCCAGCGCCGACCGCGTAATCGACCTGTCCGCATCCAGGCCGCGCGGCCCGGTCCGGGTCGGCACCCGCAATCCGGATCTGTCACACGAGGCTGCCGCGCTGCAGCAGGAAGGATGATGATGAACGCACTCTCGACACATGATCGGCGCGTCCTGACCTTCAACGGAACCCCGCTGTGCAGCCGGCTGGCGGCGCGCTACCCGGTAACAGGCCTTAACGCTCCGTCCGCCATTGATCGCGGCGCATACGCCGGTCGCCCCGCTCGGGCTGATCGGTACGCTGTCCCCAGCCGGACTCCCCGCGCCGTTCGCGCTGCACCGCACGCTGCCCCGACTCGCCCCTGTGGTCTTCACGATGGGCCCGGGGCTCAGCGCGCCGGGTCGCCGGGTCGCGATGCTCACGCCCTTCACGACGTGCATCATGCCGATCCGGCTTGCGTTGATGGATACCGTACGACTGCTGGACCGGGTGACGATCGAAGTGGTGGTCGCGGTCATGATCGTGCTGATCAATGTGACCACGCAGGATCACGCGGGTAGACGGGTAGCCATAGCCATGGCCGGCGAATCCATGGCTGTGACGATCGCCGTAATACGGGCGGTGATAGCAGCCCGTCGTGACCAGGGCGATCAATCCCAACAGGAGCAGCAGTTTCATCGGTCGTGTCATGGTCGTTCTCCCGTTCCAGGGCATCTGGCTCTTGCAGGGTCAGACTAGAACCGCGACGCTGAACCCCGGCTGAACGCGAATCCCACGACGCCGTCACGCCGGTGCCCGGCCGATCAAGAATCGGGCTGTTTGGCCGATTTCATTGCGTCAGGGTGACGGCATCCATTCCGAGCCCTCGCCAGAGCTCTAAAGGGACGACATTCTTTGCGACAGGGGCGTTCAATGATTCGATGGGCCACCGCTGCGGCCACCCTGGTGCTGGCGTCCTTCGGCACGCTGGCCGGTGCGGAGCAGACACGGACCTACGTGGTCGGCGTGGTGCCGCAGTTCGACGTGCGAACGATCCATGCCAACTGGCGCCCCCTGCTCAACTATCTCGAACGCGAGACCGGCGAACGCTTCGAACTGCGCGGCTCGACCAGTATTCCGGCCTTCGAGCTCGAGTTCAGTGAAGGCAGCTTCGATTTCGCGTACATGAACCCCTACCACCTGATCAAGGCAAACGAGGCCGCCGGTTACCTGCCACTGGTGCGTGATCACGGGCGCCGGCTGCACGGCGTCCTGGTGGTCAGAAAAGACAGCGGCATCGGCAGCCCGGCCCAGCTGGCCGGCAAGACCATCGCCTTCCCGGCACCCAATGCTTTGGGCGCCTCGTTGCAGATGCGCCAGGAACTGCACGACGACTTCGCCATCGATTTCACGCCGAGTTACGTGAAGACCCACGATTCGGTCTATCTCAACGTACTGCTCGGTGAGGTTGCCGCCGGAGGTGGGGTGCAAGGGACGCTGGACCAGCAGACGCCGTCGATCCGCGATGCCCTGACGGTGATCCACCGCACGCATGAGGTGGCGCCTCATCCCCTGTGCGCCCTGCCCGACGTACCGCAATCGGTGCGCGACAAGGTGACTGCGGCGATGATCCGACTCGGCGAGACCGAACAGGGGCGCGCGCTGCTCGCCGGGATCCCGATCAGGCAGGTCGGCGAAGCCAGCCTCGATGACTACCTGCCGCTGAAGGCACTCAAGCTCGATCGCTACTTCGTCGATCACTGATCCCACGGCATGAGGATACGCAGCAAAATCCTGATTCCGCCGGTGATCGCGCTCGGCATACTGTCTCTGTTCCTGCATCTACACTGGGAACCACAACAACGGGAGGCCGCCCGGGTCCGCTTCGTCGAGCAGACCGACCGCTTGCTCGCAGTGGCCCAGCAGAACGTGGTCCGCCACCTTCTCGAACGCGACCTCGGCGCCGTGTTTGCCTCGATGGCGTCGCTGCAGGCGCAGTTCGGCGGCCATTGGTACAACCTGGAATTGTTCAACGAGAACGGTAAACGACTGTACCCGCTGTTCTCCGAAGACGCCCTGGCAGCACCGCCCGGCGCCAGGCTGATGCACCGGTCACTGCCACTGACCGTTGCCGGCACCCGGCTCGGCCGGTTGGAGGTCGATGTCGACTGGACCGACGAGCACCGGAGAATCGCCGAGGCCACGCATGCCGTCGACGAGGTGATTCTGCTGGTAATGGCACTGTTCATTGCCATCAACATGTTCACCCAGTACCAGGTGATCTTCCGTCCATTGGAACGGCTGAAATCAGCCGTCGAATCCCTCGCGAGCGGCCGCTTCGACCCGGAGCGGGACCGACTGATCGCACGCTTCCCGGACGACGAGATCGGGGAACTGCTGGACCGGTTCAATAGCATGGCGCGTAGCGTCACCACGCAGACCGAGCGCCTCCAGGCGGTCATCGACACCGCAATCGATGGCATCGTCGTGATCGATGCCAAGGGCATGATCCGCGAATTCAGTCCTGCCGCGGAGAAGATCTTCGGCTACCGCAAGAGCGAGATGATCGGCAAGAACGTGGCCGTGCTGATGCCCGAGGGTTTCCGGCACGAGCATGATCGGCACCTTGCCAATTACACGTCCGCGCCGGCACCGGAGCGCATCATGGGCAGGCTGCGCGAGTTTTCCGGCCAGCGCCGCAACGGCGAAACCTTTCCCCTGGACCTTGCGGTCGGCGAGGCAATGATCGATGGTGAGCGCCTGTTCACGGGCGTGATACGCGACATCAGCGAACGTAAACGCGCCGAGGAACAGGTCCGACGCAGCCAGGCCAGCCTGTTGTCCCAGGCACAGCACATGGCCGGGCTCGGCAGCTGGGAGTTCGATCTCGGCGACGAACAGCTGGTCTGGACCGATGAATCGCACCTGATCCTCGAGGTCGACAGCGGTACGCAGTCCCTGGATTTCGCCAGCTTCTTTGCGCGTGTCCATCCCGACGACCGCGCCGGGG
The DNA here is from genome assembly GCA_020445165.1 of Gammaproteobacteria bacterium. The sequence continues at coordinate 12,738 of JAGRHE010000053.1, forward strand.
TTCAAGCAGCACACGATCGACTGTTCTCAGATCACCTACCGTATGAGATCGAGTACCGCCTGCTGCTGGACGGACAACGCGTCAAGTACGTGCACGAACGTGCAGCTGCCGTTATTGATGCGAACGGACAAGCCATCAAGATCATCGGAACCCTGTTGGATGTGACCGCCAAGGTACACGAGGCCAGTGACCTGGAAGAGGCCAGACGTGCCGCCGAGTCGGCAACCCGTGCCAAGAGTGCCTTTCTCGCCAACATGAGCCACGAGATCCGCACACCCATGAATGCGATCATGGGCCTGGCGCAACTGGCGTTGCGCGCAGAACTGCCAGACAAGCAACGCGACCAGATCGGCAAGATTCAGCTGGCGGCCAGGAACCTGCTCGGCATCGTCAACGACGTGCTCGACATCTCCAAGATCGAGGCCGACCGCCTGACGCTCGAACATACGACTTTCGCCGTGCAGTCGTTGTGGACCCAGCTCGAAGGCGTAATCGGCATGATGGCCGAAGCCAAGCAGGTCGCGTTCTTGATCGAGGCCGACCCGATGCTGCCGTCAAGCGTGATGGGCGACCCGCTGCGCCTGGGCCAGGTCCTGATCAACCTGGCCGGCAATGCTGTCAAGTTCACGCCCGGTGGAGGTCGGGTACGGGTGGAAGCCCGGCTGTCAGCCCGGTCCGACAACCATGTCACGATCCGTTTCTCGGTCAGCGACACCGGCATCGGCATGACCGATGAGCAGGTCGATCAGCTGTTCGTGCCCTTCGCCCAGGCCGACAGCTCGACCACGCGGGAATACGGTGGCACCGGGCTCGGCCTGTCGATCTCGCGCAGACTGGTCGAAATGATGGGGGGCGAGATCTGGGTCGACAGCCGCCCGGGCCACGGCAGCACCTTCCACTTCACGGCACGCCTGCAAAGCGTAGCGAACGAAGAAGCAGCAAGCGCAACCGATTCCGCTGCCACCGTTACAGGGCCGCGTTTTTCCGGGACCCGCCTGCTGCTGGTCGAAGACAATGAACTCAATCGCGAGATCGCGGTTGAACTGCTCAGCACCAGCGGCCTGATCATCGACGTGGCCGGCGATGGCCGGCAGGCACTGCAGATGCTCGAACTGCAGACTTATGACGGCGTTCTGATGGACTGCATGATGCCGCTCATGGATGGCTACGAGGCGACCCGCCGGATTCGCGCGCAAAAGCGCTTCGCACAACTGCCGGTCATCGCGATGACGGCCAATGTGCTGCCCGAAGACCGCGCACGCTGCATCGACAGTGGGATGAACGATCACATCGGCAAACCCCTCGACCTCGAAAAGGCCCTTGTCACGATCAGCCGCTGGGTCGGTCACCGGGACCGGGTCAGTGACTGCGCCTTGGCCACCGACCCGGCTGCGGGCGACCAACCAGGACAAGTGTCACTCCCCGACCTGCCCGGTATAGACACCCGGCAGGGCCTGGAGATTGCCGGTGGCAAGAGCGGCTTCTACTGCCGGATGTTGCAGCGCTTTCGCGCGCTCAAGTCCGACTTCGAGTCGACCTTTCGTGAGGCATGCACTGACCCCGATCCCGAGGCAGCGACCCGTGCCGCTCATTCGCTCAAGGGGGTAGCCGGGCATATCGGCGCACGCCAGCTCGCAGACGCCGCAGAGGCACTGGAGTCGGCGTGTCTGCGAGACCAGGCTGCCATCGAAACACGCCTTGCCGAGGTGATGAACGAGCTGCGCCTGGTCATCAAGGGCATCGACAACCTGGGTGAAACGCAAGCTGCTGACGACGATTCCACGCGACGGGCGGGCTGATCGCCGACCGCAAACGTCGAAAGACCCATGTTGTGCACTCTTCGCGCCGTATTCAGCCTTGCGCAAGCAGAGACTGTAAGGTTCAGCTCAAACCACTGGCATCGAAGCCAACATCCCCTCGCGCTCGATGAACGCGATCACCTCGTCGACCCCGGTGCCGTCCTTGAGATTGGTGAACACCCACGGGCGCTGGCCGCGCATGCGGTTGGTGTCTGCGCGCATCACGTCGAGTGACGCGCCGACATAGGGCGCCAGATCGATCTTGTTGATCACCAGCAGGTCGGAGCGGGTGATGCCCGGGCCGCCCTTGCGCGGGATCTTTTCACCCTCGGCGACG
>JAGRHE010000540.1 GCA_020445165.1 Gammaproteobacteria bacterium
AGTCGAAGGGGTCTGAAAGCGGGCACCACCAGGGTCTCCTTGGCCGATTGAGGTGGCGGCATTCTACTCGCAGCCATGGCGGGTTTTAACGGTATGAGCCGAAAACGCCTGAATATTTTCTGAAAAGCAGCCGGTTTTTGTTCAGGGCAACGTCTGCTTGAAGGGTTTGACCGTGACGTGGGCGAAGACGCCGGCGCTGACATAGGGGTCGGCCTGCGCCCACTGCTGCGCGGCATCCAGCGAGTCGAATTCGGCAATGATCAGGCTGCCGCTGAAACCGGCTTCGCCAGGATCGGGGTGGTCGATGGCGGGATGGGGACCGGCGAGCAGCAGCCGCCCCTGCTGTTGCAGTGCCTGCAGCCGCGCCAGGTGAGCGGGCCGGGCCGTTTGCCGCAGCGGCAGGCTGTGCGGCACATCCTCGGCGATGATGGCGTAGAGCATCACGGTTTGCTCTGCTCTTCAGCCGATTCGGGCGTGATGTGGCGCATCAGGTAGATGGCTTGAGCGACCATGAACAGCAAGGTCAGTCCCAGGCTGCCGAACACCTTGAAGTCGACCCAGAATTCGGGGTGATAG
>JAGRHE010000541.1 GCA_020445165.1 Gammaproteobacteria bacterium
GCGAATCCGACGATGAAGTAGAACGCGAAGGTGTACGCCGCGCACGAGCGCAAATCGCACGCGCCGATCATGCCTTGTGGGTGTTCGATGGCATCAGCGATGCCGATGGACATGGCCTTGCAACAGCGGATCTGCCTGCCTCGTTGTCGGTCACACGTGTTCGCAATAAGGCCGATATCAGCGGCAAACCGGTCGGCATCACAGAAGGTAACGGTGTTATCGAAATCCATCTGTCGGCAAAGACAGGTGAAGGCGTCGACCTGCTGCGAGAACACCTGAAACATTTGATGGCCTATCAGGGCACCGACGAAGGTGATTTCAGCGCGCGCCGCCGCCATCTCGATGCGATCGAGCAGGCCCGCGATGCCCTGCAACGCGGCGAACATGCATTGCGCCACGCACAGGCCGGCGAGTTGCTCGCCGAAGAACTGCGTATTGCGCAACAGTCCTTGTCGACCATCACGGGCGAATTCAGCGCCGACGACCTGCTGGGAGAGATCTTCGCCAGCTTCTGTATCGGGAAGTGAATCGATGTCCAAGGACATCCACTGACATCTTCAGAATGACTTTAAGTT
>JAGRHE010000542.1 GCA_020445165.1 Gammaproteobacteria bacterium
ATCATCTTTAGCTGGAAGCGATTTGATGGACAGGATTTTTCGTGCCAGCTAGGAAAAACCGCAAGCGCGATGCAGCGCATCGTGCGAGGATTTTGACGACGCTGGCGCGGAAAAGACGTCCAAGCCTGGCGAAGACGGGCAGTTAGACCAAAATCAAACCATCATAATCGCCTGAACTTGGCCTTTCGCGCTCTGGACTGCGTCGCGCGAGGCTAATGGCGCTCGCGCCGCGTCGCCTCCCGCTTCTTGCCAGATCACGAAATCCCGGCGTTCAAACGATTCCATCTAAAGATGATCGGCTCTAAGCCGGCTTACGGCCGTCGGTAACAGGTCGGCAAGCCGTACAGCCTGGCGATCCGGTCGATCGCATCGCGCAAGGGCTCGCGCGTGACATCCATGGTTCCGCCCGAGGCGTGAAGAAGCGTCTCGGGATCCTCGATGAAACCGACATGACCTTTCCAGAACACCAGGTCGCCTCTCCGAAGGCCGTCACTTTCGGGATCGATGATCCGGCCCAGACCGGCCGCCTGCTGATCGGAATCGCGCGGAGCGGATTTTCCGATCATGGCCAGCG
>JAGRHE010000543.1 GCA_020445165.1 Gammaproteobacteria bacterium
CGGCGCGTGAGGAACTGACGCCGCCGCAGCTCGTCGAACGCGAGGCGGGCAAGATCAGGGGTGCGGTGCGCACCGATTTCATCCTGTCGATCGAGATCGTCGTGATCGCGCTGGAGACGGTGATCGGTGAATCGTTGGTGTTGCAGATTCTGGTCGTCAGCCTGATCGCACTGCTGGCCACGGTCGGCGTCTACGGCGTCGTCGCGTTGCTGGTGCGCATGGACGACGCCGGTATGCACCTGATTGCGCGTGCACGAGAGACCCAGGGGATGTTTGCGCGCCCGTTGCGCCTCGTCGGCCACATGTTGGTGCGTGCCCTGCCCAAGGTCGTGCGCGTGCTGGGGTTCGTCGGCACGCTCGCGATGCTGCTGGTGGGCGGCGGCATGTACGTGCACAACATCACGTGGATTCGCGATGGGATGCACGCCTTGCCAACGCTGCTCAGCGACCTGGTCGTCGGTCTCGTCGTCGGTGCGCTGGTGTTCGGCGTCGTGCACCTGCTTCGGCGTATGCGCCCGGTGTCCAGCGGTTCAGACTGAGCGGCCGTCAGCGGCATGAATGGTTACGCGGGTT
>JAGRHE010000544.1 GCA_020445165.1 Gammaproteobacteria bacterium
TCAACTGGATAAAGGTCATTGGCCGCTTTAGCCGTCGCTACAAAAGGCGTCGGTTTGGGCAGGGGCGCGGGCGACGGCATTCTGACGCTGGAGCGAATCCGTTGCACCTGGCGCAGCGTCGCCAGTGGATCGCCAATCGTGTTTGGTGAAGTCGGCGGAGTTGGGGAATCGGCTTCGCCGCCCAGTTGCCGAACCAGGGCGTCGCTCAATCCCATTTTGCCCTGTTGCGCTAAGCTTAGCGCCAATTGCTGGTCGAACATGTCACGGTAGAACTTGGTCTGGTCGCTGTCCATCAGTCCGCTATCGCCCGGACTGGCGTCACGCATGCTCTTGAGCATCATCTGGATGAACACCGCTTCAAACTGTTTAGCGGCTTCACGGAGCGCTTCGGGCGACTTCTGCTGCGCCTTGCGCCGCAGATCGGATAAGCCCTGCAAGTCCGTGTAAACAAAAGCCGAGTCGGTGGCGTTGACCATGATGATGCCTCCTTCTTCGCCCTATCAGCGCATTCGAGCCTGAATCTCGCTGAAGCGGCGAATCCAAGGTTTAATCGAACCGGAGCGGGCGGCGAT
>JAGRHE010000545.1 GCA_020445165.1 Gammaproteobacteria bacterium
AGATGGGCTATTTCGCGCAGCATTCGATGGAAGTGCTCGACGGCGAGCGCACCGTCTATGAATCGCTCGAAGGCTGGTTTCCGCAGGCAGGGCAGGGGTCCTTGCGCACGCTCGCCGGCTGTTTCGGCTTTTCCGGCGACGATGTCGAAAAGCCCTGCCGCGTTCTCTCGGGCGGCGAGAAGGCGCGGCTCGTGATGGCCAAGATGCTCTACGATCCCCCGAACTTTCTCGTGCTCGACGAGCCGACCAACCATCTCGACATGGCGACGAAAGAGATGCTCGTCACGGCGCTCGAGAATTACGAAGGCGCGATGCTCTTCGTCTCGCACGACCGGCGGTTTCTGGCGGCGCTCTCGAACCGCGTGCTGGAGCTGACGCCCGACGGCGTGCATCAATACGGCGGCGGCTACGTCGAATATGTCGCGCGCACCGGCCACGAGGCGCCGGGGCTGCATGGATGAAGCCTGTTCCCTCTCCCCGTTCACGGGGAGAGGGCTAGGGTGAGGGGGCAAACGACTGGGTGGAGCGTAGCGGCTTGGCCCCTCATCTGTCCTTCGGACATCTTCTCCCCG
>JAGRHE010000546.1 GCA_020445165.1 Gammaproteobacteria bacterium
TGGTCAGCAGCGCCCGCGCGATCGCGACGCGTTGTCGTTCCCCACCGGAGAGTTGCGCGGGATCGCGTTCGAGCAGTTCGCTCAAGCCCAGCCAGGCGACCGCCTGGTCGAAACGGATGCGGCGTTCGGGGGCTGGGGTTCGACGGTAGCCATATTCAAGGTTGCCGCGCACGTCGAGATGCGCAAATAAACTGGCTTCCTGGAACACCACGCCTACTGCGCGACGATGCGCGGGCCGCGTATGCCAGGATTCGCCGTCGATGACGAAGTGGCCCGTTGCCGATTGCAGTCCGGCCAGGCAACGCAGGGCCGTGGTCTTGCCGCAACCCGATGGGCCGAACAGCGCGGTGATGCCTTGGCCGGGCAACGCCAGGGACAGGTCGAGAGCGAAGTTGCTGATCCGGGTCTGGAAGTGCGCGACGATGCCGTTCATGGGCGCGTCCGCCTATTGGTGTGCGCATTCAGCAGGTAAACGCTGAGCACCACCAGGAAGGCGAAGGCCAGCATCCCTGCGGACAAAACGTGGGCCTGCGCGTAGTCCAGGGCTTCGACGTGGTCGTAGATCGCGATCG
>JAGRHE010000547.1 GCA_020445165.1 Gammaproteobacteria bacterium
CCGGCCACTGATTGACCTCGGTCTCCAGGCCGACGGGATCGTCGATCGACAGACCGTGGACATCGAGGATGCAGTTGCCGTTGTCGGTCACGAAGCCTTCACGCTCGATGGGTCGACCGCCAATCTCACGCAGCATGGCGGCGACCATTTCGCGCGCCATGGGAATGGTCTCGACGGGTAGCGGAAATCGCCCCAGCCGTTCGACGCACTTGCTGCGATCGGCGATACACACGAAGCGCTCCGATGCCGCCGCCACGATCTTCTCGCGCGTGAGCGCGCCACCGCCGCCCTTGACCATCCGCAGCCCCGCATCGATCTCGTCGGCTCCATCGACGTAGACGGGGATCCGTCTGCCGGCAGCCAGGCAGTCATTGAGGTCCAGCACCTCTACCCCGGCATGGCGCAGCCGCACCGAACTGGCCTCTGAACTGGAAACGGCACCAGCGATTCGGCTGGCCATCGCCCCCAGTGCCTCGATGAAGAAATTCACCGTGGATCCGCTGCCAACGCCGACGACGGCCCCCTCGACCACATGGCCGATCGCGGCTTTCGCGGCCGCACGCTTGAGTT
>JAGRHE010000548.1 GCA_020445165.1 Gammaproteobacteria bacterium
GGCCTCCACCAGGTAGTCGATCTCGTCCGGCGCTAGGGCCAGACCCATGCGCTGGTTCGCGGCCACCAGCGCCTCGCGCCCCGCCGCGCCCAGCGGCACCGCCTCGAGCCGCCGCGCCGCGTGGTGCTCGAACAGCCGCGCCGCCCCCGCCAGGTCGGTGAGCACCGTCTCGGTCATCCGGTCGTGGATCGCCCGGCGCAGGGCCACCTCGTCGCCGATGGTGCCGGCGAAGGTCCACATCACCCCACGCTCGATCCGTCGCACCCGCTGGAGGCCACAGATGTGCGCGATGTCGGTCGCCTTGCTGGACCACGGCGAGATGGTGCCGAGCCGAGGCAGGACGTACCGGTGCGCCCCCTGCACCGGGTGCTCGGCCCGCGCCGGGCCGTACTGGAGCAGCCGGTCGAGCACCGCCCGCTCCTCGGCCGAGAGCGCGCCCTCGACGTCGACCACGTGCACGTGGCTCGCGGCCAGGTCGGTGACGCCGGGGTTGCTCGCGCGGACCGCGGCCAGGCGCCGCTCGAGGCGGGCGTCCGAGAGGGCAGGCGCGCCGGGGCAGATCAGCATGGC
>JAGRHE010000549.1 GCA_020445165.1 Gammaproteobacteria bacterium
CTGCCTGCTGATGGTGGTCGGCGCGAAGCTGCTCGGCGTCCTGATCAAGCGGCCGGATACCTACTATGACGATTGAAGCGCTGCCGCCGGGACCGGTCCTCATCGCCGGCGGGCTGCTGCTGCCCTGGCTCTCGCCCACGCGTCGCACCGCGCTCGTGCTGCTGCTGCCGCTCGTCGTCCTGTGGCTGGTATGGCAGGTGCCGGACGGGGTCGCCTGGTCCGCCGAGTTCATGGGCTACGACATCGAGCCCCTGCGCGGCGATCGTCTGAGCCGCGTGTTCGGCACCGTGTTCGCCATCATGGCCTTCGTCGGCGGCCTGTTCGCCTGTCGTCACGCCCGACCGGTGGAACTGGCGTCGGCCTTCATCTATGCGGGTGGCGCACTGGGCGTGGTGTTCGCCGGTGACCTGATCACCCTGTTCGCCTACTGGGAACTGATGGCGGTCGCGTCCACGCTGGTGCTGTGGTCGGCCGGTACCGAGGGCTCGCGCGCCGCGGGCATGCGCTATGTCGTCGTCCACCTGCTGGGCGGGGTGATCCTCATGGTCGGCGTCACCGCCTACGCGTTC
>JAGRHE010000054.1 GCA_020445165.1 Gammaproteobacteria bacterium
TGTTTTTCAAATGGATCAAGCAGAACCTGAAAATCCGGCGCTTCCTCGGGCGCAGCGAGAATGCCGTGCGCAGCCAGATCTACATCGCATTGATCACCTACCTGCTGCTGTACCTATACCGACAAACGCAGGCCATCGAGGATTCCTTTGCCCTGTGCTTGGTGACCTTGAAAACAGCGCTCTTCCAGCGCCCCGAAACCGATTATCGGGTCGCGAAACGCCGAAAACGGGAGCGCGATGCCTTGCTGGCGCAACAACCCCAATTGGCTTTCTGAATTATTCCGGACAGCAGTGTGTGGTCTGCAACGGAATTGTAATTATAATGAACGTTCATTCTATTCCAGTGTTCAGCTGCTGGGAAGGGCGTCCTCCTTTGTTTGAGCCGCACAGCCGGGCGGTCGGGCGATCAGAGGCTGTCGCGCCCGGCTCTGCAATAGCCTTGCCAATCTTCTGTGTATTCACGGCCAGCGGTCGCGGTTTGCGTTCAGTGGTCGTCGATCGCCAGTGCTTTGCCAGGGCACGCGGCGACGACCTCACGCACCCGATCGGCGGAGGCGTTTTCTGGGCGTGCGATGAACTCTCCGTTCTCGACCGCGAATACCTCGGGCAGTGACTTGACGCAATTACCGCTGTGGCAGCAGGCTTTTTCGTTCCAGATGACTTTCATGGGATGTACTCCGGGTGGATTCGTCGTATTTGGCCGCCCTTGTTCGGTACGCGGGCGACCTGCTTGGGTCATGCACTGGCCGCGCGTCCGCCGGGCATGTGCGAGGCGTCGAGAAACTTGTCGTAGTAGATGTTCTCGCTGTCGACGCCATTTGATTGAAGCACCTCGATCGCTGCGTCAACCATGCCGGGCGGACCACACAGGTAGGCGTCGCATGCGGCGATGTCGGCGACTGATCCGGCGATGAACTCCGTGCACATGCCGCGCAGTCCCGTCCAGTCGCTGTCTGCAGGTTCTTCGGATAGCACCGGAAGGTACTTGAAGCGATCTCCGGCCTGGGTGGCGATCTGTTTCAATTCATCCACGCAATACAGGTCGTTTTGCGTGCGTGCACCGAAAATGAGAGATACGTCCCGCTTGAAGCCGTTGGCCGTGACCTGTTCGAGGAGAGCCTTGATCGGAGCCATGCCACTGCCGCCACAGACGAACACCGCCGGTTTCAACGACTCGCGCAGCCAGAAGTTGCCGTATGGGCCACACACATCGACCCTGCTGCCACTGCGATCTGTCTCGTGCAGCCAGCTCGTCATGCGGCCGCCCGGCACCAGTCGGATGTAGAAATTGATCCGCTCGATGTCACCTTCCTCTGGTGCACTGGCGAACGAGTACGAGCGGGGCTGATCGATGAAATTCGGAATACACAACTGGGCATATTGTCCGGCGAGATAGCCGGGAATCGCTTCCTCCAGGCGGATGCCGATTTCAACGATATCGTGGGTCAGCCGACGATAGGCTTCGATCACCCCGGGCACGGACTTGGGCGGGTTCAATGTCACGCCGCTTTCGATCGCCACCTCGACCTCAATATCACTACGCAGGCATGTCTGGCAGGCCAGGATCATGCCTGCGTCCATCTCCTCTTTTGACAGCACGTAGCTGAAATCGTTGAGTTCCTTGATCTTGCCGTCGACCAGTCGTGTCCGGCATTCACCGCAGCTCCCCACCCGGCAGTTGTGCGGCCAGGCAATCCCTGCCTCCAAGGCAGCTTTCAACAGGTTTTCACCGGCCTTGACGGTGATGCGCTGGCCGCCTGCCAGGGAAGCGGTAAAGGGGCCTTTGCGTGCGAACAATCCGAACATGTTGACGTACTCCTCTGGTCTGAACGAGCCGTGCGACGGCTATCGGTAGCAGCCTCTACTGGTAGACGACCTCATTCTTCATCGAGTACAGGATGCAGAGAATCTCATCCTTTTCCCGTTGTCCGACATTGTTCTGGTCCAATGCCTTGAGCACGTCATCGCACACGGCGACGAACTCGGTATCGTTGATGTTCATGCCTTTGTGCGCGGCGATCATGTCCTTGCCGGTATAGGTTTCCGGGCCGCCGAAACCGGCACAGCACAATTCGGTGACCAGGCGCTTGACCTCGGTTGGGTCGCTGTTGGCGTAGCGCTTGTTGATAAGAGGGTTGGCGACATGGTTGTCCCAGATGCTTGCTGCAATGGCTTCGATGCCTGGTCGCTTGCCGAGACGCTCATAAAGGCTTGCCTGGGCATTCTGTTCCGATGAAACGGCTTGTTCAGTAGTACTCATCACAATTCTCCGAGTTGGGTATCGATGGCATTTGACCGTGGTCGGCAATAGCGCCGACCACGGTTCCTTCCACTTACTTACATCGCGTAGGGCACGGCCAATGTCTGGCCTTTGACCACTTCAGGATCGATGTCGTAGCCGACCTTCTTGTTGATCTCGCGAGCGATCTTCTGCTCTTCCGGGCTGGCGAAATCACGGTCCCAGATGGCGAGCTTGCGCTTGTAAACGTAGTGCCACAGCGGCGGGATCAGGGCCAGTACGAACTCGGTGTAGTAGCCGATGCGGGCATTTGGTGCACCGTCTGGCGCGGTGCCGACACTGGAGAGTTCCCAGAAGTGGGTCTCGCCACGATCGTGGTGATCGGCCTGGCGACCAATCTCGATGAATGCCCAGCTGGTGAACGCATTGTCATTGTCCCAGGAGTGGCGATACTCGATCGGCTCGTCCTTCACCCGGATCAGGCCGTAGTGCTCCATGTAGTTGAGTGCTTCCAGTTCGAAGTTCGAGATCACCCACACCACCAGCATTACAGCGAGGCCGATCAGCAGTCCCTGGCTACCACCGCCCATGTAACCGGCACCAGCGAACAGTGCCACAGTCGGGATGCTCATCAGGTAGCCGCGAATCCAGCGGTTGGACAGCGAGAAGAAGCTCTTGCCCTGGCGAGCGAGACGTTTCTTCTCGGTCATGATGCCGAAGTACGACTGACCGATGTGCGAGATGACAAAGTGCGTGTAGATGCTGCGGCCACGTGGGGCGGTCGCCGGATCGGTGTCTTCGCCCATCTTGTTGCCTTCCGGCCCCATCCAGGCGCGACCGAGTTCGAGGTGATGGTTGTAGACGTGAGCGAAGCAGAAATGTGCGGCGCCGGAAAGTGCCATCATCATGCGCGAGATCAGGAAGCCAAGACCCTTGGTGTGCGAGAGCTCGTGGCCGAACATGATGCCGAGCCCCTGGTGCATGCCGGCACCGATGGTGGCGACGATCAGTCCGAGGCCGGTGATGCCGCTGGTGTAGGCAAACGATGCATCAAGGCCCGGTATGGTGTACACCGCAGCCTCGATCGGTGCGCCGCTGACGTACTGGTACACGCGCCAGGCCAATGCCAGCTGCAGGGCAATGAAGCTGACCAGCTGCATGTACATCATCCCGTTGAGAATCGGCCCGACGCCGGCCGGTCGCCCGTTATCGCTCGTCTGTGCACCCTTGGTATGGAACTTGGCGGTAAGCGTGTCGAGCACGATGTTCATCGCGAAGATGCCGACGCCGATCCATACCCAGTCGCCTCCCTTCAGAATGCCAAGCAGGGCCGCGATGATGCCTAACGGCGTGTAGAGATAGACAAGGTGTCCGAAAATTAAACTACGCATAGCGAGGTTCTCCTCCAGAATTTGGTTGGTGGTAGACGAACACTCCGCCATCTGCGTGGCATGCGTGTCGTCCTGAGAACCGTTATATGAAAACGGGGGGGGCAGGGGACAGCCGTAATACTACGTGGGCGCGTGGCGGGATCTACAGGGACAGTGCGTGATCACCGGCGCAAACCGGGTGGCAAACCACGAGTCGATTGGCAAAAAGGTCAGTTTTCGCGTGTGACCAGGCCGGCGTCGAGCACGATCTGCATCAGTTCGCCGATCGTCCGCACGTGCAATTTACTCATGATGCTGGCCCGGTATCCCTCGACCGTGCGCACGGACAGGCCAAGGTCGTAGGCGACGACCTTGTTCGGTTTGCCCAGTCCCAGGTGTTGCAGAACTTCGCGCTCGCGCGGCGTGAGACTGGACAGGTTTTCGGTCACCCGGGCGCGTTCGTCTTCCTGTTTCCAGATCTCGGCATACTCAGCCAGGGCGCCCTGGATCGCATCGAGCAGGTCCTGGTCGTTGAATGGTTTCTGCAGGAATTCGTAGGCACCGGCTTTCATCGCACGCACCGTTATCGGAACGTCGCCATGTCCGGTAACGATTATCACCGGTAGATGTGAAAATCCGGTCCGCAGCCTGTCTTGTAACTCGAGTCCGCTCATCCCTGGCATTCGGATATCGAGCACCAGGCAGCCGCGGGACTTGCTGTCACATTTGGCCAGAAACTCCTGTGCCGAAGCGTAAGGGCGGCTTTCGAGGCCCACCTGCTCGACCAGCCAGCAGATGGCATCACGCACTGCCGAGTTGTCGTCGACGACGTGCACAATCGACCAGTTTTCGCCTTTTTCTTGACGAATCATAGCGGGACCCCGACGCTCATGATGGCATCTCCGTCGGCAAGGTGAAGCGGAAGGTGGCACCTTCTTCAGAGTTTTCAGCCAGCCACAGGCAGCCACCGTGCGCCTCGACAATGCTATGGCTGATGCTCAGGCCGATACCCAGGCCATTGTCTTTGGTCGTTACGAACGGTTCGAAGAGCCGCTCCGTCATATGTTGAGGGCACCCGGGCCCCTGGTCCTTGATTTCGACGGTGATCCATCCAGCCGGTTCTGGCAGTACGTTGATGAGAATTTCCCGTCGCGCCTGATCGAGGTCGATCACGGCGTCTATTGCATTGCGGACCAGGTTTAGGAGCACCTGTTCGATCTGGATCCGATCGGCCATCACGTCGCGTAGGCCCGCGGGCACCTTTTGGTGTAGCCGGACCAGCTTTTGTTGCGCTTCGGCGGCGACCAGTTCCACGACTTCGGCGACGATCCCGGCAACGCAAACCGGTTCGTGCCGGATCTCGCCTTTACGGGAGAAATCGCGCAGGCGGCGGAAAATCTCGCTGGCCAGTTCAGCCTGCCTTACGATCTGCTCGACGCCATAGCGCACTCGCTCCGGGCTGCAATCCCCGCCTTGCAGAATATGCAGACAGGTCTGTGCGTAGGTTGTGATCGCACACAAGGGTTGATTGAGTTCGTGTGCCAGTCCGGAGGTCATTTCACCCAGGGTGCTGAGGCGCGCGACGTGCGCCAGCTCTGCTTGGTGTGCGCGGTTTTTTTCTTCTGCCTCGATCAGATCGCTGATGTCGTGTCCGGTAGAGATGAAGTGCGTGATAGTGCCATTTTCGTCGCGCAGAGGGCTGATCGTTTTCTGTTCGTAGTAAAGGTTCCCGTCTTTCTTTCGGTTGACCATGATGCCACGATACGCCTCGCCTTTACCGATCACGTTCCACAACTCGTCGTAGAATTTCTTATCGTGCAGCCCGGAACGGAGAAAGTACGTCTTCTTGCCGATGGCCTCTTCCTTGCTGTACCCGGTCAGTCGTTCGAAGGATGGGTTGACGTACTCGATGAAGCGGTCGCGGTCGGTGATCATGATTGCATCGGCCGTCCTTTCCAATGCACCGGACAGCTTGCGCATCAATGCGTCGGCGCGCTCTCTTTGCAGTTCGCTGACAATCCAGCGTGCCATCAGCTTGATCAGCTCACTGTCTGCCGAGTTGAAAGGACGTTTGCGCGCCGACGTGCTGAAAAAGCAGAGCGTGCCGTGGATGCCGTCGTCTACCTGCACACAGGTGCCGATGTACGCGCGTTGCCCGGTCGCCCGGTAGGCGGGATGCTGATCCCACGCGTCGCATGATGCATCCGACATGGCCAGCGGTTCGGGCGAGCGCAATGCGACACTGCAATAGGTCTGGTTAAGCGGGTGTGCGCTGCCGGGCGCGTAGTTGGCGCTGCTGCCCACCGAGCGAATTATGGTGAGGACATCGTCATCGACGCGCGAGAGAACGCCGACCGGTAGGTGGAACTGTTCGCAGCCAAGGTTCAACACTTCGTCGATTTTTTCTTCCAGGCTCATCACCTCGGACGACGTGATCTCGTGGAAGCGTCTAAGTACAACGGCGTGGTGGCGCAGATCGGCTTCTGCCCGCTGCCTTTCCTGTTCCGCCTCCGTCCGTGAGGTGACGTCCTGCAGGATCAGCATGAAGCCACGTTGCCCGGTACGGTACGCCAGCGGCGCAAGGGACACTTCGACATAGCGGGTTTGGTCGGGGCTGCTGTGTAAGGTGAATACATCGCTGCCATGCCTGGAAGCGTCGGCTTCGCAGGCATGTTGCAGGGCGTGCAGGCGGGTGCGCTCGGAGGCCGGGAAGAACTTGGTAAGTGGCTGACCGAGGACCCGGTCGCCGCTTGTTGCGAGGATGTCATGCGCCTGCTTGTTCGAGGTGATCACGGTGCCATTCAGATCAACAGTCATGACGCCGACCGGTGCGTGATCGAGCAGTCTGTCCAGGTAGTGCGTGGCTTCCGGCCGCTGCAGCGGCAGTTTTTCCAGCCGGATTTGCGCCGTGGAGAGGGTGTTGCGATGCTTGACCCGCTGGCGGTGTCGATTCACTGCATCGCGCAAGGTAGCGGGAAGTATATCGACATCGTCCTTCGACCAGGCGATGACCTCGTTGCCCACGAAGGGACTGAACATCAGGGTACGTTTCAGCTCCTCGCTGCTCAGCGAAGTACTGATGATGAATACGGGAATCAGTTTGTCGTAGGTATGTATGCGTTGCGCCAGCCGGACTGCCTCTTCGGTCGGCAGGTCGATGACGATGGCGTCCATCGGCGCGCGACCATTTTCCATGTGATCGAGCAATGATTCCGGTCCGGCCAGTGCGGCCACCAGGAATTCGGCATCGAGTTGCTGCTCCAGCTGCGCGCGTACGCCCGGGGAAACACCCACCAAGCCGATGTAGCCCCTGGGACGTGCGACAATCTGCGCGATGGGCGACATGGGCGGTTTCTCTTCAATCAGCCAGCAAAGGCTGCCCCAGGAGTGCGCGTCCAATCCACACACGCAGGATATCCGTGGTCGGGGACATCAGGTGACAGGCGCGGGCGTCTCTCAACATCCTGTGGAGGTTGGAGCCTTTGCGGTATCCAATGCCACCATTCAGCGTCATGGACTCGTTGACCAGTTGCACCACGCAGTCGGCGACCTCGGCCTTTGCGGACATGACGGCGATTAGTGCATCGGGTTCGCCGGCATCGAAACTGCGAGCCGCGTGATAGATGAGCTGCCGGGTTCGCTCGACAGTCGCCCACAGGATCGCGAGACGATGCTGCAGTACGGACGATTGGGCCAGGTTCGTTCCGGTGTGTGCGTGGTAGCGACGCGACATGTGCCGGCGAGCTTCTTCCAACGCGGAACTGGCCACTCCGAGATAGGTGCCGCTCATGGCGACCAGAAAATATGGCATAACCACGTTGAACGTGTACCAGATCTGGTCACCTTCGCTGCCAAGCAGGTTGGCCCGAGGTATCTCGAGACCGGGCAGTTCCATCGAGCGTGAAGAGTTTCCACGCATACCCAGGCCGTCCCATGGCGCTCCCCAACGGATACCGGGCGTGTCGTCGTCGACGATCACGCAGGAAAATTTGCCGACCGGCGCCTCGGGCTCTGCGGCCACTGCCGACACGACGTAGGAATCAGCGTGGCCGCCATTGGTGACGAAGGTCTTGGTACCTGTCAGGAGAAAGGTCTGGTCGTCGACTGCCTCGAGCGAGGTCTGCGGCAGGTAGAAGTGTGCGCCGGTACCGGCCTCACTCAGTGAAAGCGTGGTGATATGCCGGCCTTCGCAAATCGGAGTGAGATAGCGTGCCTGCTGGTCCTCGGTGGCATTGGCGGCGATAACCGATGTGCCGACGGAGTGCATTCCGAAACAGATCGCTGTCGAGGCACACTCGCGTCCCAGGGTTTCACATACCCGCGTCAGTGCGTACAGGCCGCATCCCCGGCCACCGAATTGTTCCGGCACGACCAGGCCACCGAACCCGGCATCCTGCATTGCGCGAAGCCCTGTTGCCGGCCAGCGGGCCAGGGCATCGGTCTCGCTGCTCAAAGGACCGACGACCTCGGTGGCAATCTCCTGCACGCGCGGGAGGATAGTGCTCAGGTCATCGCCAAACATCCTGTGCTCCTTACCCTTGTTGTCGGATAAGGATAGGGCATCCGGGGGCGGTATACCCGCCCCCGGACCGATCTCGGCGATTTTATTCTTCCCGCTGCCCAATGCGCGTCAATGGTGGTCGATGAGCGAGAAGGATCGAACCTTGTCCAGTGGCTCTATGCGATTGGCATGCGTACCCACGAGGCAGTTGCCACCTTTGTCACAGCCCCAGATGTGGTACGCCTTGAAGTTGTGCAGATCCTCCGGCAATTGTTCACGGTGCGGCATCTCCTTGGCTACCAGGCGCTCGGTCGAATTCTCTGACCGCAGATGATCGCGAATGCGGGCGAGTTCGGCCTGAAGTTCCTCGGCGCGCTCGCCGCTCCATTCGCCGACCTTGCGGCCGGAATTGGTGTTGATGTCGTTATTCATCGCAGTTCACCTCCAGGCCTTCAAAACCGCTCTGCGATCAGGCGCAGGACGGGCTTTGGAATCACCCAGTTGCTGCCCTGCTTCTGCTCCTGTACGACGATCAACAGGTCGTCACGGGAGAATTCACAGCCCTGTTCGGCTCCGAGTGCCACATACAGGTCGATGAAACTGTCTTTGTCCGGTGTTTGATCGAGCTTGTCGAGCAAGGTTCGATCATCCTTCAGAATTTCACCGAATTGCCTGATCGTTTTCTCGAACGGGCGTGCCTTGAGGTCTCTTTCCAAAGCGGATTCCAACATTGCATATTCCTCCGGTAGCTGAGTCGAATTGCGCCTGGCCGGGGTGCCCAAGGGTTCAACGAGAACCAGAAGATCAGGGCGGTCGGGGCCGGCGGTTTTCAGGCTAATTCGTCGGCGGATCGAAAATAACCGGAGTGTTTACGCCACGTTACCCGTAATACTACGGTGCCCATGACGGGTTCGGCGTAGTGCCGGAGTGCGCAGGACCGGTAATGGCGTCGACTGTCTTGCAGAGACTCTGCCTCCCAGAGCGGGTCAACGTCACTCGGCATTGGTCTGCCGGTCGGAGGAGCAGGCTATGACAATGACCGCATTGCACCGTTTCGGTGCCGCCACCCGTTTGGTGCACGGGTTGAGTCTGTTCCGCGCCCGGACTTTTGGTTGGCATGCCCCGAGCCTTGGCGCGATTCATCCGTCGCTATTCATGAAAAACGCCTTTTTTCGGATAGTTGCTGGCATGCCACGGGCAACTGGCAGAATTTGGCGCGTGCATTGCTTGTGCTTGTACGTGGCAATCTGGAGGTGACGTTCATGGTCCTGACTTACGATCTCGAAAGCTTCTCTACCATCGAACCCGAGGACGCTGTAGCGCTGACCCTAATCCGGGTCGGCACTGCAGTCGCCGAATTGCGGTTACAGCGTGTTGCGGAGACGATACCGCCCGACGAAGGCACGGTGCAGGACTTTTCAGGTGTCATCGGCGCGCAGGCTCTCGCGTGCCTGGCTGAGTAGGTCCTCGGCACCCTAAGCGAGGGCGCCGCCATCCGATTTGCTTCACAAGTCGGATGCTGGCATCAATCTGCCGTGTCATTGAAGTCCGGATTTTGCCGTCCGGGCAGCCTATACCGATCCCATCGATCCGGAATGCGTCGTCGATTGCGGATTGCCGTTGTTTCCAAGCCCAGCTGGCCCTAGAGTCTCCGGCCTGTCACTGAATCACGCCTTCCCGGAGATAACTGCACATGTATGAATTTCACGTCACCCTGCCCATGGCCTTCGACACTGCGATTGAGCACCTGCGCGACGTATTGATGTCGGAGCACCTCGGGATCGTCAGCGACGTCGATGTGCAGGCGATCTTCAAGAACAAGATGGGCAAGGAGATTCCGGCCTACCGAATCCTTGGCGCATGCAATCCGAAACTGGCGGACCGTGTCATCAGCGACCAGCCGAATGCCGGTGTGCTTCTGCCATGCAACGTGGTCGTGCGCCAAACCGGCGCGAAGACCACCGAAGTGGCGCTTCTCGAGCCTGGTGCGGTCTTGGGGCTGACACAAAGCGCCGAGGCCATGGCTGTGGCCGAGGAGGCGAAGGCAATGCTGATGCGGGTGGTCGACAAGTTGTCTCGCTGACCAGGCATGTTGCCGCCTGAAAACAAACAAGCCCGCAATCGCGGGCCTGTTTGCTTGATCGTGACACTACCGTTCAGTGCGCTTTCTTGATCTCGTCGAATGGGTCGGTTTCGGTTTCCTCGGCTTCGACATGGTGGTCGCGAGGACTCCAGATGCCGTGACAGCGATCCGCTTCGACGCCCTGGATCGTCAGCATGGTCCATACAGCTGCGATTCCCCACATGGCGAACCCAAGGCCGACGGTGTACCAGCTGATCCCTGTTTCCCCGGTCGGTCCACCGAGGAAGCCGTAAACGACGCTGACTACGCCGAACAGCCAGAAAACTGTTACCGGCGCAGCGCAATTGGTGCCGCAGCCGAATCGGCAGGCGCCGACCGGCGGCATGAGCGCCGTAGTCAAATATCTCTTTGCCATTTCCTGCTTCATCCCTCTGGGTGCGTTTTTTATTGTCGTTATTGGGCGATTAGTACCATGCCGGGCAGGGGCGGGCAACCACATTCGCATGGCCGGGGGATGCAATCGGCAGATTTCCCGGGTGCCCGAGAACCGCCCCCGAACCCGAGCGGGGTGAATCCAGGGATCGATATCAAGGGGTGGAAACGACGGCGGTAATCAGGCGCGCAGACCGTCGACCAGGTGTGGCGTGATCGTCTTGACCATCTCACGGTGCAGGCGAACGCCGGCGGCGATGACGTTGCCGGTTTCCAGGTGACGGCTGCCGCCACCAATGTCGCTGACCACGCCACCGGCCTCCTGGACCAGCAGCGCACCGGCGGCAAAATCCCATTGCGACAGGCCCAGTTCCCAGAATCCGTCGATGCGACCGGCGGCGACGTAGGCGAAATCCAGGGCCGCTGATCCCGGACGGCGGATGCCGGCGGTTTCACGGGCGAGCGCTTTGAGCATCCCCAGGTAGGGATCGATGAAGCGCTGGTCGCGGAACGGGATGCCGGTGCCGATCAGGGCGCCCTTGAGTCCCTTGATCTCGCTGACCCGCAGACGCCTGTCGTTCAACAGCGCGCCCGATCCACGTACGGCGGTGTACATCTCGTCGTGTACCGGGTCGTACACGACCGCGTTTTCCAGCCGCCCACGATGGGTCAGCGCGATCGACACGGCGAACTGCGGAAAGCCGTGCAGGTAATTGGTTGTACCGTCGAGCGGATCGATCACCCACTGGTACTCGTCCTTGCCTTGTGCGCCGCTTTCCTCGGCCAGGATGGCATGTGCGGGATAGGCTTTGCGGATCACGTCGATGATCGCGGCCTCGGCATTGCGATCGACCTCGCTGACGTAGTCGTTGGCCTGCTTTTCGGCCACGGTCAGGGTGTCGAGACGGCCGAACGACCGCATGATGATGCTGCCTGCCTGGCGCGCGGCCCGCACGGCGATGGTGGTAGTGGGATTCATGGCGCGCGAGAATACGGCAAACGCCCGTGATCGGAAACCCGCCTACGCAGATTTTCCCGCCTGCAGCGCCGTGTGGATGCGGCTGCAGGTCAACGCGTTGCGCTGGTAAGCTGAGACAATGCAAGACAACCTTCGAATCGTCCTGGTGCAGACCTCGCACCCGGGCAACATCGGTGCGACTGCGCGCGCGATGAAGAACATGAACCTGCAACGACTGGTGCTGGTCGCGCCACGCGTCTTTCCCAGTGAAGAGGCCGAGGCGCGTGCCGCCGGCGCCGGCGATGTGCTGGAGCAGGCGGTCGTGGTCGAAACCCTGGCACAGGCCGTGGCCGACTGCCGGACCGTGATCGGGGCCAGTGCGCGCCTGCGGTCGGTCAGCTGGCCGCAACTCGATCCGCGCCAGAGTGCGCAGCTGGCCCATGCAGAAGCGGCCCAGGCACCGGTGGCCATGGTCTTCGGTCGCGAGAGCGCCGGACTGAGCAATGACGAGCTCGACCTATGCACCCACCTGATGCATATCCCGACCAATCCTGCGTTCAGCTCGCTCAATGTGGCGATGGCTGTGCAGGTGATGGCCTACGAGTTGATGATGGCAGGCGGCGAGACCGCTGATGCCGAACCCGTCCGGACCGGGGTGGCGATGGCGAGCAATGCGCAGATGGAAGGTTTCTTTGCGCACCTCGGACAGGCGTTGGACGACATCGGTTTCATCGATGCGGGACGATCACAGAAACTGATGCGCAGGCTGCGGCGCCTGTTTCACCGTGCGGCGCCGGACGAGGACGAGGTCAATATCCTGCGCGGCATCCTCAGCGCCGCCCAGGGCAGGAAGTCGATGCGGCGCGAATGAACCCTGGCGCCGCTCCCTGTCCCTGCGCCGGGTCGGGCCGGCGGGCGGCTGGTGGCTGGCAAGTGAATTCAGTACAGTCGTCTGATTGATTCCTGCCCGCGGAACCCAAGATGTTTGAACAGATTCGCGAGGATGTCCGCGTCGTATTCGACCGCGACCCGGCTGCCCGCAGCACGCTCGAGATCCTGACCGCTTATCCCGGTCTGCACGCCCTGATGTTTCATCGCATGGCGCACTGGCTGTGGCTCGCCGACGCGAAATGGCTCGGTCGCATGGTGTCGCACCTGGCACGCTGGTTGACCGGGATCGAGATCCACCCCGGGGCGGTAATCGGTCGGCGTTTCTTCATCGACCATGGCATGGGGGTCGTGATTGGCGAAACGGCGGTCATCGGTGACGATTGCACGCTGTATCACGGGGTCACCTTGGGCGGTACCAGCTGGCAGAAGGGCAAGCGTCACCCCACGCTGGCCAACGATGTCGTCGTCGGCGCCGGTGCCAAGGTGCTGGGTCCCATAGATATCGGCAGCGGCGCGCGCATCGGCTCGAACGCCGTTGTGTTGCGCGACGTACCCGCCGGCAGCACCGTGGTCGGTGTTCCCGGCCGCTTGATCGAACGCAAGGCCGAGCCGTCCGATACCGATCATCGCGAAAAGATGGCGACCAAGATGGGCTTCGATGCCTACGGGGCGACGGCGGATGCGCCGGACCCGGTCGCACATGCCATCAATTGTATGCTCGATCACGTGCACGTGATGGAAACCAAGATGCAGCGCATGTGCGAGGTCTTGCGCGAGATGGGATTTGAGCCGGGTGATGACGATCTGCCCGAACTGGGCTCGTGCGAGATCATTTCTACGGCCGAAGAGCTGCAGAAACTGCAACTGGAAGAGGGTGAAAAAGGCACGTCATGAGCAGGTGAATCGATCCGCCTGAATTCTTGACTAATTTACTCGACAATGTATATTCCGCCGCAATATTGACGGCGGAGTGCGATCGGTGAGGCTGACGACCAAAGGGCGATATGCGGTTACTGCGATGCTCGACCTGGCATTGCATCACGGCGGCGGGCCGATCACGCTGGCGGACATCGCCCAGCGCCAGGGCATCTCTCTCTCTTACCTCGAACAGCTGTTTGCCCGGCTGCGCAAGCGCAACCTGGTGTCGAGTGTGCGCGGACCGGGTGGTGGTTACACGCTCGGCCGGCTTGCCGGCGACATATACGTCGCCCAGGTCATCTCGGCGGTCGATGAAAACGTCGACACCACCAAGTGTGGCGGCGCGCATAATTGCCAGGATAACCAGCAGTGCCTGACGCATGATTTGTGGCAGGACCTGAGCAACCGGATCTACGAGTATCTCAACCAGATCAGTCTGCAGGACCTGATGAACCGGCGCGGTGTGCAGGAAGTCGCCTCGCGCCAGGAGAGCGGGGATGCACAGAGATCGGTCCGCCTCGGTGACGTGGGCGCCAAGTCGGCCGGTGCGTGATCCGATATCCTTCCTGACAGCCGCAAGCAGTTTTCGGAGCGCTTGATGAAATTACCGATTTACCTGGATTACTCCGCGACCACGCCGGTCGATCCGCGGGTTGCCGAAAAGATGTGCGCCTGCCTGACGCTCGATGGTGCTTTCGGCAACCCGGCGTCGCGTTCGCATCAGTTCGGCTGGACTGCCGAGAGACTGGTCGACGAGGCGCGTACGAATGTCGCAGCCCTGGTAGGCGCCGATCCCAAGGAAATCGTATGGACCTCGGGGGCGACAGAGTCGGACAACCTGGCGATCAAAGGCGCTGCCCACTTCTACCAGAAGCAGGGTAAACACATCGTGACCCTGAAGACCGAGCACAAGGCGGTGCTGGACACCTGCCGCCAGCTCGAGCGCGAGGGGTTCGAGGTCACCTATCTCGACGTGAAGGCCGACGGACTGGTCGACCTGGATGCCTTCCGGGCTGCGCTGCGGCCGGACACGGTGCTGGCATCGGTGATGCATGTGAACAACGAGATCGGCGTGATACAGGACATCGCCGCTATCGGCGAGATCTGCCGTGAGCACAAGGTGATCTTCCATGTCGACGCGGCGCAGAGCCCGGGCAAGGTCGAGATCAATCTGGCCGAGCTGCCGGTCGACCTGATGAGCTTCAGTGCGCACAAGATCTACGGACCCAAAGGCATCGGCGCACTGTACGTGCAGCGTAAGCCGCGCATCCGTATCGAAGCCCAGATGCACGGCGGCGGCCACGAGCGGGGGATGCGCTCGGGAACGCTCGCCACCCACCAGATTGTCGGTATGGGCGAGGCGTTTCGGATCGCCAAAGAGGAAATGGCT
>JAGRHE010000550.1 GCA_020445165.1 Gammaproteobacteria bacterium
TAACCCTCTCCACATAAACCACCTGCCATGGGCGGCCCAATTCACAACTTGGTGAAATATATATTCTGTATTGAGATCAATTGGAATGAAAAATTTTTAAGGCCGTACATCGGTGTTGCTGTTCACGCATATGATTATCATGGTCGCTGCCAGCATGGATGCCATGCATCCGCGCCAACCCGATATCTGATGCGAAAATTCGCAACGCTCCGGGCGTCAATTGCTCGAAACGGCCTCTTGATCGACAGGCATGGGCGCCAAGGCCCTGTATTGATGACGCGCAGCCTTCATCGTATTGCTGAGTAAGCAGGCAACCGTCATCGGGCCGACCCCGCCCGGCACCGGGGTGTAAGCCCCTGCATGCGACAGTTCTTCGCTACAGGCGTCTCCCACTATATATGTTTCGCCCCGTTCATTGGTGATCCGGTTGATACCAACGTCAATGATGATCGCTCCGGGTTTGATCCAGCTTCCTCTCACCAACCCTGGACTACCGGCTGCAACCACAATGATGTCCGCCGCTCTCACAATGCGATCCAGATCACGCGTCAATAGGTGGGTAACG
>JAGRHE010000551.1 GCA_020445165.1 Gammaproteobacteria bacterium
AGATCGCCCGCTTTCATACCAAACGTTCGGCGGTCATCGCCTTCAGCGGCGGGTTCCACGGTCGGACCATGCTGGCGCTGGGCCTGACCGGCAAGGTACCGGCCTACAAAACCGGTTTTGGCCCCTTCCCCGGCGAAATTTACCACGCGCCGTTTCCCAACCCCCTGCATGGGGTCAGCGTCGAGCAATCGTTGGGGGCGTTGGAGACTTTGTTTAAAGTCGATGTGGAACCCGAGCGGGTGGCGGCGATCATCATCGAACCGGTGCAGGGGGAGGGTGGTTTTTACATCGCGCCACCGGAATTCCTGAAACGCTTGCGTCAGCTTTGCGACCAGCACGGTATTGTGCTGATCGCCGATGAAATCCAGACCGGCGCGGCGCGCACGGGCAAGTTCTTCGCCATCGAGCATAGCGGAGTGGTGCCCGATCTGATCACCGTGGCCAAAAGTCTGGCCGGCGGTTTTCCGCTCTCGGCGGTGGTCGGTCGCGCCGAAGTCATGGACAGTGTTGGCCCTGGCGGTTTGGGCGGGACCTATGCCGGTAGTCCACCGGCCTGCGCGGCG
>JAGRHE010000552.1 GCA_020445165.1 Gammaproteobacteria bacterium
CTTCACCCTCAACGATTTGGTGTCCTATTCCGGGAAGCACAATCTGGCTAACGGCGAGGACAACCGTGACGGGGCCAACGACAACAACAGCTGGAACTGTGGCGCGGAAGGGCCGACCGACGACCCCGCCATTCTTGCCCTGCGCGGCCGGCTTATGCGCAACGCCATCGCCCTGCTGATGGTCTGTCAGGGCGTGCCCATGATCCTGATGGGCGACGAGATGGCCCACACCAAGCTGGGCAACAACAACACCTATTGCCAGGACAACGAACTGAGCTGGATCGACTGGCGACGCGTCCGGGAAAACGCCAATCTCTGGCGCTTCTTCCGCTGCTGCATCGCCTTCCGCAAGGCGCATCCGATCTTGCGCCGGCGCTATCACCTCCACGAGCGCGACATGATCGACAGCGGCTATCCCGACATCTCCTGGCACGGCCCGCGAGAGGGCAAGCCGGACTGGTCGCCCCACAGCCGCACGCTGGCCTTCATGCTTTGCGGCCTCCACGGCTTGCTGCTGCCGGGCCGCACGGCCGACGACTACATCTACGTCGCCATGAACATG
>JAGRHE010000553.1 GCA_020445165.1 Gammaproteobacteria bacterium
CATCCGCTATGGCAATAGGGAATGCCGCAATCCATGCATCGCGCAGCCTGGGTCTTTGTGGCGGCCTCGCTCAAAGGTTCGACAAATTCTTGCCAGTTCTTGACGCGCTCTTCGACCGGCGCGTACTTGCGCTCTGCGCGTTCGAATTCAAGAAAACCGGTTGGCTTACCCATTTCGTTCCGTTCCGTTCATCTCAAATTTTAAGCTTCTTGTGGCGCCTGACAGAGACTTACGCCTTCTCCCGCGTCACTCCGATTTCCAGAACACCCAGACCCGTGGTGTCGGCTTCCTGAGCCTTGGCCAACTCCGATAGGGCGCGGCGGTACTCGACCGGCATGACCTTCTTGAACTTCGGCAGCCAGGCCGACCAGTCAGCAAGGATTGTCTGCGCCTTTTTTGAATCGGTGTAGTGGGCATGCCGCGTAATAAGCGCATGCAGGCGTTCAGCGTCCTGATGTGTCATGTCCGACATGACATCCACAAGGCCATGGCTTTCCAGATCGCCATTTTGCCCCATCAGTTTTTCCATCATCTGTTCTTCAGCCGTAACTGGTTCCAGGT
>JAGRHE010000554.1 GCA_020445165.1 Gammaproteobacteria bacterium
ATCCGAGGAGGTGACGAAGAAGACGATCACCAGGACGATGCCGAGGAAGGAGGAGACCATGGTGAGCGGCAGGACCTCGAGCATCTTGAAGAGCGAGAGCTCGGGCACGTAGGCGGCGACCGTCTCGGCCACGCCCTGGTAGTTGTCGTTCACGATCTGGTCGATGGCGGTGCCGCCGAAGGCGGTCATCCAGAGGATCGAGACCAGGGTCGGGATGATCAGCACGCAGGTGATGAACTCGCGCACCGTCCGTCCCCGGCTGACCCGGGCGATGAACATGCCGACGAACGGCGACCACGAGATCCACCAGGCCCAGTAGAAGGTCGTCCAGCCGTGCATGAAGGCGGTGTCATCGCGACCGAAGGGGTTGCTGAGTGGCAAGAGGTCGGCGGCATAGTGCCCGGCATTGGCGAAGAAGCCGGTGAGCAGGGCGATCGTCGGACCGGCGATGATGACGAAGAGCAGCAAGGCGAGCGCCAGCACCATGTTGATCTCGGAGAGCCGCTTCACGTCTTTTTAGAGCCCGGCGACGACCGAGATCAGCGCCACCGCGGTGAT
>JAGRHE010000555.1 GCA_020445165.1 Gammaproteobacteria bacterium
GCACTCAGTCTGGAGCCAGAGGTTGTTGCAATTGGTGACGAATACCTCGTGGTCGAGAACCCCGACGCGGCTTTGAAAGGTCGTCCTGGGCGGGTGTGCATCCGTGATGGTCGCTTGATGCTGGAACCCCTATAGCTGAGAATAGTCGGCCTTATTTGGGCGTTATCCCCATGCGGTTTTCGGAGACACCATCTTGGCCAAGATCGTCGTAATCACTTCCGGTAAAGGCGGGGTCGGCAAGACCACCACCAGCGCTGCTTTCGCGACCGGGCTGGCTCAGGCCGGGCATAAGACCGTGGTCATCGATTTCGATGTCGGTCTGCGTAACCTCGATCTGGTAATGGGTTGCGAACGGCGTGTCGTTTATGACTTTGTCAACGTTATCAACGGTGAAGCCAAACTCAATCAAGCCCTGATCAAAGACAAGCGGGTTAATGGCCTGGCTGTTTTGCCGGCCTCGCAGACACGCGATAAGGATGCCCTAACCCGGGAAGGTGTTCAGAAGGTACTGGATGAACTCGCGGAGAGTTTCGATTACATCGTCTGCGACTCGCCTG
>JAGRHE010000556.1 GCA_020445165.1 Gammaproteobacteria bacterium
CGTGCAGTTCGAATTTCGCCTCATCAAGCAACTGGGCGATGTCCTGGCGGAGGACAAAACCCGCCCCAGGGATTCCGGCTTCGACTCGCTGTGGACGAGTATCTAGTGTACCGCCACGAATAAAGTGCTCTAGGGCCTAACCGGCCGCGCTGTGATTCTGGTAGCGGTCCGACAGGCCCAGCAGATAGAGAATGGCATCCAGGCCCAGGGTGGAGATCGACTGGTCTGCCGATTGTTTAACCAGGGGCTTGGCCCTGAAAGCGATACCCAGGCCGGCGATGCTGAGCATCGGCAGGTCGTTGGCGCCGTCCCCCACGGCGATAACCTGTTGCAGGTCTATGCCCTCCTGTTGGGCCAGCTGGCGCAGCAGCTCCGCCTTGCGGTTGCCATCCACGATGGGTCCCTTTACCTCCCCCGTCACCAGACCGTCGGCGATGTCCAACTCGTTGGCGTGCACGTAATCGATCCCCAGGTGTTGTTGCAGATCGCGGGCAAAGTAGGTGAAACCGCCGGATAATATCGCCGTCTTGTAGCCCAGGGCGCGCAGGGTCGCCAG
>JAGRHE010000557.1 GCA_020445165.1 Gammaproteobacteria bacterium
GGGGTCGCGCACCAGCGCACGGGCCAGCGACACACGCTGCTTTTGCCCGCCGCCCAACTCGGCCGGCTTGCGATCCAGAATGCCGCCGATGTCGAGGATGTCGGCCACTTCCTGGACGCGCCGGTTGATCTCGTCCTTGGGGACCGAGCGGGCGCGCAGGCAGAAGGCGATGTTCTCGCGCACGGGCAGCGGCGGATAGAGCGCATACGTCTCGAAGGCCAAGGCCACGTTGCGCTCATTCGGCTCCAGCCGGTTCATCAACCGGTCGCCGATGTACAGCTCGCCCCGGGTGATCTCCTCAAGGCCAACGATCATGCGCAACGTAGACGTCTTGCCGCAGCCGGACGGACCGAGCAGCGCCAAAAATTCGCCGTCACTGATGGTCAGGTTGAGATCCTTGACGGCCTCAACGCCACCTTTGTAGATCTTGTGAATATGCTCTAAGCGTACTTCGGCCATGGCGCACCCTTCGTATGACAGACCGCGAAGTCCGCTTCTGAGAGAAGCCGGACTTCTCCGGCAGGTTACAATTGTTGGATATTCTTTTCGCTCTCG
>JAGRHE010000558.1 GCA_020445165.1 Gammaproteobacteria bacterium
ATGGTCGCGGCTGTGGTGATCGTTCGGCCGGGACATGGATCAGCTCTCGATCAGCGCGCGGTAACGACCGTTGCGCGCCATCAGCGCATCGTGACAACCGCGCTCGACCACTCGCCCGCGCTCGAGCACGACGATCTCGTCACAATCACGAATCGTGCTCAGACGGTGGGCGATGATGACGCAGGTGATGCCGCGTCGGCGGATCGCCTGCATCACCTCGAGCTCGGTGACCGGGTCGAGGGCGCTGGTCGCCTCGTCCAGCACCAGGATCGCCGGGTTGCGGGCCAGTGCCCGGGCCAGATCCAGGCGCTGACGCTGGCCGCCGCTGAAGTTGCGGCCGTCTTCCTCCAGACGCGCATCGTAGCCGCCCGGGCGCGCGGCGATGACCGCGTGGATGCCGGCATCCTGCGCGGCACGCGCTTGATCGCGCTCCTCGATGCCACGGTCCCACAGACCGAGGTTGTCACGCACCGTGCCCTCGAACAGCACGATGTGCTGGTCGACGTGGGCCAGTCGCGTCGCCAGCACCTCGCGTGGCCATTCGGCGAATGGCTT
>JAGRHE010000559.1 GCA_020445165.1 Gammaproteobacteria bacterium
AGGAGATGTTCTGGCGCTTCTGCTCCCTGCCGATCTTCTTGATGAAGTGGAAGACCAGCGGTTCGATGTCCTCGCGACGTTCGCGCAATGGCGGCAGGGTGATCGGCAAAACGCTGAGCCGGTAATACAGGTCCTCGCGGAACCTGCCATTCGAAACTTCCGTGAGGAGATCGCGGTTGGTGGCCGAAACCAGACGGACATCCACCTTGACGGGCTTTTTCGCGCCGATGGGGTCGATTTCGCCTTCCTGGATGGCGCGTAGCAGTTTTACCTGCAGGTCGAGGGGTAGTTCGCCGATCTCGTCGAGAAACAGCGTACCGCCATTGGCCTCCTCGAACTTGCCGGTGTGCTTGTCCGTGGCGCCGGTAAAGGCACCTTTCTCGTGGCCGAAGAGCAGGCTTTCAACCAGGTTTTCCGGCAACGCACCGCAGTTTACGGTTACCAGCTTGCCACCGGCGCGGTCCGAACTGCCATGCATGGCGCGGGCAATGAGTTCCTTGCCGGTACCCGATTCACCTTCGATGAGAACGGGAATGTTGGAGCCAGCCGCTTTT
>JAGRHE010000055.1 GCA_020445165.1 Gammaproteobacteria bacterium
AAAGGCGGCCCAGTACGGCAAATCGGTCGCCGTCGTCGAGCCGTCGAAAATGGGCGGTACCTGCGTCAACAATGGCTGCGTGCCGAAAAAGGTGATGTGGTACGCCGCCAACCTGGCGCACGCGGTCGACGATGCGAACGACTTCGGCATCCCGGCCAAGCGCGGCGTCACCGATTGGGGCAA
This sequence comes from Gammaproteobacteria bacterium, assembly GCA_020445165.1. Next base: position 184 of record JAGRHE010000055.1, read on the forward strand.
GCTGGTGCGCGGTCGCCAGAACTACATCGGCATGATCAACAATTACTGGGACGGCTACGTGGTCGACAGCGGCATCACCCGCATCGACGGTGCGGCGCGCTTTGTCGACGCGCACTCGATCGAGGTCGACGGTCAGACCTACACCGCCGATCACATCGTGATCGCGAGCGGCGGCCGCCCGATCGTGCCACCGGTACCGGGTGCCGAACTTGGCATCACCTCGGACGGCTTCTTCGAGCTGACCGAGCAGCCGCGCAGGGTCGCGATTATCGGTGCCGGTTATATCGGCGTCGAACTGGCCGGCGTGCTGCGCGCGCTGGGCAGCGAGGTGTCGGTGGTCGCGCTCGAGGCACGCGTGCTGGAAACCTTCGACGACATGATCAGCGACGTGCTGATGGACGAGATGCGCAAGCAGGGTATCGCGCTGCACATGAGCTTCCAGGTTGCCGGGCTGGCGCAGACCGACAACGGCATCGCGCTGGATGCGAGCGACGGGGAGCGCCTGGATGGCTTCGATACGGTGATCTGGGCGGTCGGCCGTGCGCCGAACACGCGCGAGCTGGCATTGGACAAGGCCGGTGTCGAAACGCGTGCAAACGGCATCGTACCGACCGACGAGTACCAGAACACCAACGTGTCCGGCATCTATGCCATCGGTGACATCACCGGTCGCACGCCGCTGACACCGGTCGCGATTGCCGCGGGCCGCCGTCTCGCCGCACGCCTGTTCGACGGCCAGCCGGAAAGCCGGGTGGACTACGACAACATCCCGAGCGTGGTGTTCGCACATCCGCCGGTCGGCACGGTCGGCCTGACCGAACAGCAGGCACGCGAGCGGGGCGGCAAGGTCACGGTGTACAAGACGGACTTCACGCCGATGCGCCATGCCCTGTCGAAACACGGCGTGACCACGGCGATGAAACTGGTTTGCGCCGGCGACGAGCAGCGCGTGGTCGGCATCCACCTGATCGGTGACAACGTCGACGAGATGCTGCAGGGCTTCGCGGTGGCCGTGAAGATGGGCGCGACCAAGGCTGACTTCGACAGCACGATTGCGATCCACCCGATCAGTGCCGAGGAACTGGTGACCATGAAGGTGCCGGAACCCGAACCGGCCGAACACCACAGCGTCGACAGTGGCGTAGAGTGGAAAGAAGCCGGGTGATATCGAAAGCTGCGCGCCGCGACGGCTGTGCATCGCGGCGCAACCCGGTCAGTGCTGCACCTTACCCTTGTCGTCTTCAGTCAACAGGGCCACCGCACAGCCGGCAAGAAAACTGCGCACACCGCGACGGATGTTCTGCAGGTGATAGCCGCCTTCCTGGATGATCAGCGACGGCAGACCCAGGCCACCAATCGCCGCGCCGATCCGGCGCATACCTTCCGGCGTGATGAAGAACGAACCGGTCGGGTCGCCGCGCATGATGTCGACCCCCAACGATACGACCAGTGCCTGTGGCTGGAAGCGCCGGATCGCTTTCAGGGCCCGGTCCAACGCCTTCAGGTAGACCTGGTCGTCGGCACCCGGGTCGAGCGGGATGTTCAGGTTGAAACCAAGCCCCTCCCCGGCACCCACCTCGTCGGCGAAACCGGCGAAGAACGGGTAGCTGTCGAGCGGGTTGCAGTGCAGCGACACGGTCATCACGTCCGACCTTTCCCAGAAGATGTCCTGGGTGCCATTGCCGTGATGATGATCGATATCCAGAACCGCCACCCGCCCCTTGTGTGCCAGGTGATTGGCCGCCAGCGCAGCGTTGTTGAAATAGCAGAAGCCACCGAACACCCGCCGCTCGGCATGATGCCCCGGTGGACGACCGGCCACGTAGCACATCCGCGACCTACCATCGGCCAGCAGCCTGGCACCGGTCAGTGACGCATTCGCCGAACGACGCGCCGCGGCATAAGCGGTCGACGTGATCGGTGTCGAGGTATCGATGCAGAAGTAGCCAGCACGCATCGGCCAGCTCTTCGGCAGCCGGTCGGCATAGCGCATCGGGAATATCTCGGGGTAAAGGATCTGTCCCGGCTGCAGGCGGGTTGCGCTTTCTTCCAGGAAGTCGACCATGCGCCGGTCGTGCAGCTTGCGGATCGGCGCCAGGCCGAACTCCTCGATCGCATGCCGACGTAATGGCAGATCCTGCAGTGCGCGCGTGATCGCCGCGACCCGCGCCGGGCGCTCGTAGTAGCCGTTGAACGGCGAGTGCGGAATGTCGTCAGCACCACCGGTCTCGACCAGGTCGATCGGCGCCTGCAGTGCCGGCAGCTCGCGCAGCTTGGGAAACGGGTAGCGCGGCGCGCGCAACGCCACCGGGTCATCGTGGATCGAATCGACCAACTCACGCACCAGCGGGGCATCGGCCGGCAGCCCGACCTTTGCCAGCATGATGCGCTCGAACACCTCGGCCAGGCGCTTGCGGCGCAACGGCCGGCTCTCGCCCATGTTGTCGCATAGCAGCATGTTCGGATCACCGAGGTTGGCCGGGGTCACGGTCCATTCGTAACGGGTGCCCATGATCGGACGCGCACCAAGACGCTCATAAAAAGCCATGCGTTTGCGGTTGGCCGGCAGCAGTTCGGCCGCGACATTGCTGCCCGGGTCGTCCGGCAACGAGTCGAGAAACAGGCGGCGGGCACCGCGTTTCTGCATGTCGTCGCGCATGGTCTCGTACAAGGCGCCACCGATGCCGCGCGCAGCGCGCCCGGGGTCGCTGGCCAGGTAGTCGAGATAGGCGGCACGGATATCAGCGAAGTAGAAGGTCACGGTGAAACCGATCACGTTGCCACGCGGACCGGTGGCGGCCATCAACACGGACTCGGCGCCCGCAGGGTGGTTGCCGGCTGCATACGCATCGATCTTGTCGAGGTACGCAAGGTTGAAGGGAAACACGGTCTCGAACAGCCGCTTGACCCCGTCGAGATGACGCTCGAACTGGTTGTCGGCACCTGCTATCACCCGCACGAACTTGAACACAGTCGCTCCCGGTCAATTTGCTTGACCTTCATGTGCCACTGTTGGCAGCGCACGCATTGAGAATGCCGCGAGAAATTTCGCTGTGATATCGTGGCACGCCGTTTGATCCGCAGCCAGAGTCTCATCGATGAGCGATGCAAGCGACTTCACCTTCACCCGTCACGACCTGTTCGCCACCCCGCTGTTGCTGTTCGAACTGGCCCGATCGGAACTGAACGATCGCCTGCGCGAATTCTTCAAGACACATCCGCGCTTCACCTGCGACGACCAGGCGCAACTGGCTGACCAGCGCGACCTGATGGAACTGGTGGACCAGGAGCCGGCGCTGGCCGAACTGGACAGGCTGTTCCTCGACGGTCTCGACCGCTTCTGCCGCGAGGTCGGCTGGCACGGTGAATTCGACCTCGAATACCAGCTGTTCCCCAACGTGGCGCCGAGCGGACACTATGTGCCGTCGCACAATCACGTGTCGCACATCTCGGCGGTCTACTACGTGCACACCGAGAACCGCTCCGGCCCGCTGCTGGTCAGTGACGAAAACGTCTCTCAGTACTGGCGCCCCGAACAGGGCGCACTGATCCTGCATGACCCGCGCTTCAATGCCTCGTTGGCCGGCGGCTGGCACCAGCACGCCAAGCTGTTCCCACGTCCAGGAACGATGATCTTCTTCCCGTCGTTCCTGTGGCACGAAGTGACGCCGCACAGCGCCCCCGAGCCGCGCCTGTCGGTGGCGGCAAACTTCTTTCTGACCTACCGCGACATACCGCCCTACCAGCGACAACGTGTGTTCAAGGTATGAGCAACCGGGCCGCCGCTCGCCTATATTGGCAAGGGTCTGATCCGTCGCACTGCTGATCGAGGAAATCAATGACAGCACCGGCCACCCCACCCGCTGCACTGACTCAGGCCCCGGCCCCTGCCCCCCCGCCTTCGGCATTGGCGGACATCGGCGTCAACCTGGTCGACCATCCCGGGCTGTGGCTGGACCAGGCCTGGCGCGAGCTGACCCTGGCAGTAAAAACCCTGCTGCCCAACCTGCTTGCTGCTGTCGCACTGCTGCTACTGGGCTGGCTGGCTGCATTCGTCATCCGCTGGCTGATCCAGCGTTTCGGCAAGGGGCTGGACGCGATTCTGGCGGCGCTGCATCGGCGGCTCGGCCAACAGGTGTCGCAGCCGCGCTGGTCGGTGTCCAACGTGGTCGGCAATGTCGCCTTCTGGCTGACCCTGATCTACACCCTGAGCGCTGCCGCCGAGCAGCTCGGCCTGAACACATTCGCCCACTGGATCCTCGGCCTGCTCGGCTACCTGCCGAGCCTGCTGATCAGCCTCTTCATTCTGTTCATCGGCTACCTGGTCGCCGGTGGTCTGCGCAACCTGATCGATGCGGTGGCCGAGTCGAACGGCTTTCAACACGGCCAATCACTCGGTCATCTGACTGCAGGACTGATCCTGGCCTTCACGCTGCTGCTGAGCCTGGCCCAACTCGGTCTCGACGTGACCCTGTTCGCTACCGTCATCGTGCTCGCCGTCGCCGCGCTGTTCGGCAGCGCGGCATTGGCCTTCGGCATCGGTGCAGCCGACGCGGTGCGCAACGTGATGGCCTCGCACTACGTGCGCAAGACCTACCGAACCGGCCAGACGGTGCAGATCGGCGGCGTGCAGGGTGAGATCCTCGAGCTGACCCCGGTCGCAATCATTCTCGAAACCGAAGACGGCGAGGCCTGGGTACCGGCGCGCCAGTTCCTCGATGGCATGGCGCTGACCGTGGAGGACGACGATGGCAAGCGCGCTTGACCCGGTGACCCGGGGATTCATCACGCAGCACCCGGCGGCTGCCGCACGCACCCTGGCGCGTCTCGACGGACGCGATGTCGAAGCGATCTTCGCCGTGATGCCGCGCGCGCTCGCCGCGCGTGTGCTCGAACACATGGCGCCCGGCACGGCCAGCCGCTGCCTGTTGCAATTACCGGCCGATACGGCAGCTGAGATCCTGGCGCGCAGCCAGGTGCTCGCCGCGGTGGCGGCATTGCGGGTGATGAAGCCGCAACAGGTGCAGACGCTGGTCAACCTGATGCCGCGCGCCACCGCCGCCCGCCTGCGCCTGCGTCTGCGCTTCTCAGAATCGGTGATCGGTGCCTTTGTCGATGAAGACGTGATGACCCTGTCGCCGGAGCACCGGGTCAGTGATGCACTGCGCCTGTTCCGACGCAGCGGCCAGCATACCGGCCAGACCATCCCGGTGCTCGACCAGGATCGCCGCCTGCTCGGCATCGCCGACCTGTGCGAACTGCTCGGCGCCAGCGACCGGCGCCTGGTACAGCACCTGACACACCCGGCACGGGTGGTACTGAACGCGCGCGCGGCGCTGCAGACGGTCAACAACCACCCGGCCTGGCTGAGCCATGACAGCCTGCCGGTGGTCAATCGCTATGGCATCTTCCAGGGCGTATTGCGCCGCGCACGGGTCATGGAAGAAGAGCAGCACCTGCTGAGCGAAGTTGCCGAGCGCAACGAACGGTTGACCACGCGCATGGCGCTGGCCGACATCTTCTGGCTGGGCGTCGGTGCGCTGCTCGGTGGCAGCGGCCACGCCGGCGAGCGCAGCTCGCGGAGTCAATGACATGAAACCGGGATTAGCCAACGCCGTTCACGCGCTGCAACACGACCTGGTCGAGAACCATCCGGAAGACGCGGTGCGACTGCTCGAACGCGAATCACCGGCCGAAGTGGCCGAGGTGCTTGCGCGCCACCCGATCAGCGCCACGCTGGCGGTGTGGGAACGGCTTTCGCCAGACGTCGGCATCCGTGCCCTGGAGAGTCTGTCCGATGGCCAGGCGATCGAGGTCTTGCGCCACATGGATCCGCCACGTGCCGCCGCGATGCTGGCGATGCGCGACATCGAGGCGCGCGAACGGTTCCTGGCCCTGCTGCCGGAGACCGAGGCCAGTGAGCTGCGAGCGATCCTCGCTTACCCGGCGGACAGTGCCGGAGCCCTGATGGACCCGCGCGTACTGTTGCTGCGCGCCGACACCACCGTTCGCGAAGCCCTGTCCCGGATCCGCTCGCAGCGGCGACGGGCAACGCGGCGCCTGTTCGTGGTCAACGGCGACAACCACCTCGAAGGACAGGTCGACATCCAGGACCTGGCCACCGCGAGCGCGGCCACCCAGTTGGAGGAGATCCAGCGCCCGGTGCGCGCAGTGGTCAACGCCGTCGCACCGCGCGAGGAAGTGGTCGAGATCCTCGAACAGTACAAACTCACCGACCTGCCGGTGGTGGACGCCGAAGAACGCCTGATCGGCGTGGTGCGCTACCGCAACCTGATGGCCGCGGCCGAAGACGAAGCGACCGTCGCGATGCAAACCATGGTCGGCGTCAGCAAGGACGAGCGCGCACTGTCGAGCGTCGCGTTCGCGGTGCGCAAGCGCCTGCCATGGCTGCACATCAACCTGGCGACGGCATTTCTCGCCGCGGCCGTGGTCGGCCTGTTCGAGAGCACGATCGCGCAGTACACCGCGCTGGCGGTGCTGCTGCCGGTTGTCGCCGGCCAGTCGGGAAACACCGGTGCCCAGGCCCTGGCGGTCACCATGCGCGGTCTGGCGCTGCGCGAGATCCGCAGCCGGCACTGGCCACGGGTGGTGTTCAAGGAGATGTCGGCCGGTTTCTGGAACGGCGTCGCGGTCGCCGCGACCACGTCGCTCGGCGTCTGGCTTTGGAGCGATTCGATCGGCCTGGCCGGCGTGATCGGAGTGTCGATGATCCTGTCGATGGTGATTGCCGGGATCTTCGGCGCGGCAATCCCGCTGTTGCTCAATGCTGCCGGCCAGGACCCGGCACAGTCATCGTCGATCGTGTTGACCACGGTGACCGACGTCAGTGGCTTCCTCAGCTTCCTCGGCATCGCGACCATTTTCTCCAACATGCTCTAGGCTGCATGGCCGGGAGAGATCAGGCGTCGATATCGGGGATGAGCATGCTCTCGAGACGGCGGATGGTGTCCTTCAGCTGCAACTTGCGCTTTTTCATCCGCCGCATCTGCAGGGCGTCGACGCGACCGCTCTCGGCCATGAGATGGATTGCATCATCGAGATCCCGATGCTCGAGGCGCAGTTCGGCCAGGCGCTCTCGCACCCGCGGTTCGTCTTCTTCGTCTACCTGCATCGTCGCTCCTGCATCGCCCCCAAGTGGGGCTGCGCCGCAAACCGGCGCGCCTGCGGCTATTTATAGTCGTCCCTGGCCAGCCCGTACTTCTTCATTTTGTCATACAGCGTCTTGCGCGGCAGTCCGAGCGCTTCCATCGTGTCCTTGATGCTGCCGTTGGTGGCCTTGAGCTGTTGCTCGATCAGGCCACGTTCGAAACACTCGAGCTGTTCCGGCAGGGTCATGGCCGGACTGTCATCGGCAGCGCCGATCATCTGCTCGACATCATAGCCACAGGATTCGCCCAGCAGCACGTAGCGCTCGGCCGCATTGCGCAGTTCCCGCACGTTGCCCGGCCAGTCGGCCAGCATCAGGCGCTGCAATTGCTCCGGCCGCGGAGGTGGCGGCTCACGCTGGTAACGCGCACCTGCGACAAGAACGAAATGCTGGAACAACAGGGCGATGTCCTCGCGCCGTTCACGCAGCGGCGGGATATCGATCGTGACCACGCCGAGCCGGTAGTAGAGATCCTCGCGGAACTCGCCACGCGCGGCGGCCTCGCGCAAGTCGACCTTGCTTGCCGCGACCACGCGCAGATCCAGTGGAATCAGATCATTCGACCCGAGCCGTTCGATCGCACGCTCCTGCAGCACGCGCAGCAGGTGGACCTGGACATTGACCGGCATACTCTCGATCTCGTCCAGGAACAGTGTCCCGCCATTGGCGTGCTCAAACTTGCCGATGCGGCGACTGCGGGCGTCGGTGAACGCGCCCGCTTCGTGTCCGAACAGTTCACTCTCGATCAGGTTATCGGGCACCGCGCCGCAGTTGACTGCAACGAAGTTGTGCTCGCGCCGACGACTGTTTTCATGCAGAGAGCGTGCAACCAGTTCCTTGCCGGTGCCGGTCTCGCCATTGACCAGCACGTCGGCATCGGTGTCGGCGATCTGGGCGATGGTCTGGCGCAAGCGCTGCATGCCGGGGGTGTCACCGATGATGCGCGGACCGGGCTTGCTCTGTACCGACAGCTCGTTCTTCAGGCGTCGGTTCTCGATCGTCAACCGGCGCTTGTCGAGTGCACGCCCGACCGTATCGACCAGGTCTTCGACCGCGAACGGTTTCTCGATGAAATCGTAGGCACCGGCACGCATCGCCTCGACCGCCATACTGACGTCGCCATGACCGGTGATCAGGATCACCGGCAGATCGGGGTCGATCGCCCGCACCTGCTGCAGGAACTGCAGACCATCGATGCCCGGCATGCGGATGTCGCTGACGACCGCACCGGCCCAGTCACGATCGAGCACGGCCAATGCCTTCTCGGCGCGATCGAAGGCCTGTACCGGATAGCCGGCAAGATCGAGGGCCTGCGACGCCGCGACCCGGATGTGCTCCTCGTCGTCGACCAGCATGACCGGGGGACTGTTCGATGTACTCATGCAGCGAGCATACTGCGGCGGGACGATCGGTTCACCTGCTGCGCAAGTGCCGGATGTTGACGCTGGCCGCGCACTGGTCTAGTTGTTTTATTCACCCTCGACAACCGCACAACAATACGGAGAGCGTCATGCCAGAACTATTTTCCGCCGAGTGGATGGGACAGCTCAAAGATGCCTGGAACAACGAACCGGAGGTGCGCGACAAGCTGGCCGACATCGGCTTCAGCTCGGTCATCACCTGCGGCTTCAAGGACGAGGACCGACCACGGGGTGTATTCGTGGTCGAGAACGGGGAATGCACCCGTGCCGGCGACTATGCCGGCGAAGCGCCCGATTGGGACATGCGGGCGTCACGCGCCGACTGGATGAAGTGGGTCGAGAAAGGACTCGGTATGGCCGGCATGGGCACCGCATTCGCAATGGGCAAGCTCAAGTTCAAGCACGGAGACTTCAAGGCCATGATCAAGGATCCGCGCATGGCCGGCCCGTTCGTCAAGAGCTTCGGCCTGATGCAGCAGATCGATACCCAGTAAAACCCGTGGTGACCCGGCGACCGCCCGCGGCGGCGCTGTCGTGATCGACTAGACTCGACCTTCAAGACAAACAAAAACCGATCGCACGGGAGGTGACGTCGATGCAGGTGGTCAACGAGATTCTGGCGGACAAGGGCAAACGCGTCTATTCCGTATCACCGACGAGCAGCGCACATGCAGCGCTTTCAATGATGGTCGACAAGGGTATCGGCTCGGTCCTGGTGATCGAAGGCGACCAGATCCTTGGCATACTCAGCGAACGTGACTACCTGCGCAAGGTCGCACTGGGCAGGGACGCATCGCCTGATGCAACCGTCGAGCAGATCATGACCAGCCAGGTGCTGTGCGTACGACCCGACCAGCCGATCGATGAATGCATGGCACTGATGACCGACAAGCGGGTGCGTCACCTGCCGGTGGTGCAGGATGGCAGGGTGGTCGGCGTGGTATCGATCGGCGACCTGGTCAAGGCGGTAATCTCCGAGCAGAAGTTCATCATCAAGCAGCTGGAGAACTACATCGCCGGCTGACGCTGACCTCAGCCTTGCTCGTGTTGTTCGGCCGCCGCTTCGGCCGACACCATCGAAGCGCAGGATTCCCCTGTCATCAGCGTCAGCTCGAATACCGCGCCGCCCTGTTCGACGTTGGCCGCACGCAGCGAGCCACCGAGTCGCTGCGCGATGGTCTGTGATATCGACAGGCCAAGTCCGAGCCCGGTGTCGCGGGTGGTGTAGAAAGGATCGAACAGGTGCGGAAGATCTTCCGCGGCGATACCTCGCCCACTGTCGGCAACCGCGATCACTACCCTGTCACCACGCGGCTGCGCACTGATCCCGATCCGCCGATCATCCTGTCCGGCCAGTGCATCGCAGGCATTGCCGATCAGGTTCACGAGTACCTGCTCCAGTTGAACCATGTCGGCACACACGAACAGGTCGTCGGTCGGCAGATCGGTCGTTACCTGTGCATCGGCCTGGTCGATGCGCGACTGCGTGATGCGCAAGGCCCCGTCCAGGCAGGCGCGCAGCGACACCCGGATCAGCTGACCACTGGACTTGCGCGAGAACACCCGTAGCTGGCCACTGATCTGCGCCATGCGTTGGGTAAGCTCGGTGATCTGGGTGAGATTCCAGCCGGCCTGGTCGAGGTTCTCACGCGCCAGGTAGGCACGGGCATTGTCGGCATAGGTGCGTATCGCGGCCAATGGCTGGTTCAGCTCGTGGTTGATACCGGCGGCCATCTGTCCCAGGGCGGCGAGCTTGGCTGCCTGGATCAACTCGTCCCGGGTACGTTCGTGGTCCTCGATCTCGTCGCGCAGCATGCGGTTGGCCTCGGTCAGGTCCTGGGTGCGCCTGGCGACACGGTTCTCCAGCTCGATCAATGCCTCCTGCATGGCCAGGCGGCGCCCGGCCTCGCGCTCAGCCTGTTGTCGGCGACGTGCGTTGTAGAGCCAGGCAGCGGTCGACAGCAGCAGAAGCAGGCTCAGCGCAAGCAGGCGGGCCTGCCAGACCTGTGGCGATATCACGCGCTGGGCGACCAGCAATTCAACCCGCCAGCCGGCCTGCGGCATATCGGCGGCATGCGCGATGTAAGACATGCCATCCGATTGGCCCACGTCGCCGATCGCCAACAGCCGGGCGCCGGATGGCAACGCTTGCCTAACCTGGTACGACAGGGGCGTGATCGCCTCATCCGGGTAACGGCGCGTGGCGCGGATCCTGTCGACGCTCTCAGGCGTCAAGACTCCCAGGGTGCGATAACGCCACTCGGGGCGCGTGGCGACGAAGATCACGCCATCCGGATCGGTCACGATCAACTCGGTGTCCTGGTTGCGCCAGTCGTTTTCCAGGGTGTCGATGTCGATCTTCACGACTACGACGCCGAGCGGTTTGTCCACTTCACCGACCGGGTAGGAAAAATAGTAACCGCGCCGTCCGGATGTCGTGCCCAGTGCGTAGTAACGACCGGCCCTGCCCTGCATCGCTTCGATGAAATAAGGCCGGAAACTGAAGTTACGACCGACGAAGGTCAGTTCATCCTGCCAGTTGCTGGCGGCCACGGTCACACCGCTTGCGTCCATCAGGTACACATCGAGTGAACCGGCTATCCGGTTGACATGACTCAGATAGCGGTTGACCTGATCCTGTTGCGATCGATTGTTGGGTGCAATCAGCAGGCTCTGTAGGCGAAAGTCATCACCCAGAAGCGGCGGCAGGTAGGCGAAGCGGTCGAGTTGACCGGCCAGGTGCGACACGTACAGTGCGAGTTCCTGCTGCGCCCGGCGGTCGACCTCTTCGAGCAGTGAGGCTCGCTGCAGGTTGCCGACCAGCCATGCCAGCGCGCCAGCCGCCAGCAGCAACAAGGCCACTGCACAGCGGCCGTTCAGGCACGGCCGCAGCGCGCGCTCAACGGTCGAGTTCGAGGATGCCATCCATCTCGACACTGGCATCACGCGGCAGGGCCGCGACTCCGATCGCGGCACGCGCCGGGTACGGCTCATCGAAGTATTCCGCCATCACCTGGTTGACCAATGCGAAGTTGGCCAGGTCGACCAGGAACACGTTCAGCTTGGCCATGTCGTTGAGGCTGCCACCCGCAGCCCGCGCCACGGCCTGAAGGTTGTCGAACACACGCCGGATCTCGGTCTCGGTATCGCCGTCGACCATGGTCATGGTCTGTGGATCGAGCGCGATCTGGCCAGACAGGTACACCGTGCTGCCAACCCTGACCGCCTGCGAATAGGTGCCGATTGCCTGTGGCGCCTGGTCGGTCTTGATGGTTTCTCGGTTCATCGCGGTCAACACTCCTGGGTCGAATTGAAAAATGACAAGGCAGCAACGCCGCACACGCACGGGTCTTGGCTATGCTCCCGGTATGTGCGCACTTTATCGAATGCCCCCGATCCTGCCCACCTGGCAACCTTGCCCAACGGTCCTTCTGTGGCTGCTGGTGCTACCTGCAGCGCTGCTGGCCGCCTGCAGCGAACAGCGGCCGCAACAGCAGGCCGCACAAACCGAGACGATCCCGCCGGTCTATCTCGAAGCATTGCAGAATGCCGAGGCCGCACGCCACAGCCTCGAACAGCACGAGGTCGAGCAGCAACGGGTCGACGCCCTGATCGGACGCGAGAACCGTCAGCCGCCCGATCGCTGACGCAACATGCCGATTACCAGCAGGAACACCGCCAGGGCAATGACACCGGTGTTGCCCCAGCGCACGAACGGCGTCGATCCCTGCAGCGGCACCACTTGCTCGGTGAGGACCGCGCGCTTGAACTGCGGCGCCACGCCACGCAAGGTGCCATGCTGGTCAATCACCGCGGAAATCCCGGTGTTGGTCGCACGCAGCAGGTAGCGCCCGCTTTCCAGCGCGCGCATGCGCGCGATCTCCAGGTGCTGGTGCGGTGCCAGTGAATCACCGAACCAGGCATCGTTGCTGGCGTTGACCAGGAAAGTCGCCTGCGGCAATGCACGCAGGATCTCTGTTGCGTAGGCGTCCTCGTAACAGATGTCGATGCCCGCGGGGTAACCGGCGAGGGTCGGCAGCGGCTGCTGATCGGCACCGACCGCGAAGTCGGACATCGGGATGTGCAGCCAGTCGAGCAACGGACGGATCAGCTTGTCCAGCGGCAGGTACTCGCCGAACGGGACCAGGTGGCGCTTGTGGTAATACGTCCGCCCGCCAACGCCCAGGCTGAGCATGGCATTGAAATAATCGCCATCGCGACGACCGTCGACAATGCCCAGCAATACATCGCGACCCTGTTCACGCAGCGACTCGTGCAGCGGAACCAACAGGCTGTCATCGACCTCGGACACGAATGCCGGGACCGCGGTCTCGGGCCATACCACCAGCCGGCTGTCGCTGGCGGCGGTCATGTCCAGGTACAACTCGATGGTCGGGCGGCGCATCGACGCGTTCCACTTCTGCGCCTGCGGAATATTGCCCTGTAGCAGGCTGGCCTGGAACGGGTCCCCTGCCGTGCTCACCCAGCTCTTCCCCTGCAGGGCGAACGCCGCACCCCAGAGCACGAGCAACCCGATCATCGCGCCCGGGCGTGGCAGCAGGTTGATCAGTGCCGCAGACAGTGCGACCGCGAAGCTGACCAGGTAGACGCCGCCGAGCGGTGCCAAACCGGCCAGCGGCATATCGATCTGACTGTAGCCGAGTGCGAGCCAGGGAAAGCCGGTCAGCAGCCAGCCGCGCAACCACTCACCCAGCACCCACAACGCGGGAAACAACAACAGCAGCGAGATCGGATCGGCGCGTCGCAAGAGTCGCTCAGCCAGCCAACCGGCCAAGCCGTAATACAGCGCCATGAAGGCGACCAGCAGCAGTGTCGCCGTGATCGCGAGCGGCAGGTTGACGCCACCGAACTGGGCGATGCTGATACGCAGCCAGAACACGCCGAACCCCATCAGTCCGGCCCCGAAAGCGAGCCCGGTCCAGGTGTTGAAGCCAGGCCGTGGCGGATGCCGCCAGAGGTAAAACAGCAGCGCGAGCGCAAGCACCGCCAGCGGTGCAAGTTCGAACGGGGCAAATGCGAGGACACTGACGGCGCCGGCGGCGAAGGCCAGCGCCAGCTGCCCGAGCGGCGACCCCGACAGGGGGATCATCGGCTGCTGTCGGTCAGCGGGGCTTGCGGCTGAGGGTCGGCCGGGCCGGTCGGCTGCTCGATGCGCTCGACCTGCAACAGGCGCACACGCCGGCTGTCCGCACGTATCACCTTGAAACGGAAACCGTCGACGACAATGGATTCTCCCTTGGTCGGCAGATGGCCGAACGCGCCGACGGTCAGGCCGCCAATGGTGTCGACATCGGTGTCATCGAATTCAACGCCGAAATACTCGTTGAACTCTTCGATCGTGGTGTGGGCCTTGATCGTGTACTTGTTGTCACCGCGCTTGAGGATGAACGCATCCTCGTTGAAATCGTATTCATCCTCGATCTCGCCGACGATCTGTTCGAGGACGTCCTCGATCGTGACCAGGCCGGCGGCGCTGCCGTATTCGTCGATCACGATCGCCATGTGATTGCGGCTGGCACGGAACTCGCGCAGCAACACGTTCAGGCGTTTGCTTTCGGGCACGAACACCGCAGAACGCACGATGTCGCGCATCTTGAAGCGCGGCGCATTCTCGCCGCAGTACTGCAGCAGGTCCTTGGCCAGAAGGATACCGATGACTTCCGCACGGTCGTCGTCGATCACCGGGAAGCGCGAATGCGCCGACTCGTTGACCACCGGCAACACCTCGCTCAGCTCGTGATCGCGTTCCACCACGACCATCTGCGCACGCGGGATCATG
>JAGRHE010000560.1 GCA_020445165.1 Gammaproteobacteria bacterium
CTGTTCCGGGAAAAAAGCGGTCGTCACCGATGCGGCAGGCGTCCGCGGCGGAGGGCCGGCCCTGCTCATACGCCGCATGGCGGATCGAATGGTCCGCCAGACCATTGCTGTCCGTCCGGCCGGCTTTCACCTCCACGCCCCACTGGCGGAGCTGCACGATGGCGATGGCGATGGCCGGCTCGATGCGCGCGGCCACGATGTCGCGCAGACCGCCGCCGTAATCCTCGAGTTCGACCGGCTGGCAGCCTATCAGCGTGAGCCGGGACGGGCACCGGTCCATCAGCTTCGCGGTGGCGATCACATCCTGAAAACCGGTCTGGTGCAGGCTCATCTTCTTGGCGCCCATGAAGGCGGGCACCTCGTCATCGTGGACGATTTTCATCGCGCCGGGTTCCAGACCGTAGTCAACCGCATCGAAGACGATCAGCGCGTCGGCCTCCTCCAGGAAGGGCAGCAGGTAGAGACCCTGCGTACCGCCATCGAGGATGTGCACATTGGCAGGCAGGTCGTAGCAATCCGCGAAGCGCTCGACGCACCGCACTCCGAAACCCT
>JAGRHE010000561.1 GCA_020445165.1 Gammaproteobacteria bacterium
TTTCCGATTCCATGCCACTGAATTGCATAATTTCCGACCAGGAGGAGAAATACGGAAATTATGCAGGATTTTGCATCCGAGCTTAAAGGCGCTTTGACGCAGATATTGTCGATGGATTCGGGCTTTGTCGAAATCATCGGCCTGTCCTTGCGCGTCAGCCTCTCGGCGACGGCATTTTCCTGCCTGCTGGGCCTCGTTCTCGGTGCCTTTCTGGCCGTTTCAAAGTTTCGCGGCCGCCAGGGATGCATCATTCTCCTCAACGCGCTGATGGGCCTGCCGCCGGTCGTTGTCGGGCTGTTCGTCTACCTCAACCTTTCGCGCGCAGGCCCCCTCGGCTGGCTTGGCCTGCTCTATACCCCCACGGCGATGATCATCGCCCAGACCATCCTCATAACGCCGATTGTCGCCGCCCTTTCCCGCCAGGTTCTTGAAGATCTGCACGACGAATACCGCGAACATTTCGCTTCGCTCGGTCTCGGCATGCCCGCCCAGATTCGCGCCGTATTGTGGGACGGACGCTATTCTCTCATCACCGTGGCACTGGCGGCCTTC
>JAGRHE010000562.1 GCA_020445165.1 Gammaproteobacteria bacterium
CGACATCCTGTACATCCTCGGCGACCTTTTCGATGTCTGGGTCGGTGACGACGATGACACCGAGCCGGCCCCGCGCGTGCGTGCGGCCCTGCACGCGGCCTCACTGCGCGGCGTTGGGATCTGGATCCAGCGCGGAAACCGCGATTTTCTGATCGGCAGGCGGCTGATGCGCGCCTGCGGTGCGACCCTGCTGCCGGACTGCCATGTCACCGAGGTCGCGGGCAGACCGACGTTGCTGATGCACGGCGACCTGCTGTGCACCGACGACGTCGACTACCAGCGCGCACGCCGCTACCTGCGCAATCCCTTCCTGCAGTGGCTGGTGATGCGCCTCTCGCTGCGCCGCCGTCGGCGCATCGGCTCTGCGATCCGTTCGCGCAGCGGGGCGGCCACGGCGATGAAGGCGGCCGATATCATGGACGTGAACACGGATACGGTGTTGCGCTACCTCGACCGTTACCGCGTCCGGCAGCTGATCCACGGCCATACGCACCGTCCGGCGACGCACCTGCATCCAATGCCGGGCGGCGGGACGGCGACCCGCCTGGT
>JAGRHE010000563.1 GCA_020445165.1 Gammaproteobacteria bacterium
GGGCTTCTCACACTCGGCGAGCTTGAACGCCTTGCGAACCATCTCGGGGATGTTGTCGGGGTGCTGGACCATGTCGGCCCACTTCGTCAGCGGCTTGAACATGTCCACGATGTCCATCGCCTGATGGGATTCCTTGTGAAGGCGCTGCGTGCCACCCTGGCCCGTGATCACCACCATCGGCGAGCGGTCCATGTTCCCGTTGGCGACGCCGGTCACGAGATTCGTGGCGCCGGGGCCAAGCGTGGAGAGGCAGACGCCCGCACGGCCCGTCAGCCGGCCGTAGACGTCGGCCATGAACGCCGCCGCCTGCTCGTGTCGGCAGAGGATGAACCGGATCGGCGAGTTGTCGAGGGAGATCATCAGGTCGGCGTTCTCCTCGCCGGGCACACCGAAGATGAACTCGACGCCCTCCGCCTCCAGGCATTTCACAAACAGGTCCGACGCCTTCATGCCGATTCGCTCCTTCCGTGGACCCGAAGCCGCGGGTCGCGATCCCAATGCGCCACAGCGCCGGGTTCGACCCAATTGCGGATGATAGGCCTCCTATTG
>JAGRHE010000564.1 GCA_020445165.1 Gammaproteobacteria bacterium
ATCCAACAATCCCGGCGCGACCAACGTGTTGCGCGTCGGCGGCAAGAGGGCGGCGGCGGTGACCTTGTTCGGCGACATGCACAAGGGCTTCATACCCGCGCTGGTCGGGTTTCTGCTGGGGTTGGACCCGCTGGACCTGAGCCTGGTCGGGTTCGCCGCCTTCATCGGGCACCTGTATCCGCTGTTTTTCGGCTTCAAGGGCGGCAAGGGCGTGGCCACTGCCCTGGGTGCGTTCTTCGGCATGCATTGGTTGCTGGGGGCGGCGGTCGCGGGCACCTGGCTGCTGTTTGCCAAGGTGTTCCGGATATCTTCGGTCGCGGCGTTGATTGCGACCGCGTTGGCGGCGCCGTTCGCGTGGTGGCTGATCGGCTATCCGGCGCCTGCCGTGGCGGTGATTGCGATGATGGTGGTCATGCTCTGGTGGCGGCATCGCTCCAACATCCGCAAGCTGATCCACGGCAGCGAGGACAGCATCGCTACCGATGCCCAGTAACCCGGAATTGTCGGCGACGACGAAGCGCGCCGAGATAGTCGGCGCCGAGGTAGTGA
>JAGRHE010000565.1 GCA_020445165.1 Gammaproteobacteria bacterium
TGCAGCACCGCGTGCTGGTCATAGGTCGACGCCGCCCGCGCGAAACTGCGCCGCGCCTGCGCCTTGTCGAGCGGGGCCTCGGTGGCGTCAGCCATGGCCATGGGCGACACCCGGCGGGCAGCCGAGCCCCTCGAGACAGTCGTGTGGGTGCGAGAGACAGGGCGCATGGCCGGCACCGGCGATCAGACGAACCTCGGCGGCGGGCGCCAGTGTGCGCACCGCCGCGGCCGCGGCCGCCGGCACCAGGGTGTCGCGCGCGCCGAACCACCAGTGTTGCGGACAGTCCAGGGCGGCCAGTTCGTCACGCAGGTCGTTGGCGAGCAGCAGGTCGAGCCCCTGACGCAGCCCGGCGCGACTGGCCGCCGGACGCTGCGCGAGCTCGGTACGCAGCAGGCGCAGCGTGCCGTGGGCGTGGTCATCGCCCTTGACCTGCAGGGCCAGGAAGCGCAGCAGCGTGGCCTGCGGATCGGCGTCCAGGGCGTCGGCGAACTGCCGGAAGGTCGCCACGCGCATCGCACAGGCCCAGCCTTCGTCCTGCACGAAGCGT
>JAGRHE010000566.1 GCA_020445165.1 Gammaproteobacteria bacterium
CCTCGCCCGCCTCTACGCGGCGGCGCACCCCAGAGCCTAGAGCCAGATCACCAAATGAAAATGGCCGGGCGTCGCCGCCCGGCCATCTCCCTTCAACGGTAGATCGGATCAGTCGCCGGTCTGGATCAGGTCGATGTCGACGCGACGGTTCTGGGCACGACCCTCGGGCGTGTCGTTGCTGGCGATCGGCTGGGATTCGCCGAAGCCGGCCACGGTCATCCGGTCACGGGCGATACCGGCCTTCGCGAGGTAGTCGGCCACGGCATTGGCACGACGCTCGGACAGACCCTGGTTGTACTCCTCGGTGCCGATGCTGTCGGTGTGGCCGTCGATCCGCACGGTCACGTCCGGGTTGGCCTTGAGCAGGTCGGCGGCGGCGTCGAGCTCGTCGGTGAACTCGGGCCGGATGTCGTACTTGTCGAACTCGAAGAGCACGTCGGACGACAGGCTGACGACGTCGACCTCCTCGGCGACCGGCGCCTCGAGCTCGGCGAGCCCGGCATAGAAGGCATCGCGGCAGGCAGCGATGTCGTCGGGCTGGAAGTTC
>JAGRHE010000567.1 GCA_020445165.1 Gammaproteobacteria bacterium
CTGCGCCATTTCGTGGCCAAACGCATGATGTTCGGCGCACGCGCCTGGCCCTGAGGCGGAAACGTCAGCGGTGCGGGGGCGCGGCGACAGGCCTTCAGGCAGGTACGCCGGGGGCCCGCGCAGTCCGCTACGCGGCCAGCTGCCGTTTGTCGATGAGGGAGAACCCCATTCGAAGTCGGTGATTTTCCGACTTATCGACAGCGGCACCATCGGTTAGAATCCTCGTTTGCCTCGCGTCGCCCTTCCCCATCTCCAATGCAACTAGCCGGTTTCACATTGCGGAACAACCTGTTTGTGGCGCCCATGGCGGGCGTCACCGACCGGCCGTTCCGCCAGCTCGCCAAGCGCATGGGAGCGGGGCTCGCGGTCTCCGAGATGGTGACCTCGAACGCATTGCTGTACGCTACCGCGAAGACCCGTCGCCGCACCGACCACAGCGGCGAGCCCGGCCCGATCTCGGTCCAGATCGCGGGAGCGGACCCGCTGCAGATGGCACAGGCCGCGCGCCTCAACGCGGACCAGGGCGCCCAGATCATCGACATCAAC
>JAGRHE010000568.1 GCA_020445165.1 Gammaproteobacteria bacterium
CTGGGACTCGCCGCAGATCCGCGCGTATGCGCCGCATTCAAGGCTGGCGTGGACCGCTGGGGTGTTGGCAGCGGTGCGTCACATCTGGTGTCGGGTCATACCGCTGCCCACCAGCAACTCGAAGTCGCACTGGCAGATTTCACCGGCCGACCGCGTGCATTGCTCTTCGGCAGCGGCTATGCGGCGAATGTGGGCGCGCTCAGTGCCCTGCTTGGTCCGCGTGACCAGGTATTCGAGGACCGTCTCAATCACGCTTCGCTGCTCGATGGCGGCTGGCTCAGCCGGGCGAACTTTGACTGGTATGCCCATGCCGATACGGCCGATCTCGCCAGCCGGCTTGGCGCTGTTCAATCGGAGCGACGCAAGCTGATTGTCAGCGACGGTACATTCAGCATGGATGGCGACCTGTGTCCGCTTGATCGCCTCGTCGATCTGGCCAGACAGCACGCGGCATGGCTGATGATCGATGATGCGCACGGCTTCGGCGTGCATGGCGCACAGGGTTGTGGTGTGGTGGATCCGGCGCGGCATGACTGCAGCGATGTG
>JAGRHE010000569.1 GCA_020445165.1 Gammaproteobacteria bacterium
GTGGGCCTATGGGAACATCTAGATACTCATTTGATTGGTCCTCTACAGAAGGATTTTTTGGCCAATGGCCAGCATCGGTTGGTCGTGGTGGGAACTCCTGCTCTTTCAACGCCCGCTCCGCCAGGGGCAGCTGATGCGGTGGGTTTGTCAGGCTACCTGCTATGTGATGCGCAACTGGAGGTGAATCCACAGCCGGGAACCGGGTTTTATGAACGGGAATTGGCAACCCGGCCAGTGAAGGATGCAACCAAGTTTTTCGAACGATTGGTGAGAGAATAGGGTTTTTTTATGGCGTGTTACGTTCAGAAATTCGGTGGGACGTCGGTCGGGAACCTCGATCGTATTCAGCATGTGGCCCGACTGGTTGAGGCCACTTATAAGGCTGGCCATCAACTGGTGGTTGTGTTGTCGGCCATGAGTGGTGAAACGGATCGACTGCTGAAATTGGCCAAAGAGTTAAGTGCCGATCCCGATGACCGTGAAATGGATGTGCTGTTGTCGTCTGGAGAAAGAGTGACCATTGCCCTCATGGCGATCACATT
>JAGRHE010000056.1 GCA_020445165.1 Gammaproteobacteria bacterium
CGACGCTGACCCGCTGGCCCAGCAGGGCTTTCAGAAGATCGCCTACGCTTCGCTGTGTTCCGGCATCACGCTGGCGCAGTGCGGCCTGGGTTCGGTGCATGGCCTGGCCTCGCCGCTGGGTGCGTTCTTCCCGATCCCGCATGGCGTGGTCTGCGGCACGCTGGTCGCCGTGGCGACCCGGGTCAACATCCGGGCACTGCGCGCGCGCGACCCGCAAAGCCCGGCACTGCGCAAGTATGCCGAGGCCGGCATCCTGCTCAGCGGGCGTATGTTCGCCAGCGAGGCGGCCGCGCAGGATGGCCTGGTCGAACTGCTCGCAGAATGGACCGAGCGCCTCGCGCTGCCGCGCCTGGGCGAATTCGGCATGACTGACGGCGATGTCGACCGCGTGGTCGCCAACTGCCGCGGCGGCAGCATGCAGACCAACCCGCTGGTCCTTGCAGACGAAGAGCTGGCCGGGCTGCTGCGAATGCGGCTTTAAGACCGGCTCAGAAACCGATATTGATCCCGCCCCAGCCACGCGTGCCACCACTGCCGACCCCGATGCCGATACTCGGCGAGATGCGCGGACCGGAGCGGGCCGAACTGACCGGGGCATCCCACAGCTTGAGACGCTCGCTGATTACGACCGGGTAGCGGTAGGACGACTCGCCGATACGACCGTCGGTGAAGCCCTTGAGCAGACCACGCACCTCGATCAACCGGTCAGGCTCGTACTCGCGCGGTTCGAGAAAACCCTGCTTGTCGGCGATGAAACGCCCGTGCGAGGGCTGGTCGGCCAGCGGCCGGCCGTCGCTGTCCAGCGGGAATGCCAGCACCTCGACCAGGGTACGGTCACGAAGGTTCTTGACCTTGACGATCTGGCCGCCCCAGTGCACCTCGCCATTGGCGTCACCCGAGCGGATGACATCGGCTGGCGTCGGTCCGGTCGCGACCGGCGGCGTACTGGCACAGCCGGCCAACAGAACCAACATTGTCAACAAAACGGCAACTCGCTGCATGTCTCACCACCTGTGGTACGGCCAGTGCGAAAACGGCCGGAACGGCCCGTATGGCCACCATGGGTCATAGTAATACGGATCGTAGGCCCAGGGCCGCTCGACCGGCTCCTGGTACACCGGCCACAGGTGCAGCCCCTCGACCGCGACCACCGGGTAGCGATAGTCATATTCACCGACCGGCCGGTTCATTGGCTCCAGCAGGCGGCCGCGTACGCTCAGGCGCTTGCCCGCGGTGTACTCGATCGGATCGAGAAAACGCGGCACGCGGGCGATGAAGCGCACACCCTGGCCGCCATCGGGTTGCGGTTCGCCATCGTCATACAGCGGACGGCCGAACACCTCGACGTCGCTATGCCCATCGGCATTGCGCAGCGCGATGATCTCGCCACCCCAACGCACCTGGCGGCCGAGATGGGCCTGGGGATTGCTCTGCACCTCGGCCGTGGTCGGTGCGTCAGCGATCGCCGGCCCCAGTTCACGTGGCGGCTGACTGCTGCAGCCAACCAGCAACATCACCAGCAACAGACACCCAAAAACGCCGATTCTCATCCGATTCATATCCCCACTCCCACTGCCCGACCCGAAAGACCGCATCTGCGCTGCCGATAAGGGTTCGACCATCCAGCCACTGGGTACGTTCACGCTTTCGGGTAGAATCCGCAGTAGCCCGATCACACAGGATCAATGATGGCCGACGACGACCTTCCCTGCTGGGTTTACCGCAGCCTGCGCAAACAGGAGATGTACCTGTTTCTCGCCGCAAAGGATGATTTCGCGCGTGTACCCGAGACCCTGCTGGAAAAATTCGGCCCGCCGATCCTGGTCATCGAGCTGGAGCTGTGCGCCAAGCGCAAGCTCGCCCGCGAAGACGTTAACAAGGTCATCGCCAACCTGAAATCGCAGGGTTTTCACCTGCAGATGCCACCACAGCTGCAACCCGACATGTATCACGGCAACCCGGTCTGATCCTTTTCCGCGCCGGCGACAGCGCCGACCCGGCCGTTTCGAAATCTTATGAGCGAACTCTTCCTGCTGACCCTCAGCGGCGACGACCACCCCGGGGTCACCGCCGCGTTCATGGACGCGCTGGCAAGCCACGGCGTGAACGTGCTCGACATCGGCCAGGCCGTGATCCACGACCGCCTGAGCCTCGGCGTGCTGATCGAGATCCCCGACGCCAGCGAATCCGGCGCGGTGATGAAGGAGCTGCTGTTCCTCGGCCACAGTCATGACCTGAAGGTGAACTTCAGCCCGATCGCCGAGGACGACTACGAACACTGGGTCGCCAGCCAGGGCCGCCCGCGCTACATCGTGACCCTGCTCGGACGCAAACTCAGCGCCGCCAACATCGCCCATGTCGCGGCCGTGGTGTCGCGTCACGGGCTCAACATCGACGCGATCAGTCGCCTGTCGGGCCGCTTCTCGCTGCGTGACGCTAACCCGCGCCGACGCGCCTGCGTCGAGTTCGCGATCCGCGGCGTGGCCGACGATGCCGAACAGCTGCGCCACGACCTGCTGGCGCTAACCCGCGATGACGAGGTCGACGTCGCCTTCCAGGCCGACGACCTGTTCCGCCGCAACCGCCGCCTGATCGTGTTCGACATGGATTCGACCCTGATCCGGTGCGAGGTGATCGACGAGCTGGCGCACGCGGCCGGGGTCGGCGAACAGGTCGCGGCGATCACCGAATCGGCGATGCGCGGCGAGATCGGCTTCGACGACAGCTTCCGGCGCCGGGTCGGCCTGCTCGAAGGCCTGCGCGAGGACGTGCTCGAACGAATCGCGCGCGAGCTGCCGATCACCGAGGGCGCCGGGCGCCTGATCGGCAACCTCAAGCGCATGGGCTACAAGGTAGGCATCCTGTCCGGCGGCTTCACCTACTTCGCCGAGCACCTCAAATCGCGTTTCGGCGTCGACTGCGTATCGGCCAACCTGCTCGACATCGCCGACGGCCGGGTGACCGGGCGCGTGGTCGGCGACATCGTCAACGGCGAGAAAAAGGCCGAGTTGCTGCGCGGCATGGCGGCCCAGCTCGGCATCGACATGCGCCAGACGATCGCGGTCGGTGACGGCGCCAACGACCTGCCGATGCTCGGCATCGCCGGCCTCGGCGTCGCCTTCCACGCCAAACCGGTGGTGCGGGCCAATGCACGCCACAGTATTTCGACGCTCGGCCTGGACAGCATCCTGTACCTGCTCGGCGTACGTGACCGCGAGGTGATCGAGTGAAAATCCCGTTGACGATACTGGCCGTGGTGGCCGTGATCCTGGTGGCGTTCGAACTGTTCGCGCCGGCACCCGGCCCGGACGCGCTGCAGGCGCGCACCGACCTGCCCTGGCAGATCACCGTGCATCCGGATGGCAGCAGCCGGGTGCTCGACCTGGAACTGGGCAGCGCCACGCTGGGCGACGCGATGGAGAAATTCGGTGGCCTCGAAGGCCTGGCGCTGTTCGAGCCGAAACAAGGGCAACTGGCGCTGGAAGGCTTCTTCGGCACGGTCCAGCTCGGCCCGCTGAAGGCCAAGATCATCGTCGGGCTCGAGGCCGAACCGGCCGAGCTCGGACAGATGCGCGACGCCGCCGTCAAGCGCGAGGGCTCGCCGACCGGCGACTGGAAGTACACCCTGGCCGACGCGCCGCGTGACCACATGCACCGGCGCATCACCGTGATCAGCTACATACCGGGCACGCGCAACCTGGACGCCGGCTTCCTGCGCGAGCGTTTCGGCGAGCCGGCCGCGACCCTGCGCGAAAGCGAACAGGCCGTCAGCTGGTTCTATCCCAAGCTGGGCCTGTCGATCCTGGTCGACGATGAAGCACGCGAGGTGTTCGAGTACCTGCCACCGCGCGACTTCGTGATGCCCGACGGCGTCACGCCGAATCCCGTCTACGGAAGCTGATTCCCACCGCGGCGGCAACCTTGCAAGCGGCGAGGCTTTTGCTTAGCCTCGGAACCCGATGCAGATGTTCCTGGACGCCCTGGCGACCCGGAAGGCCATGGAAAAAGCACAACAAGCAAGGAGTTGCCGCCGATGAAACAGCTCACATCGAAACTCGCCGCCTGCCTCGTGATCGCGCCGCTGTGCGGTGCGGCAGTCGGCAGTGATGCACCCATGACACTGAACGCGGAAGCACTCGATGCCGTGACGGCGGGTGGTGTGCCTGCAATCCAGCAGGATTGCTGGTCGACGCGCTGTGCGGGAATGATCTTCATCCGCGACGGGGCTTACGCATTTTCGTTCAATCTTCCCAACCTCAGCAATCCGTCGACTGGTTATACGTTCAGATGGCCGCAGGCGACTACTGCATCGAGCCTGACCGTATTCCCGATCAGTCCCAGGTCAGTCCCGTCCGAACCGCCCAGCAGCGCGCCAGGCGACACGAGCTCGCGACCAAGGTACGTCAGCGCAGCCGCATTGCTGCTGGGTCGGTAAACGCCGCGGAAGGCCTCAACCGGCCCGCACCAGCGCATCCATCTTCTGTTTTGCGGCATCCCAGGCCGGGCCGGTGTTGTTGCCGTCGGCCATCAGTTCGATCAGGCGGTAAGCGACCTGGCGCTGCGGCGCCGTCAGATCACGCAGCTTGGCCAGCTTGAACAGGTAGCCGGCCTGTTCGAATTCGAGTGTCGACACCAGGGCGTAGAGCGTGAGTGCGGCGGCCGAGTGCGGTGCTTCGTTGATCTGCGCCAGCAACTCGTCCAGCACCTCGACGTCACTCATCCAAGTACCCGGCTGATCTGGCAGGCGACGGCGAAACTGCCCTGCCCGCCATCGACCGGGGTACAGCGCAACACCTGGACCTCGGCCGTCATCGGCGGCGTGATGTCGTTGACCGGCTTGATCTCGATCATCAGCGTGGCATTCGAGTCGATCTCGCGATCGAGCCACATCAACAAACCGCCACCACTGAGATTCTTGACGATGGCGCCGCCGCCATCACCATCCACGACCTGGAAACTGGCCGGGCACTCGATCTCCATGCGCGGGTAGTTGCGTTTTTCGCGGTAGTCCAACATCCGTCCCCCTGTTGTCGGCGGCGCCGTGCGCTATGGCTATCGCCGCGTTAACGCCGCCAGGCTTCGAGTGCGACCAGGCATTCGGCATTGAGTTGACGCGCGCGCTGCGCGCTGTCCGCTTCAGTGTAGCAACGCAACTCCGGGGCGTTGCCGGACGGACGCAGGTGCACGATCTCGTCGTTGGCGAAGGTCAGCCTCAGGCCGTCGGTGATGTCGGTCGATGTGGGCGCACCGAGGGCCGGCAGCAGCTCGGCCACGCCGGCCGGATCCGCAATCAGGGCCGCGATACGCTGGCTGCTGATCTCGGTCGGAAATTCCTTCAGCCGGTCGCTGGCCGTGAAGCGTGCCGGCAGCAGTTCACTGAGTTGCGACACCGGCACGCCCTGGCGGCGGGCGAGCAGGATCACGGCCAGAGCGACAATCACAGCGTCACGGGTCGGCAGTGCTTCGAGTGTGCCGCCGTCCAGCTCAATCGACGACAGGGTCAGGAAACCACCATTGGCCTCGTAGCCGACCACGCGGCTGGCGCCCTGCTCGCGCGCCTCGAGCATGCCGTCGATGACGAACGGTGATCCGATCCGGGCGCGGGTGACGGCGGGAAACCAGCCGGATTTCTCCAGCGCCGTGTTGCTGCTGACCGGAGTGACCACAGCATCGGCATCGAGAAAACGCGCGGTCAGGATGCCGGCGATGTCACCACGCAGCCATTCCCCGCGCTCGTCGCCGACCAGGGGCCGGTCGCCATCGCCGTCGGCCGACACCAGCAAATCAAAGCGTTCGCTCTGCGCCCACTCGCGCGCCAGCGCAACGTCGGCATCGCGTATCGCCTCGGTGTCGACCGGCACGAAGCTGTCCGAGTAACCGCGCCGTAGCACATCGGCACCGAGACCGCCGAAGATCTCGGTCATGACACCGGCAGCGACGGTGGAATGCTCGTAGACCAGCACGCGCACGCCGCTGAGGCATCGCGGTGGCAGGAAGTCGAGGTAACGGTTCACATAGCGCCGGTACGCGGTGCCATCCTCGGACGGCAGTGACGGCGGCTGCACGAAACAGCCCTTGTCGTTGAACAGCGCGCGTGGTGCGCTGACCACCTGCTCGCGGATGCCGGCCTCGTCGGCTTTCAGTACCTCGCCGTCGGGCTTGTTGAACTTGATCCCGTTGCGGTCATCCGGGATGTGGCTGCCGGTGACCATCAGGCTGGCGATTTTCTCGCCGAAGGCATAGCTGGCGACCGCAGGACTCGGGATGTTGCCGCAGTTGACAGCCTCGTAACCCAGGTCGTCGATCGCCGCGATCGCCGCCGCCATGATGCGCGGCGAGCTGGGCCGGTAGTCGCCAGCCACTGCGACTGCGTCGCCTGGATGGATGGCGCCGGCCTTTTCCAGGTATTGCAGGAACCCCACGGTGTACAGGTAACAGACGCGATCGGTCATCGCATCGGCCAGGCCACGTGCGCCACTGGTGCCGAAACCGACGCCGCTGTGCGCCATCAGGTCGCCGATCGCGACCGTCTCGGATTTTTCGTTCATTCCGTGCCCGCAGTTCAGTAACCCCCCGATTCTAGCGCGAATGCCCTGTCCGCCGTGCACGACAGGCGGACGGATTGCCGCTCAGTCATGCCACCAGCTGAAATAGATGCCACCCCAGACGTGATCATCCGGCGCCAGGGGCAGGCGGGTGTCGCCAGCCTTGGCGTTGATCGCAAGCGTGGCCTGGAAACCCGGCAGGCCCGCGGTCACCCCGACCGCGCCTTCCCACACCAGGCGGCGCATATCGGAGGCAGCCACGGTCACCTCGCTGTCGCGGAACTGGCCCTGGAGCAGGGCGTCGTAGCCGACCGCGCGCAGACGTCCGGCAGCCCAGGCGTAGAGCTGCTTGCGACGTGGCGAAGGGACGAAGCTGCCGCGGTTGATCGGGTCGTGCGGGGTGCTCCAGAACGGCCCACGCTGGGCTCCGACGCGACCGCTCAGGCCGACCGCGACGTTGGTCTGAAAACCCAGGTTGGCTTCCCAGTTGCGCGCGACATCCCAGCCGTAGCCCTCGGCCAACAGACTGCCACCGGTCAGCCGCAGGCGCAGGGTCGGCTCGCCGCCGTCCGACACCTGGTGCTCCCAGCCCTCCGGGTCGAGCGGTTCATCGCGGTCGAACTGGTCCCTGGTCCAGCCATGCAGCGCGGTCTGCACGTTGCGCGCCACGTTCAAGCCGATCGCACCCAGCATGAGCTCGACGCCGAGCACGCTGTCATCGTCGGCGACCACCTTCTTGTTCGACAGGTACAGCAGCGACGCATAGGGACGATCATCGTGGATCGGCGCCGGGTTGCCGATATCGTCCGGCGTGAAGGCGACCGCACCGAACTGGTAACTCTCGTACACGCGACCGCAGGCGCGATCGAAGCCCACCATCGGCTCGACCAGGTCGAGGATATCTCGATACAGAAGCAGCGAACCACGATCGTGAAAAACCTCGACACCCAGGCCCATGGTGTAGTCGCGATCCTCGTTGGTGCCGGGTACGAACATGTCCTGGTCGATGTACAGACCGATGCCCAGGCCGTCGATATCGGCTGGCGCAGCACAGGATTCGGCAACTACGGGAAAAGACCAGGCCAGGAGGAGCAGGCAATACAGCAGGCGCATTCGATTTCGTGGATGGGACAGCCAGGCCTGTACTATATGCCACCGGTCATGCCGCGGTGTGACCGAAGTCGACCAATGACATACCGGCACGGCTTTCCGCCTTCCCCCGTACAACCCGGAGACAGATATGCAGATCGGCACCCCCCTCAGCCCCTCGGCCACGCGCGTCATGCTGCTCGGCGCCGGCGAACTCGGCAAGGAAGTAATCATCGCGCTGCAGCGCTTCGGCGTGGAGGTGATCGCGGTCGACCGCTATGCAAACGCCCCCGGGCACCAGGTCGCCCACCGCGCACACGTCATCGACATGACCGATGCCGATGCCTTGCACGAACTGATCGCGACCGAACGCCCGCACCTGGTGGTACCGGAGATCGAGGCGATCGCGACCGACCTGCTGGTCCAACTCGAGGCGGCCGGCGAGGCGACCGTGATCCCGACCGCACGTGCCGCGCAACTGACCATGAACCGAGAGGGCATACGCCGCCTGGCGGCCGAGACCCTGGGTCTGCCGACGTCGGACTACGCGTTCGCCGACACCCTCGACGAGGTACGCGCCGCCGCTGCCCGAATCGGCTTCCCCTGCATCATCAAGCCGGTCATGTCGTCGTCCGGCAAGGGTCAGTCAACCGTGGCCGACGAGGCCGGGTTGCAGAAGGCCTGGGACTACGCACTCAGCGCCGGGCGCGTGAACCGCGGTCGGGTGATCGTGGAACAGATGGTTCGCTTCGATTACGAGATCACGCTGCTGACCGTGCGCGCGGCAACACCCGACGGCGGGATCACGACCCATTTCTGCGAACCTATCGGACATCGTCAGGAGCACGGCGATTATGTCGAGAGCTGGCAGCCGCAGCCGATGTCGCCGGTCGCACTCGAGCGGGCGCGCGACATTGCCGGCCGCGTGACGGCGGAACTCGGCGGACGCGGGCTGTTCGGCGTGGAACTCTTCGTGCGCGGTGACGAGGTGCTGTTCAGCGAGGTCAGCCCGCGCCCGCACGACACGGGCATGGTCACCATGATCACTCAGTACCAGAACGAGTTCGCGCTGCACGCGCGCGCAATTCTCGGCCTGCCGGTCGACACCCGCCTGGCGTCGACCGGAGCCAGCGCCGTCATCTATGGCGGCGTCGAGGCCCGCGGCATCGCGTTCGAGGGGCTGGACGAGGCGCTGGCGATTGCGGACAGCGAGGTGCGGCTGTTCGGCAAACCGGAAAGCTTCACGCGTCGGCGGATGGGTGTCGCCCTGGGGCGCGCCGATTCCATCGCAGCGGCGCGCGACAAGGCGCGCCAGGTAGCGGGGCGGATTCGCCCAATAGTGGTGGGCTGAGCCGACACCGGGCCGCAGGACGCGATATTTCGCGTCCTCGCCATCAATTCTCGCCCTGTTCGCCGGGCAACAGCCAATACTGTGATCTGCGTCACGTATTTTTGATCCAGCATAGTCTAGACCCTGTCTGCGGCCGCTCAAAGACACACCGCATAGGCCGTGCAAAAGTAAAAATACCCTTAAATATCAATCAGTCACTGTCTCGAGAGCAGAACGAGTGCCTTGCTGTCTGCGGTGCAGGATCGACCCGGCGACGGGTTCGGGTCTGGTCGGCCGACCAACGGCAGACGCGTGCCTGCGGCCTTCAGCGGCCTGCCTGACCGTCAAACCGTTGACATGACCTGTGAGATAGGCGCGAAATATCGCGCCTTAACATCGCGACGCGAAATGTCGCGACGAATGGCCGCGAATAGGTCTTAGAAGTGTATTAGTGATTGCTTTAAACCACTGAACGATATGAAGTTATTTTTTTGGCACGAGGGTTGCTAAAAGCTTCCTCGCCGATACCGGAACCACTGACTCAGTAGTACATGATCAGAAAGCAAACAGACCAGGGAAAAACCATGCAGACAACCTACACACCATCGAGCGCCAACCAACCGGACGACCGTGCCGGCACGTTTCTCAGCGTGGCGGGCCTTGTGGCTTGGTTGTCTGCGATGTTGCTGGCAATCGCCGGCCCCTTGCTGGGTATCAAGATTCCACCGCTGGTGATCGTTGGCATGGTCGTATTCTCTGGTGCCTTCTCGGTACTCTCGCTGCCGCGCCTGATCGGGCTCGGCAAGCGTGATGACGACGATCATGGCCAGCACGCCTGAGAGGTGGAATCAGGCTTGAGTAGTTTCGTTTCTGCGATGTTCTCCGAGTAAATTAAGAGCGAAATTCCGTGTGAACGGATCCTGACCCCCGCTTCCCCGGGGGTTTTTTTTGTCTTCGATTCACGCGCCCGCCAGGCGCAGGTGCGATACGCGGTTGCGAGTCCCCGGTATGATGGGGATGAACGCAACACACTACCGGCTGCGAAGACAGAACGCGGAGACAAGGTCGGTGCCGGTTGCCGACAAGAGTGGACATCTCACTGCACGCGCAAAAGCAGAATCTGACAACGTGCCGCTGACCATAAGAACGAAACTGATCGTCTACAGCGCCGTACCGGTGATCATCCTGTATCTGGTGCTGCTGGTCCTCGGCACCGGTTACCTGAACGACCGTCTCGAGCGCGACGCCAAGACCCTCATCAACGAACATGCCCGTCACCAGGCAGCACGCCTCGCCCTGGTCATGACTCAGACCACCACGCTGGCCGAGAGCCTCGGCGACCTTCTCATCGCCGACCCGGGGCAATCGCAGGAACTGCTGTACGCACACCTGATCGACGGTCTGCGACGCACGCCGCGAGTACGTGCTGCCGCGGTCCAACTCGACGACATGACCCGCAGCGCGATCATGCGCCGCAGCACGGCAACCGGCCGCCCCCTGCAGACACACGAGAGACTCGATCGTGCGCCGGGCTGGCACACGCTTGGTGACGTGGTCGGCTTCAGCCGTGCGATCTACCAGGCCGGCGCCCGCGTCGGTGCCTCGTGGGTCGAACTGGGAGTGGAGGACCTGTATGACGAAGTCCATGAGCCACACGCACCCGCGATCCACCTGACGATCCGCACTGCCGACGGCGTCCTGCTGCAACCGCCACAGTGGCCCGGACACGGCGATCTGCCGATCGATGTGCAAAACCAGACACCGGCGGCCAATGCCATAACCACGGTAGCCCTGGCCGGTGGCGTCAATTATTGGCTGGCCAATGCGCGCCTACCTGGCTTTCCCTGGTCGGTGACCGCGATCATCCCGGCGCGTACTGCGCTTGCCGATGCCCGGCGTGAGGTGTTGCTGCTGGCCGCCGCGCTGTTGCTGTCGCTGGTCACCATCGTCGTCATCATCGGTACCGTCGCCCGCCAGATCACGCGCCCACTGGTGGCGCTCGACGATGCCGTGGGCCGGGTGGCGCAGGGCGATTTCCAGGTCGCCCCCGAGGTGCACTCGGACGACGAACTGGGTCGACTGGCCAAGGCGATCAGCCGCATGGCACGCCACATCGCCGATCGTGAGCAGCTGCTGCGCGAGTCGCACCAGGTGCTCGAAGACCGCGTTGCAGAACGCACATCGGCGCTCCAGGAGAGCAATGCGCGCCTGCTGCAACAGATTGATGCGACGCGCCAGACACAGGAGGCCCTGCGTCGCGCTACCGAACAGGCACAGCGGGCAAACCGGGCCAAATCGGAGTTCCTTTCCAACATGTCGCACGAACTGCGTACGCCGCTGCACGGCGTTCTCGGTTACACCCAGATACTTCGTCGCGACCAGCAGATCGCCGGCAGTCAGCGCGACAACGTGCAGGCCATCGAACGCTGCGGCCAGCACCTGCTGACGCTGATCAACGACATCCTCGACCTGACCCGGATCGAGGCCGGGGAAATGCGGGTCGAATACCAGGCCACGCACCTGCCGCAGTTGATCGACGATGTGTACACGATCATCGCCCAGCGCGCGGCGCAGAAAGGTCTGACGCTGAGCCGCGAGATCGCCCCCGAGGTGCCGCGCGAGATCGAGACCGACCCAGTCCGCCTGCGCCAGATCCTGCTCAACCTTCTCAGCAACGCGGTCAAGTTCACCGCGCGTGGATCAGTGGTGCTGAGCGTTTCCAGTGAGTCCGACGGCTTGATCAGCTTTGCCGTCCAGGACAGCGGGATCGGCATCCCTGAAGACAAGCTGGGCGCCATATTCGACGCCTTTCAGCAGGCCAGCGACGGCCAGGCGATCGACGGTACCGGCCTTGGCCTGGCAATCAACCAGCGCCTGATCCACCTGCTCGGTGGCGAACCGCTCAAGGTCGAGAGCACACCGGGTAAGGGCAGCCGCTTCAGCTTCCGCCTGCCGGCCGGCAACGTCGCCCAGCAGCCGTCATCTGCCACAATGGTCGAGCTGTACCGCGGCGACCGGCGCCTGGCTCCCGACAGCAGTTGCAGCGTGCTGGTGATCGAGCACGGCATCGACGATCGCGAGCGGCTGGGCGCCCTGTTGCGCCATCTCGGTTGCACGGTGCACATGGCCGAGGACTACGAACAGGCGGCCCGGCAACTGGCCGACAGGACCCTCGACCTGGTGATGCTCGATGTCCGGCTGCCGCAGGAATCGCTCGCCGGCGACGTGAACAGGCTGCGCAACGCCTCGCCATTCGGTGAGCCACGCGTTGTCGCAGTGTCGGCCAACGTGTGGGGCAACGCCGACGAAGCGGTACTGGATGCAGGATTCGACGGCTTTCTCGGCAAACCGTACAGTGAGCGCGAGCTGCGCGCCCTGCTCGAAACACTGGTCGGCGCACGCTTCTGCGCGCGCGAGACCGACAGCCAGGATGCAACGGTTTCACCATGGCCGGCGGAACTGGCTGTAAGTACTGCGGCCCGTATCGAATCGGCCATTGCGGTCGGCGATGTCGCGTCGCTGTTCCAGCTGGCCGAAGACCTGGCCGAAGCGTCCGAAGCACCGCAGGCGGATGTCGAGCGTCTCGCACTGATGGCACGGGTGTTCGACTTCGACGGCCTGCGGCAATTCACC
The DNA here is from genome assembly GCA_020445165.1 of Gammaproteobacteria bacterium. The sequence goes on from JAGRHE010000056.1 coordinate 12,598, forward strand.
GAACGCCTGCGAGCGCACACATGATCCTGCAGTGGCCGGCATGACAGAAGGCGCGCAATTCTCCTATGATTCTGCCACTCACCCGGTCCGGACAAGCGCGTGAATTCCCCGCAGCCCCATAACAGCACCATCCTGCTGGTCGATGACAATCCGACCAACCTGCAGCTGTTGTTCGGCACCCTGAAGGGCCTGGGCCACAAGCTGCTGGTGGCCAAGAGCGGCGAGGACGCACTCAAGGTTTCGCAATGGGCGCATCCCGACCTGATCCTGCTCGATATCCTGATGACCGGTATCGACGGCTTCGAGACCTGCGCCCGACTCAAGGAGAACCCCGAGACACGCGATATCGCGGTGATCTTCCTGTCCGCCCTAAACACCGACGACAAGATCAAGGGCCTCTCCATGGGGGCTGTCGATTACATCGCCAAGCCATTCCAGTCAGAAGAGGTGATCGCGCGTGTCGAAACCCACCTCACCATCGCGCGCCTGCGCACCGAGTTGGCCGAGCGCAACCGCCAGCTGGAGTCGGCCAGCCAGCCGATCCTTGATTCGGTCGGTGATGGTATCTACGGCCTCGACCGCGAGGGTCACATCACCTTCGCCAACCCGGCCGCCATGCAGCTGACCGGTTACCCCAAGGACGCGTTGATCGGGCATTCGCTGCATGAGCTGCACCTGTATGCCCGTTGGGATGGCAGCCCCTACCATTTCATCGAATCGGGGATCTACCAGACCCTGAAGCAAGGGGTCGCCAAGCAGAGTGACAGCGACGTGTTCTGGCGCCACAGCGGTGATCATTTCGCGGTCAGCTGGACCTGCACCCCGATCATGCGCGGCGGCGAGGTACAGGGCGCCGTGCTGGCGTTTCGTGACGTCACCCAGCGCAAGCGCCAGGAACACCAGCTGCGCGAAGCGCTGGCCGAGGTCGAGAGACTGCGCGACCGGTTGCAGGCCGAGAACGCCTACCTGCAGGCCGAAGTAAAAAACGAAGGCCGTTTCGACAGCATCGTCGGCGAGAGTGCCGCGCTCAAAGACGTGTTGGAACAGGTCGACCAGGTCGCACCGACCAACAGCTCGGTGCTGATCATCGGCGAATCGGGGACCGGCAAGGAGGCGATCGCGCGCGCCATCCACGACTCCAGCCCGCGGCGCGACCGTCCGCTGATCAAGGTGAACTGCGGCGCGATCACGCCGACCCTGATCGAGAGCGAACTGTTCGGCCACGAGAAAGGTGCCTTCACCGGGGCCACCGAGGCCCGACCCGGGGTCCTCGAACGGGCCGAGGGAGGCACCGTCTTCCTGGACGAGATCGGGGAGATGCCCCTCGACCTGCAGCCCCACCTGCTACGCGCGCTCGAGGCGCGGGAGGTCCAGCGCCTGGGCGCTACCCGCCCCACGCCGGTGTCCTTTCGGGTGGTCGCCGCCACCCACCGTGACCTCCGCGCCGAGGTCGCCGCGGGGCGCTTCCGCTCCGACCTGCTCTACCGCCTCGCCTGCGTCACCCTACGATTGCCGCCCCTGCGGGAGCGCCTGGAGGACCTGGAACCCCTGGCCTGCCACCTGCTCGTCGCCTGCGCGGCGCGCCAGGGTGGGGTGGCACCCAGGCTGTCGTCCTCGGCCGTGGATGTATTGCGGGCCCACTCCTGGCCGGGGAACGTCCGGGAGCTGCGCAACGTGGTCGAGACCGCGTACGCGCTCCGGGGGAGGGGCGACTTGGATGGAGCGCTGGTGGCCCGCTGCCTCTCCGGGGTGGGGTTCGGGGAAGCGTCGGCGCCCTCCGG
>JAGRHE010000570.1 GCA_020445165.1 Gammaproteobacteria bacterium
AGTTCAGCCAGATCGGCTTCGCTGAGTGGCTCGATGGTCTGTGCGTCCGCGCCCAGGCGTCCGCCGGTTTCCAGACACAGTTCGCGGGGCACCGGTGGGGGCTTTATTGCGGGTTGCAGATCGTAGAGCGCCTTGCGGGCCTGACGACCGATCGTGAGCAGGTCGCTCATCCCACGATTGGTGATCAACGCAGTCCGTACGCCTTTGCCTTCGAGCACCGCGTTGGTCGCGACAGTGGAGCCATGCACGATGCGCAGGCGTTCATGGGCCGGATTGAGGCCGAGCTCGCGGATGCCTTGCAGAATGGCGCGTTCCGGCGCATCCGGCGTGGACAGCACCTTGTGGACGCGCAAGCCCGTACCGTCGAACAGCACGAAGTCGGTAAAAGTACCGCCGGTATCGACGCCGAGAAGATGAGGAGTAGACAACGCCTTTGCGGTCATTGCGGGAGCGGATCTGCCTCCGCCCGCAATGACCCCGCTGTGCGGCGATACCGCCGCCGCTTCACTTCAGACCCAGTTTCTTTTCCAGGTAATGGATGT
>JAGRHE010000571.1 GCA_020445165.1 Gammaproteobacteria bacterium
CACGCGGGCAGGCCCGTGCTCTACCTCGGCCCGAACGGCCGCCACCTGGTCAGCTTCCCCGAACACCTCGCCGAGGTGCGGATCGCCGAGGCCGCATTTACAGCACTGCACGCGCTGCCACGGCAGACACGACGGCGCACCCTGGTGATCGAGAAGATCGACGGTCGCGCGGTGCGCGAGTCGCCATGGCACGAGCTGATGCTGCGCTGCGGCTTCGTCGCCGACTACCGCGGCCTGGCCGCCGAGGCCTTCGCCTGATGCCCGAGGGCGACACCGTCTACAAGGTCGCCGCCTACCTGCGCACCGAGTTGCAGGGCCGACGCCTGGCGAGCGGACGGGCGGACACGCCGCGCCCGGTCGACCTCGCGGGGCTGCAGGTGAGCGATGTGTACGCCCGCGGCAAGCACCTGTTCATCGCGCTCGACGACCGGCTGCTGCGCAGCCACCTCGGCATGCACGGCTCCTGGCACCGCTATGCACGGGGTGAGGCCTGGCAGCGCTCCGAGCGCCAGGCCGCGATCGTGCTCGACACCGGCGAGGAT
>JAGRHE010000572.1 GCA_020445165.1 Gammaproteobacteria bacterium
GTCGTAGAGGTTCAGGTGCGAGAGCTCGGCGGTGCCGAAGTCGGTCTCCCAGCGCACCGGCTCGTCGGATTCCATGCGCTGCTCGCCGCCGGGCCCGACGACGGCGAAGCCGTGGTTCTGGGAGGTGATCTCGATCTTCCCGGTCGCCAGATCCTTGACCGGGTGGTTGGCGCCGCGATGGCCGAACGGCAGCTTGAACGTCTCGAGCCCGACGGCTCGGCAGAGCAGCTGGTGGCCGAGGCAGATGCCGAAGACCGGCTTCTTGCCGACGAGCTCGCGGACGGTTCCGACGACGTGGTCGAGCGCGGCCGGATCGCCGGGCCCGTTGGCGAGGAACACGAGGTCGGGATCGAGCGCGAGCACCTCCTCCGGCCCGCTTCCGCAGGGCAGCAGCGTCACCCGGCAGCCGCGCTCGCGGAGCTGGCGGACGATCGAGAGCTTGATCCCGGTGTCGAGGCCGACGATGTGCGGGCCGGGACCGTCGAGGATCACGGGCTCCGGCGGCGTGACCGTGCTCGCCAGGTCGGCGCCGGCCATCTGCG
>JAGRHE010000573.1 GCA_020445165.1 Gammaproteobacteria bacterium
GCAGACCCTGTTGGCGATCCCGATGTGGTTGTTGTTCGAGGTCGGCCTGATGTTCGCGCGCCTGCTGTCACGGCAGCGTGCGGCGCGTGAGGATGCGGACGACGCCTCTGCCGACGATTCGGCGAACGCTGCGGCGCCTGCTGCCGCGCCTGCTGCTACGGCGGCGGCCGATGCTGCGGGGGCCGGTACGGGCGGCGATCGCGCGGGCGATGACGAGTTCGATCGCATCGAGGCCGAGTTCGCCGCGCTCGACGAGCCCGCGGCCGACGCACCGGCCGCAAGCCCCGGCGACGACTACAACGAGTATGACGACAGCGTCGACGTCAACGGACCGGCCGAGCGCCCGGCCCCCTGGACCGCCGAGGATGGCGCCAACATGCTCGACGAGGAGGACTTCCCTGCGCGCTCTGCGAGCGAGGCCCTGGTCGACGTCAAGCTGGAACAGATCGCCGCGCTGCGTGCGACCGACGCCGATGACGAGGCCCGCCGGTTGCTGTACGAGGTGTTGAGCGAGGGCAACCCGACCCAGGTGAAGGTCGCG
>JAGRHE010000574.1 GCA_020445165.1 Gammaproteobacteria bacterium
CTGGCCGAGTACACGCGCGTGATCGTGCACGAGGCCGACCGCCTGCACGCGCTGGTCGACCGGCTGCTCGCACCGCACCGCCGGCCGCAGGTGGTCGGCGACGTCAACATCCACGAGATCTGCGAGCGCGTGCGCGCGCTGGTGCTGGCGGAGTACCCGCGCGGGCTGCGCATCGTGCGCGACTACGACGTCTCGATCCCCGAGTTCCGCGGCGACCGCGGGCAGCTGATCCAGGCCGTGCTCAACATCGTGCGCAACGCGACCCAGGCGCTGGCCGCGCCGGGCGCGCCGCCGGTCGGCGGGCGCATCGACCGCGGCGACGCCGAGATCGTGCTGCGGACGCGGATCGCGCGCCAGGTTACCGTCGGCCGCCAGCGCTACAGGCTGGCACTGGACTTGCAAGTGCAGGACAACGGGCCCGGCGTGCCCGAGGCGATCCGCGACCGCATCTTCGCCCCGCTGGTATCGGGGCACGACGGTGGCACCGGACTCGGGCTGACGCTGGCGCAGAACTTCGTGCAGCAGCATATGGGCACGATC
>JAGRHE010000575.1 GCA_020445165.1 Gammaproteobacteria bacterium
ATCGTCCTACTGGGGGTTTTGCAAGTCATCTCGTTATTTTGAGGATCAACTCATGCCGCTTACCGCCGCTCAATCCGCGGAAGTCATTTCGCAGTATGCCCGCACGCCGGGCGACACCGGCTCGCCGGAAGTGCAGGTTGCCCTGCTGACCACCCGCATCTTGGGTCTGCAGTCGCACTTCAATGAGCACGCCAAGGATCATCATTCCCGTCGCGGTTTGCTGAAGCTGGTCAACCAGCGTCGCAAACTGCTCGACTACCTCAAGCGCAAGGACCTGGGTCGTTACCAGGAACTGATCGGCCGCCTCGGCCTGCGTCGCTGAGGCCTGGCAGAGCGCCAGAGGAATCAGGTTGCAAAAGTACCGCGGTCGGCCCAGTGCCGACCGCAGTCACATCCGGGGTCTGAAAAGACCTGGTCGTGCCACAGGGGCCCGGCCGAATCCGTAACAGCATTTCGAAGACGAACAGGCGAAATATCGTGGCAAAAGTGAGCAAGCAGTTTCAGTATGGTGACCATCTGGTCACGCTCGAGACCGGTGAG
>JAGRHE010000576.1 GCA_020445165.1 Gammaproteobacteria bacterium
AAAGCCTCGAGCAAACTCACCGCAAGCACGGCAATCAATACCACTGGAATGACCTCCAGCACCTTGCCCATATTGCCGCTGAGGAATGCCAGGGGGGCAAACACGGCCACCGAAGTCAGGAAGGATGAGAGCACTCCCGGCATCACCTGGGCGGTGCCGTCGACGGCGGCACGAAAGGCCGATTTGCCCTTGCGCAGGTGGGTTGAGATATTTTCGGCAATGACGATGGCATCATCCATCAGCAGGCCAAGGGTGATCAGCAGTGCCACCATACTGATCATGTTGATCGACTGTCCCAGCAGCGACATGATGAAGAGGCCGCCAAGGAACGATATCGGCAGACCCATGGCTACCCAGAAGGCAAAACGCAGCTGAAAAAAGAGCCACATCACCAGGAATACCAGCAGCAGTCCCTGCATGCCGTTGCTGGTCAATATCTGCAGACGGTCACGCACCACGCTGGAGCTGTCATTGGTCAGGGTGAATTTTACCGCAGGCGGTGCCAACTGCTGTTCATGCGCGATAAAGTCCTGCACTGCG
>JAGRHE010000577.1 GCA_020445165.1 Gammaproteobacteria bacterium
GTTTTCTTTGACTAGGGGGCGCACAGCCGGGCAACTGACGCGTAATCTGGATTTCGGTTTTCCGATGCAAAACTTTAGCCCAGGTACACGTATTTGCGTGGATTTCATTCAGCTTGTGTCACATTTGCCGACATTGCAGGCTGAACCCGACTTCTCACCACACAGGCCCCGAGAGAACTGAATGCCCACATATCTATCCCGGTGGATGCTGATCCTGGCGCTGACGGCGACCGTTTTCGTCTACCTCGAAGGGCTGCATGGTCCGTTCCTGCTTGACGACAATATACATATCGCCCAAAACCGCTGGGTGAAGATCGACTCGCTGTCATGGTCCAATCTCACCCGCGCCTGGGATTCGTCATTCAGCGCCTTTCCTTCCAACCGCCCGCTGGCTCAGGTGAGCTTCGGCATCAACCACGCGCTCGCCGGTCTGGATTCGTGGTCATTCAAAGCCACCAATCTCACGATCCATCTTATCGCCGGTATCGTCGTCTTCCTTCTGGCGCGCCTCATTTATCGGGTGCTGAATGGATCCGAAG
>JAGRHE010000578.1 GCA_020445165.1 Gammaproteobacteria bacterium
TCCGCGGCGGCGTCATGCCCCTGGCGGTGCTGAAGGACCCCGAAGGCCGGGCCAAGGGCCTGCGCATGTGTGAATGCGAGATGGACGGCACCCGCCCCATCCCCATCGAGGGCACCGAGTTCAACCTGTACGCCGACATGGTGGTTTCGGCCATCGGCCAGATGGGCGCCTTCGACGGGCTGGAGGAGCTGAACAACGGCCACGGCTTCATGCACACGGACAAGACCTACAAGATGGACCGGGACGGCCACTTCGCGGCCGGCGACATCATCCGTCCGCACCTGCTGACCACGGCCATCGGCCACGGCTCCATCGTTGCCGAATCCATCGACGCCTACCTGGCCGAAGGCGACATCCCGAAGCGGCCCAAGGTGGACGTGCACCACTTCAACCTGCTGGACGAACTGCGCCAGCGCGAGCTGGAGCCCAGCGAGTACGGCCACGTGCCCATGCGCGGCACCAACGACGAGGGCTTCGCGGTCCACAACTACGAGGACCGTTCCGACAAGCAGGTGATCCCCCACGACGAACTGTTCCT
>JAGRHE010000579.1 GCA_020445165.1 Gammaproteobacteria bacterium
TGGCTTCGCGTCCAGCGGCAATGTCAGACGGAAGGTGCTTCCCTCGCCCGGAACTGAGGCATGCAGCTCCAGCTTTCCGTTAAGCGCGTCGGCAAGGCGCTGGGAGAGACTCAAGCCGAGCCCCGTGCCGCCGTACTTGCGGTTAGTGGCGGAGTTGCCCTGAGCGAAAGGATCAAATATTCGAGACACCTCGTCAGGGGAGACACCGATTCCGGTATCAACGACATCAACGAGCAGAGTGTCCCCATTGGACGATGCACGCACCGATATAGAACCGGATTCGGTGAACTTGATCGCGTTGCCGATAAGGTTGATCAAAATCTGTCGTAGCCGTGTCGGGTCGCTCTGAAAATGGCAGGGGACATCCTGATGAATCTCCATGCGGACCTCGAGATTCTTTGTCGCCAGCCGCGATTGAAACAGAGCAATGGCTGAATTGACTTCCTGCCGAAGGCTGCAAGGCCCGGGGGAGACACTGAGCTTGCCGGTTTCAATTTTCGAAAGATCCAGAATATCATCGATCAAGGAAAGTAAGTG
>JAGRHE010000057.1 GCA_020445165.1 Gammaproteobacteria bacterium
GAGACCATCCGCCGCAAGCTGCTGCACGAATGCGATGTCCACACCCTGTTGCGCCTGCCCACCGGCCTGTTCTACGCCCAGGGCGTGAAGGCCAACGTGCTGTTCTTCGACAAGAAGCCGGCCAGTGAGACCCCCTGGACGCGTAAGTTGTGGATCTACGACCTGCGCACCAATATGCACTTCACATTGAAGACCAACCCGCTCAAGCGCGAGGACCTGGACGATTTTGTGAAGTGCTATGTACCGGAAGGCATTCATCTTCGTGCGCCGACATGGAGTGAAGAAGCGCCCACCGGCCGCTGGCGCGCCTATGACTACGAGACACTCATCAATCGCGACAAGGCCAGCCTGGATATCTTTTGGCTAAAAGATGAGTCACTGGAAGAGTCTGACAACCTGCCTGAGCCCGGCATCATCGCCGCTGAGATCGTCGAGGATCTGCAGGCGGCACTGGAGCAGTTTCGGGAAATAGCTGCTGACCTGGGAGAAGAATCAGAGGAGGCTATGGATGGCTAACAGTGCCTATGGCACACCCTTGATCATCGCCCCGGGCGGTTCGCCGGCAAAGATGGCCCGCGTATCGTTGAGCGCGACGGGCGAAGGTGGTCAATATGATGAAGCCTTCATCCAGCAGCTTGCATTCGATCATCCTAACTGTCTGCCAGTTTCCGAAATCGATGTGGCGTACGAGGGTCTTGTGCCCGTCTGCATGGAACTTTCGACACCCGCGGGACCGATGGACGCACTGTACGTCACCCCAGCAGGGCGACTGGTGATCCTGGAGGCAAAGCTGTGGCGCAATCCCGAGGCACGGCGCAAAGTGGTTGCCCAGATACTCGACTATGCAAAGGAGTTGTCCAACTGGAGTTACGAGGACCTTCAGCGAGAAGTCTCCCGGAAACTTGGTCGGAAAGGCAATGCACTGTTCGAACTGGTAAAAGCGCATTGTCCGGAAACCGATGAAATCGGCTTTGTTGACGGGGTTCAGCAATCCCTGTCACTTGGACGGTTCCTGCTTTTGATCGTTGGTGACGGCATCAAGGAGGGCGCTGGAGCAATTGCAGATTTCCTCGAGACAGTCGGCCGCCTGGAATTCACTTTTGGTCTCGTTGAATTGGCGCTCTACCAGCACCACGATGTTGGTTTGCTGGTTCAACCACGGGTAATCGCGCGTACCGTCGAATTTAGGCGGAACATCGTCGTATTGCCGGAAGGTGCCAGCTTAGAAACCACAACTGAGGATGAGCTGTCGCTGCCTGAAGGCCAGGAAGAGATCCGTCGATGCTATCGGGAGTTTTGGACCGATTTCCTTGGCCAGTTGCGTTTGGATGACGTTTCACAGCCGATGCCCAACATCACGCAAAGCCAGAACCTTTACTTCATGCTTCCTCCAGCTGGTGGCGCCGTCTGGGTCAGCCCGTATTTCTCGAAGTCAAAGGAAACTGTCGGTGTCTACCTAAAGCTTATGAAAGGAAACACAGGCGATAGTGCTTCTGAATTTCTGCTGCAGGACATCGACCAGATAGCTACAGAACTTGGCGAAGAGGTAAGTCTGAATGAGATCGATGGTCGTCTCGCACCCATGGTGACCAAACGATTTGGCGATGTTCAGTCCTCTTCAAATCGGGCAGAGATCAAGGAGTTTTTCGCTGACTACCTCAACAGGTTCATCAACACGTTCAGGCACCGCCTGAAACGTTTTGCAGAGACGAATTCATGAGCAAGAGCATTACGCGAGAACGGACTGGTGTACTTCTGCGCAAGCTGTTCGAGCTGCTGATCGCTTCCGACGAAGGTTTGCAGGCGAAAGATGCGCTAACGGCGTTGGAAAGTGCGGTCACGCTGTCGGATTACGAGGCAGGCGAGTATCCATCTGGCGGCCGGCGGTTTGAAAAGATCGTTCGCTTCGCGACAGTGGACGCGGTTAAAGCCGGCTGGATGCGCAAAGAGCAGGGCGTATGGACAGTTACCGAACTGGGCGCATCAGCCTTGAACAAGATTATCGATCCAGCCGAGTTCTACCGCGAGGCAGCCAGGCTCTATCGGGACTGGAAGAAAGAACAAGAACTGACCGAAGACGACGAGGCATCGGTTGAGCTTCAAGCAGAGGCGCACGATGCGCAGATCACGTATGAAATGGCCGAGGAGCAGGCGGCCGATGAGATCAAACAGTATCTCACCGAGATAAATCCTTACGATCTGCAGGACCTGGTGGCGGCACTGCTCGAAGGAATGGGATATCACGTGTCCTGGATCTCGCCGCCCGGAAAAGATGGCGGGATCGACGTGCTGGCCTGGAATGATCCACTCGGTACGAAACCGCCAAGGATCAAGGTGCAGGTCAAACGCCGAAAAGACAATATCAGTGCCGAGGAGCTGCGCTCGTTTCTGGCATTGGTGAACGATGATGATGTCGGGTTGTTCGTTACTACGGGCGGTTTCACCCGAGACGCTGAAGACCTGGCACGCGCACAGGAGCGACGCAAGATCACGCTGATCAATCGAAAACGTTTGGTCGATCTTTGGGTCGAATACAACGACCGGATTGATCGCGAAAAGCGACGGCTGTTGCCCTTGAAACCGATCTATTTTCTGAGCGACTGACGATTCAAGGTGGCTTGAGAAAGCACGATGCCGGCTAACACCGCTCCCTTCATCCGCCGCCTTCCGACCGGCAATGGTCAGTACATCCGGATCGGCCTGGAGAGGCTTCGCATGGACCACTGCCACTGGTGGCATCGGAACGTGCAGCCATTGATCAACAAGGGACCGAAAGGGCATGCAGACATCTCAATGTCATGGACTTGGACCCATTGAAGGCGTCGGTGCGACTCAACGAACGTCACGTAACGATCGGGGGCGAGTTCATTCGCACGGTACGGGAGATGCAACACCTCGTGACGAGGGTAGGTTAGAGATGCCGCTTGCCCTAGAATCCAGGGCATCGAGTGCCTGGTAATACACTTGTTTCCTCAAGGCGGGTGAAGATGAACAGACAGCAAACATTACAGACGTTGAGAACGGCCAAGCCGGTTCTGGAAGAGCGCTTCGGGGTGACGCGGCTCGCACTGTTCGGTTCGACTGCGCGCGGCGAGGCACGTCCGGACAGCGACGTAGACGTGGTTGTTGGTTTCGACGGGCCTGCAACTTCGGAGCGTTACTTCGGCGTGCAGTTCTACCTGGAAGATGCGTTGGGTTGCGCAGTCGATCTGGTGACGGAAAAGGCAATGCGGCCGGAGCTGAAACCCTTCATCGAGCGCGAGGCCGTGAATGTCTGAACGCGAATGGAGATTCTATCTGGACGACATGCTGCGCTTTGCACAAAAGGTGCGTGCGTACAGCGCAGGTATCGATCAGGAGGTCTTTGAGCGCGATGAGCTAAAGTACGACGCTATCCTGCGTAATCTCGAATTGATCGGAGAGGCGGCCACACACGTGCCGGGCGATGTGCGTGATCAACACCAGGCCATCCCGTGGCGACAGGTGGTCGCCACGCGAAACCGCCTGATCCATGGCTATCTCGGCATCGATAACGACACCCTGTGGAGCATCGTGCAGGACGACATCGAGCCTTTGATCGCCGAACTCCAGGCCATGCGGGATTCGCTATGACATCGGCGGGCATCGTCCAAGAAACTCAGGAACAACTGTAATGTCCGCCGTGACGACGGCATGAGCTACGACGACCAGTGCCAATAGCCGAATCCGCCGGAGGCTTTGGTATCGCTGTGCAAAATTGCGACAGACGAGGCCCTGGCCGACGTGGCCAGGCATACCGTGCTTATGGAGCCTGCCGGACCGGGGGATTTATGGCTGCACCGAAGAACGAGACCATCTGGTGCGCACTCCCAAATATATTATTTAACATAATATGTATTATGCGCAATTACGGAATTTGGTCACAGGTATTTCAATCGACCCTTCAAAGCCGCCGCGTCTGTAACCACGTCTTGCAGCACATCACCTTCCTTGCCACCGACGACGACACCTTTGCCGGCAACCGGGACGATGCTGTCGATCTGGAAGCGTCCTTCGGTACCGCGCAGGAAACACTCTTCATCGAAGTACAGACGATCGCCATCGGGACCGATTTCGTCGCGGATCACGGTGTCGAACCTAATCAGTTGCTTGATGTCATCGATGTTCGTGACATCCACCGGGTCGATGGTTTGCTGCTGCGGGTCGATCAGGAATGCTTTCATTTGGCTATGATCCTGCTGCTGGTTGATATCGTTCCGGTTTTGTACCGCACGCATCGAGTGATTGGAAATCGACAGATCGAATCGCGGTAATTGAACCTGGCTATGGCATGCGTTGTCCGGGACATCGCGGTGCGCTAGTTTGACGGCCCGAGCAACCGGAAAAAGCGAGCCTGTACGTGATTTACCTGCCGTCAGAGTTTCCCCAGGATTCTGAACTCTGCTATCTCAATCATGCGGCGGTGGGCGCCTGGCCGCGCCGCACGGCGCAGGCGGTGGCCAATTTCGCGCAGCAGAACATGTTCCAGGGCGGCGCCGATTATCCGGCGTGGTTGGCCGTGGAAAAGCGCCTGCGCGAGCGACTGGCGCGTCTGATCAATGCCCCTTCTCCCGACGATATCGCTCTGGTCAAGAACACATCGGAAGGGCTTTCGATGATCAGCCAGGGACTTGCCTGGCAGCCCGGTGACGAGGTCGTCGGCCTGCAGGGCGATTTCTGCTCCAACCAGATGGTCTGGCAGGTGCTTGAAGATCGCGGCGTCAATTATCGTGCGATCGACGCCCTGTCCTGTGCCGATCCGGAAGGTGCGCTGCTCGATGCGATCGGACCCAGTACCAGGCTGCTCGCAATCAGCACCGTGCATTTCGCGACCGGCTATCGATTCGACGTTGCCCGGCTGTGCGAGGCCTGCCGTGCACGCGGTGTGCTGGTTTCGATCGACGCGATCCAGAGCCTGGGCGTGATCGATTTCGATCTCGCCGCGATTCCCGCCGATTTCGTGGTTGCCGGTGGCCACAAGTGGCTGCTGTCGGCTGAAGGGCTGGGTTTTTTGTATTGCCGTCCGGACCTGCGTGACGCGCTGTCACTGCACCAGTTCGGCTGGGCGATGCGTGAGTCGCCCTACGCCTTCGAAGACGAGACCTGGCAACCGGCGGAATCGGCGCGCCGGTTCGAGGCCGGTACGCCAAACATGGTCGGCATCCACGCCATGGATGCCAGTCTGTCGCTGTTCGAGGAAATCGGCATGCAGGACATCAGTCGCCTCGTCGAGGAAAACCTGGCCTGGCTGGACGCGGCGCTGCGCACGATCGATGGCATAGAGATCCTGACACCGGCAGATCCGGCACGGCGTGCCGGCATCCTTACCTTCCGCCATCGCGAGGTGGACGGTTCGCGGTTACACGCGGCGCTGATGGATCGACGCGTGATCTGCTCTGCCAGGTGTGGTGGTGTTCGGCTTGCACCCCACTTTTACACTGCGCAGAAAGTGTTGGAACGCTCAATCGCAGAAATTAGTCAAAATATCCAAATGTTAATAAAGTGAATATAAGATGCTATTTTAAAAGAATAAAAGTTCAAACTATTGACGCATTATGTTTTAGTACAAAAGTACTAAACATTTTCTGGAAACAAACCGTCCGATTTTGCGGTCTATACTCGATAAGACAGAGTGTTGGGCCCGGACGATGCGCAATCTTTTACGATGGGTATACGACAAGGCCACAGACTGGCTGACGAAGGACGGACCACCGTCCCCCACGCCACTCTGCGACTTCAGTCGGTTGGGATTCGAATTGAGGATCGGCGACGTGCTCCTCGTCGAGGGCCGCAGTCGCGTATCGGAAGTCATCAAGGTCATCACCCAGAGTCCCTGGAGCCACTCGGCCCTGTACATCGGTCGCCTGTACGATGTGCGCGATCCGGACCTGCGCGAGGTGATCGGTTACCACTACGACGGTGATCCGGAAGATCAGTTGATCATCGAAGCGGTTATGGGCCGCGGCACCGGCATCACGCCGCTTTCCCATTACCGCCACGACCACCTGCGCATCTGCCGTCCGACCGGGCTGTCGCCGGCCGATGCCGAATCGGTGATCGGCTACGCCGTCAAGCACCTGGGCTGGGATTACGACGTGCGCCAGATCCTCGACCTGGCGCGGTTCTTCTTTCCCTGGAGTGTTCTGCCGCGGCGCTGGCGTTCCAGCCTGTTTCAGCACAACGCAGGCAATCCGACGCGCACCGTGTGCTCGACGCTGATTGCCGAGGCATTCATGTCAGTCGATTTTCCGATCCTCCCGTTCATCGATCGCAATGACGATGGCAGCGTGCGTTTTTTCAAGCGCAACCCGCGCCTGGCGGCACCCCGTGATTTCGACTATTCGCCCTATTTCTCGATCATCAAGTATCCCTACCTCGGTCTGAACGACGTCGGTCTCTATCACCGCCTACCCTGGACGGACGACGGGATCTACAACGACGAGCGGCATGCGTTCAATCCGCCACCGAGCAAGGTGCTGCACGAAGAACCCGAAGACGACGTGGTCGAGGAGATCGTTCTCGACGCCGACGAAGTGGAAGATCTCGAACACTCAACAACGCCGACATCCGGTTGGCGCAAACACCAAGCCTTCGCATTCTTGCGACGCAGGGGGTAAATCTGATGTGGATTGTTACCGTGCTTGTTGTTGTCGGGGTGGTCTGGGCACTCGCCTACTGGGGCGCCGGGACCGGGGTGTGGATCGCTGCACTGGCAGCATCGCTGGTGACGCTGACACTCGGTAGTGATGCCGGCTGGCCAGTGATGGCGCCCTTGTGGCTGCTCGCCGGCCTGGTGGTGGCAGTGTTTGCCGTACCGCGCATCAGGCAGAGATTCATCACCGCGCCCTTGTTCCGCCAGTTCCGCAAGGTCGTGCCGCCCATGTCGCAGACCGAACAGGAGGCACTCGAGGCCGGCAGTGTCTGGTGGGATGCCGAGCTGTTCACTGGCAAGCCGGACTGGCAGCGTCTGCTCAACCTGCCACCGCCGCACCTGAGCAAGGCGGAACGTGACTTCCTCGACAAAGAGACCGAAACACTGTGTCGCATGCTCGACGACTGGCAGATCACGCACGAGGATCGCGACCTGCCGGCCGATGTATGGCAGTACATCAAAGACAAGGGATTCTTTGGCCTGATCCTGCCTGAGGAGTACGGCGGCAAGGCATTCTCGGCGCTGGCGCATTCCGAGGTGGTTATGAAACTGGCCAGCCGCAGCATCACCGCGGCGGTCACGGTCATGGTTCCCAACTCGCTCGGACCGGGCAAGCTGCTGATGCATTACGGCACGCATGAGCAGAAGAAGCATTACCTGCCACGCCTGGCGCGCGGCGAAGAACTGCCCTGCTTCGCACTGACCGGGCCGGACGCCGGCAGCGATGCCGGTGCGATCCCCGACCACGGAGAGGTCTGCTTCGGCGAGTGGGAAGGCGAACGGGTACTCGGTGTACGCCTGAACTGGGAGAAGCGTTACATCACGCTGGGACCGGTGTGCACGCTGCTCGGCCTGGCGTTCAAGCTGTACGACCCGCAGCACCTGCTCGGCAAGGAGGAATCGCTGGGCGTGTCGATTGCGCTGGTGCCGCGAGATACGCCGGGAGTGAACATCGGTGAGCGGCATGTGCCGCTCGACATCCCTTTCCAGAATGGGCCGAACACCGGCAAGGACGTGTTCGTACCGATGTCGCAGCTGATCGGCGGTGTCGACTACATCGGCCAGGGCTGGCGGATGCTGGTCGAGTGCCTGGCCGAAGGTCGCGGTATCTCGCTGCCGGCGTTGAGTGTCGGCGCCGGCAAGACTGCGGCGCGCTACACCGGTGCCTACGCCGCCGTACGCCGCCAGTTCAATCAGCCGATCGGCCGCTTCGAAGGCATCGAAGAGCCATTGGCACGGATCGCCGCCCTCACCTACCAGATGGATGCCGCGCGCACGCTCACCCTGGGTGCACTGGATATTGGCGAAAAGCCCTCGGTGATTTCGGCCATCGTCAAGTACCACCTGACCGAGAAATACCGCCGCTGCATCAACGATGCGATGGACATCCAGGGTGGCAGTGGTATCTGTCTCGGGCCTTCCAATCTGATCGGACGCGCCTACCAGTCGATCCCGATCGCGATCACGGTCGAGGGGGCCAACATCCTGACCCGCAGCATGATCATCTTCGGCCAGGGCGCGATCCGCTGCCATCCCTGGGTGCTGCGTGAATTCCAGGCGGTGCAGAACCCGGACAGCAAACGCGGCCTGGAACAGTTCGATCACGCGATCTTCGGCCATGTCGGTTTCGTGCTCAGCAATGTCGCGCGCAGCCTGTTCCTGGGCCTGACCCGCGGCCGCTTTACGTCGGCACCGGTCGATGGTCCGACAAGGCGTTACTTCCAGCAGCTGCATTGGATGAGCGCAGCGTTCGCGCTCAGCGCCGACGTGGCCATGATGACCCTGGGTGGATCGCTCAAGCGCAAGGAACGTCTGTCGGCCCGGCTCGGCGACGTACTCAGCGAGTTGTATCTCACCTCTGCGGTCCTCAAACGGTTCGAGGACCAGGGTCGCCCGGAGGCTGATATGCCGCTGGTCACCTGGGCCTGCGAGAACTCCTTCTACCAGATGCAGGAAAGCCTGCGCCTGTTATTCCGCAACCTGCCGTGGCGTCCGCTGGGTTGGCTGCTGCGGATGATGGTGTTCCCGAGCGGCCGGCCTTACACGGCCCCGCGTGACCGGGTCGACCACCTCGCTGCCGGCGTGCTGCTGCAGCCTGGAGAGGCACGTGAACGCCTGACCCGCGGCATCTTCATCACCGACGATGCCGATTACCGCCAGGGCCAGATCGAGCAGGCATTCGCCCAGGCCGCCAAGGTGGCACCGATCGAACGCACTGTGCGCGAGGCGCGCCGCGCCGGATTGCTGCGCAAGAGCGGCTCCGCCGAGCTGGTCCAGGAAGCGCTTGCCGCGGGCGTGATCAGCGACGATGAGGCAGACGCGCTGCAGCGCATGGCCGAGTTGCGCCGCGCGGTGATCATGGTCGACAGCTTCGAGCAATACGGTCAGCGCTTTGCAATGGGCGCTTCGCGCACCGGTAAACCGACGATCTATGCCATCAAGGGAGGCGGGTCATGAGCACGACACTGGATCAGGACCGCGGCAATCTCCGTGGTCGCCCCGTATACATCGTTGACGGGACACGCACACCGTTTCTCAAGACACGCGGCAGGCCAGGACCTTTCCGGGCCAGTGATCTCGCACTGGCTTCAGGCCGCGCGCTGATGACCGGGCTTGCATTGTCACCGGAAAAGCTCGACCAGGTGATCCTCGGCTGCGTGTCATCCGGTCCGGACGAGGCGAACATCGCGCGCGTGGTTTCGCTGCGCCTGGGCTGCGGCGAACAGGTGCCGGCCTGGACCGTGCAGCGCAACTGCGCCTCGGGCATGCAGGCGGTCGAGAGCGCCGCCCTGCAGATTGCCAATGGACGCAGCGAGCTGGTGCTGGCCGGCGGGACCGAGTCGATGAGTCATCACCCGGTGCTGCTCAACGAGGCCATGGTGGCCTGGCTTGGCGCCTGGAGCCAGGCGCGGTCCGCTGGCGCCCGTGGTCGCGCCCTGTTGCAACTGCGTGCCGCCCACTTCAAGCCGATCATCGCGCTTCTGCGTGGCCTGACCGATCCGGTCGTCGGCCTCTCGATGGGGCAGACGGCCGAGGAACTGGCCGAGCGCTTCGCCATCGATCGCACTGAGATGGATGCCTACGCGGTGCGCAGTCATCAGCGCCTCGCGCACGCCATGGAACAGGGCTGGATGGACGAGATCGAACCGCTGTACGGCAGTGATGGGAAAGTCTACGAGTCTGATGACGGTGTACGCCCCGACTCTTCGCTCGAGGCACTGGCCAAGCTGCGCCCGGTGTTCGACCGCCCGGTCGGCCGGGTCACCGCCGGCAACAGTGCCCAGGTGACCGATGGCGCGGCGATGTTGCTGCTGGCCTCGGCCGACGCGGTGGAAAGGCACGACCTGCCGGTGCTCGGCCGGGTCGTCGACAGTCAGTGGGCAGGCCTCGATCCGGCGCAGATGGGATTGGGCCCGGTGCACGCCATGGCGCCGCTGATACAGCGGCATGGCCTGTACTCGGACGATATCGGCACCTGGGAGATCAACGAGGCGTTCGCGGCCCAGGTGCTGGCCTGCTGCCGGGCGTGGCAGTCCGACAGCTACTGTCGCACCGAACTCGGACTGGAAGGCGCATTCGGCGCGATCGACGAATCGCGCCTGAACGTCGATGGGGGGGGCGTGAGCCTGGGCCACCCGGTCGGTGCCAGCGGTGCGCGCATCACCCTGCATGCACTCGAAGTGATGCGCCGTGAGGAACGCAGGCTGGGCATGGCCAGCCTGTGCATCGGCGGTGGCCAGGGCGGTGCCCTGCTACTCGAACGGACGGAGGAGATGGCAGCATGAACCGGCATTTCACGCTCGAGAAAGACGACAACGGCATCGCCTGGCTGACCTTCGACAAGGCCGACAGCGCGACCAATGTGCTCACCGAAGAGGTGCTCGAAGGGTTCGACCAGGCCCTGGTGCAGGCGGCTCAGATGCATCCGAAGGGATTGGTCATCCAGTCCGGCAAGGACAACGGCTTCATCGCCGGCGCTGATGTGAAAGCGTTTGCACAGATCGCAGGCGTTGCATCGGCCGAACAGCATATCCAGCGCGTACACGAGATCTTTCACCGGCTCGAATCGATGGCCTTCCCGACCGTCGCCGCGATCCATGGATTCTGCCTCGGTGGAGGACTCGAACTGTCGTTGGCGTGCGACTACCGCGTGTGCTGCGACGACAGCGCGACCCGGCTCGGTTTTCCAGAAGTGAAACTCGGTATCTTCCCGGGCTATGGCGGCACGGTGCGCAGTACGCGCCTGCTCGGCGACCTGAAGGCACTCGAACTGATGCTCGGCGGACGCACCGTCAGCGCCCGCGCCGCGCGTGCCATCGGCCTGGTCGACCTGAGCGTGCCGCGCCGCCAGCTGCGCTCGGCTGCGCTGCAGCTGCTGCATAACAAGCGGCGGCCACGCCAGGCGGGGTGGCTGAAACGGGCGCCGGCGCTGGCCCCGATGCGCCCGTTGATTGCCCGCCTGATGGCGTCGCAGGTGCGCAAGAAGGTCAATACCGCGCACTACCCGGCCCCGCTCGAACTGCTCGAACACTGGCAGGCCACCGCGGGTGACGAGGCGGCGATGTATGCCAGCGAAGCGGCGAATGTCGCGCGCCTGATCAACGAGACACCGGCGCAGAACCTGATCCGGGTATTCCTGCTGCAGGATCGCCTGAAGGCCGAGGGTGACAAGAAGGATTTCAGTCCGACCCACGTGCACGTGGTCGGCGGCGGCGTCATGGGTGGGGATATCGCCGCCTGGTGCGCATTGCGCGGCATGCATGTGACCCTGCAGGACCGCGCTCCGGAGTACCTGGCTCGGGCCGTAGAGCGGGCACATTCGCTGTTCCGGCACAAGCTCAAGGATCGTTATGCCGCCCAGGCCGCGATCGATCGCCTGATGCCGGATCACCGTGGACGCGGTGTGCGCAATGCCGATGTCGTCATCGAGGCGATCTTCGAGGACATCGATGCCAAGCGCGCGCTGTATGCCGATCTCGAACCGCAGATGAAGCCCGACGCCGTATTGGCAACCAACACCTCGAGCATTCCGCTCGCGGTGCTCGGCGAACGGCTGCAGCGCCCGGGCCGGCTGGTCGGCCTGCATTTCTTCAACCCGGTGGCGAAGATGCCGCTACTGGAGATAGTGCACGACAGTGCCACGGAGCCGGAAATGGTCGCCAGGGCTGCGGCCTTTGCGCGCCACATCGACAAGTTGCCGCTGAAAGTCCGCAGTAGTCCGGGCTTCCTGGTCAACCGCGTGCTGATGCCCTACCTGCTGGAGGCGGTCGAATTGCTCGAAGAAGGCGTGCCGGCGCCGGTCGTCGACAAGGCGGCCCTGCAGTTCGGCATGCCGATGGGGCCGATCGAACTGGCCGACACCGTCGGCCTGGATATCTGCCTGTCGGTGGCCGAGAAGATGGCGGCGGCGCTGCACAACGCAGTGCCGGGCCGGCTGCGCGAACTGGTCGAGGCCGGCGACCTGGGCCGGAAGTCCGGCAAGGGTTTCTACCAGTGGCGTGACGGCAAGGCCGTCAAGGACGATGCACAGCAATCAGAGTATTCGTTGCCGGACATCAGTGACCGGCTGGTGCTACGCCTGGTCAACGAATCGGTCGCCTGTCTGCGCGAGGGCGTGGTCGAAGACGAGGATCTGCTGGACGCCGGCGTGATCTTCGGCACCGGGTTTGCGCCGTTCCGCGGCGGTCCGATGCATTATGTCCACAGCCGCGGAATCGGTGAGGTGCAAAAGCGCCTCGATGAATTGGAACATCGTTTCGGTGAGCATTTTCATGCAGATCCAGGCTGGGGTGCCTTGGCCTGAAGCAAGCATGAGGTGAACAAGGAGAACGCACATGCTGCAGGAATTACGCTACATCGGCATGGATGATGCGCCGACCCTGGCGGATCTGTTCAATGAACGCTGCCTGCGATCGCCCAGCGGTCTGGCTTACGTGCAGTACCGTGATGGAGGCTGGCAACAGTTCACCTGGGAGCAGACGCGCTCGATGGTCGGTCACTGGCAGGGCGCGATGCAGGCCGACGGACTGCAATCCGGTGATCGCGTCGCGATCATGTGCAGCAACAGCTGGGAATGGGTGTTGTGTGACCAGGCGGCGCAGGGGCTTGGCATGGTCACGGTTCCGGTTTACACGAATGACCGTGCCGAGAATATCCAATGGATACTGCGCGATTCCGGCGCCAGCATGCTGTTGATCGAGAATCGTGCGCAGTGGGAAAGCCTGGCGGAATTGCACGACGACCTTGCCTCGCTGCGTCGCATCGTCTGCCTGGAGCCCATCGACGATGCTCCGGCGAACCTGCGCACCCCCGATCAATGGCTTGCCGGTCAGGAGACCGCCTATTCGTGCAAACCGGGTGAACAGGACAGCCTGGCGACGATCGTCTACACCTCCGGCACGACCGGGCGTCCCAAGGGCGTGATGCTCAGTCATCGCAACATCCTGTTCAACGTGCAGGCGGCCCTGAAGGTGTTCGATGTCTACGAACACGACCTGATGCTGTCGTTCCTGCCCCTTTCGCACACGTTCGAACGGACGGTCGGCTACTACCTGCCGATGAGTGCCGGCACCGCGATTGCTTACAATCGCTCGATCGCCCAACTGGCCGATGACCTGGTCGAGATCCAGCCGACGCTGATGATCTCCGTGCCGCGCATCTTCGAGCGCGTCTACGGCAAGATAAAGGACAAGCTCGCCACCGGCCCGGCCATAAGCCGTTCGCTGTTCGAGTCGGCCGTCGCCATCGGCTGGCAGCATTTCCTGCATCAGCAGGGACGCGGCCGCTGGCAGCCGTCGTTTCTGTTGCGGCCCGTGCTCGACCTGCTGGTGGCCCGCAAGGTACGCGCCAAGCTCGGTGGCCGGATGCGTTTCACCGTGTGTGGTGGTGCCGCCCTGCCCCCCGAGGTTGCAAAACTCTTCATTGGCCTGGGTATCCCGGTGACCCAGGGTTATGGACTCACCGAGACATCGCCGGTGATCGCCGCCAATCCATTGGCCAACAACGAGCCTGCTTCGGTTGGCCTGCCGTTGCCCGGTGTCGAGGTACGCGTCAGCGACGACGGTGAGCTGTTGACCCGCAGTCCCAGCGTCATGCTCGGCTACTGGAAGAACGACGAGGCCACGGCCGAGATCATCGACCGCGACGGCTGGCTGCACACCGGCGACAAGGTCGCGATCGCCGACTCGGGTCATATCAGGATCACCGGTCGCATCAAGGACATCATCGTACTGTCGAATGGCGAAAAGGTGCCGCCTGGCGACATGGAAAATGCCATCGCGCTGGATGAACTGGTGGACCAGGTTCTGGTGATCGGTGAAGGCCGCCCATACCTGAGCGCCATCGTCGTGCCGAATCCGGAGGCGTTCGCCCGGGTTGCCGAAGGGCTGCACCTGGATCCTGCCAACGAAGACACCTGTTGCGACGAAAACGTGCGTTCGATCTTCATGCAGCACGTGCAGGAACGGATTGCGGCATTTCCCGGCTATGCGCAGGTGCGCGAACTGGCCGTGGTCAACGAACCCTGGACGCCGGACAATGGCCTCGCGACCCCGACCCTGAAGTTGCGTCGCAACAAGATCCTGGAACGCTACCACGACATCACCGAAAAACTGTATGCCGGACACTGAACACGCCCAGGAACGCGAACTGACCTACCGCGTCGTGGCGATGCCGGCC
>JAGRHE010000580.1 GCA_020445165.1 Gammaproteobacteria bacterium
TGAGGATGCCGTCCGGCCGGATGCGGCGCGAGAAGGCGAGGAACGCCTGGCCCAGCCGCTCCGCGGTGCCGTAGTAATCGAGGTGGTCCGCCTCGACGTTGGTGATCAGGCCGATGCGCGGGGAGTACTGGAGGAACGCCTCGGCGTACTCGTCCGCCTCCACCACGGCGATGCGTCCGGCACCATCACGGGCGTTCGCATCGCCGAGGTCGCGCATGTCGCCGCCGATGAGCACCAGCGGGTCCAGCTCACCGCGCACGGCCATCAGCGCGACCATGGAGGAGGTCGTGGTCTTGCCGTGCGTCCCGGCCACCGCGATCACATCGCGGTCGGCCAGCAGCTTCTGGACCATCTCGGCGCGCGAGATGAGCGGGATCCCCTGGCGCTTCGCCTCGGCGATCTCCGGGTTGTCGTCCTTCGCGGCGGCCGTGGCGACCACCAGCTCGGCGTCCTGGACGTTCTCGGCGCGGTGCCCCTGGAAGACCCGGCCGCCGAGGGCGACGAGGCGCTCGGTGTGCTCGGACAGCGTGAGGTCG
>JAGRHE010000581.1 GCA_020445165.1 Gammaproteobacteria bacterium
CAGGCCACCAGGGCCGTCTTCAGTCGGTGCAGGGCAGCGGCGGAGAGCAGCACGTCGGGCACGATGAAGAACAGGGTCGCCTCCGCCAGGCCCCAGAGGAAGGCGGCGGGGTGGAGCCGAGCCTTCATTGCCACGCGTCCTGGGGCATCTCCGCCGCCAGGCCGCGCATGCGGGCTTCCAGTTCCGCCATGAAGGCGGCCTGGTCCCCGCCGCCGCCCAGGGCCTCGCCCACGAACACGTCACAGAAGAAGGGCACCAGAAGGGGGTCGTCCTTGGGCAGGGCCTTGCCCAGGCCGTGCAGGAACACGGGGGTCACCGGCACGTCCGGCCGCCGCGCCGCCAGGACGGCGATGCCCCGCTTGAAGCGGCCCATGACCTCCGGCTCCCCCCGGCTGCCCTCGGGGAACAGCACCAGGATGTCGCCCCGCTCAAGGGCCGTCTCGCAGGGCTTGAGGGGGTCGGCGCCGCCCTTGGCCTCCCGGCGGATGGGCAGGATGCCGATGACGTTGAGGGAGAACCAGGCCAGGAGGGGGTTG
>JAGRHE010000582.1 GCA_020445165.1 Gammaproteobacteria bacterium
GGAGTTTGCTTCCACGTTGTATAGCCAGATTGAAGAGCTGATCGCCAACCTTGATTCCGGGGCGTCGGGAAGAGCCGTCACTTTTACCTTAACTTTGACTGCACCTTCTGGAGATGCATTGAGAGCAGAACTCGATAGATTGGGGAGATTGTATGGTTGAGCTGGCGCCAAGTGGATGGAAAGTGGAGACTGTTTGCCGTGGTGCACAACATCGAGAAGCTGGCGCATTGTGGGGTGGTAGCATGAAGCGAGGCGATGGCCGGAAGTCGCGGCCAACGGGCCGTTACAATGCTTCTCGACGCGCTGGCAGCAGGGTTTCGCCCATTAATGCCTGCAGCGTACAAAGTCCCCCAGTCACTTCTACTCGGGTACCCAAACGCATATTGAGGCATCGGCTTTCGTGAAATCCGAATTTCGACAGTCTCGTTGGCAAATCAATAACCAAAGGAGATCGATATGTACAAAGGATCAAACACAAAAACACTATTTGCGGGAGTGTTGCTAGTTCTTTGCGTATTGCCCATCGCGTCCAGTG
>JAGRHE010000583.1 GCA_020445165.1 Gammaproteobacteria bacterium
TTACGAGCTCTACTGAGAGCGGTCTCGCGACAATGCGCGATAAGTACGCGACGCACGCCAGGGTCTCCGCGCGGATGTGCATAACGCCGCCCGCCGAGGACACGCGGCGGGGCGTTTTGACGGCGTCTGGAGGTCAGTCAGCGCCGCGCAGCGCGGCGATCACGGGCGCCGTCGCGGGACGCAGGTCGTGCCACCGGGCGAAGGATTCGGCGGCCTGCTCGACGAGCATGCCCAGGCCATCGAGCGCCAGCCGCGCCCCCAGGTCCCGCGCCCAGGCAACGAACGGGGTCGCCTCGTCGGCATACATCATGTCGTAGCACACGCTGCGCGCACTCACCGCCGCGGCCGGTAACGGCGGGACCTCGCCATGGAGACTGAGCGTCGTGCCGTTGATGATGACGTCCGGATGCCGCGCCGGCGCCTCGCCCCAGGGCACGACTTCGACCCGCGCACGGTCGGCGAACGCCGTACACAGCGCCGCGGCGCGCGCGCTCGTGCGGTTGCTCACCGCGAGCGCTGCTGGCGCGGCATCGA
>JAGRHE010000584.1 GCA_020445165.1 Gammaproteobacteria bacterium
TGCCGGCCGACGTCGGCTGCAGCGCTTGGGACTGTGCGTTGGAATCGCTTGAGGTCAGGGCAAGGGACGCGGAGTTCGCAGAGGGCGCAGAAGGGGACGCAGAGTTCGCAGAGGCGCGCAGAGGACGCAAAGTTTTTGATGCCGGGGCAACGCTGGGCGCTGACGAAATTGGCGGTGCATCGAGCGCAACAGGCATAGGGCAGGCTGTGCCTGCCGCGTCGGGCGCAGCCCGACCTACGCGAACCGGGCAAGTGGGCGCAGGGGGAGTAGCCGTGCCGCACGGACTCGACCAGCAAACTGCTTCTCCGTGTTCTCTGCGCTCCTCTGCGAACTCTGTGTCCCAAAACAGGCAGGAACAGCCTGCCCTACGGGAACTACGCGCCTCTGCATCCCAAAACAAAACCCCGGCATTGCGTCTCGGCCTGCGCATGGTCCGTGGCCTGTCCGAGGCCGCGGCGCGGCGGATCGAAGCAGCCCGGGGGGCGGGTGGATTTGCATCCGTCCAGGAGCTGGCCCGGCGCGCGCAG
>JAGRHE010000585.1 GCA_020445165.1 Gammaproteobacteria bacterium
CTGACCGGACTCCCGCTCCTGGTCAGCGGCGGCAGCCCGCGCGGTGAGGCGGTACCGCTGGCGGAGATCGGTGCCGCCTGGCTGCGCGAACGCTGTGGCGTCGAACAGGTCATGGTCGAGCGCGAGAGCCGCGACACGCGCGAGAACCTGCGCGACAGCGCGGCACTGCTGCACGCGAAGGGGCTCGGGCGCGTATTGCTGGTCACCCATGCCTACCACATGCCGCGCGCGATGTTCAGCGCCCATGCCGCCGGCCTCGACGCGGTCCCCGCGCCGTTCGGATTCGAACGAGACAGCGGCGGCTCCGCCGATGCGGGGCCGGACTACACCGACTGGCTGCCGCGACCGGGCTACCTCGGCATCAGCTACCTGATGCTGCACGAGCGCGTCGGGCTGCTCTGGTACCGATTCACACGCCCCTGAACGCCATCGGCGGGTCGCGGCTGGGCGCGATCCGGCGCCGACCGCTGCGGTCACAATGTATATACATCTGCCCCACATCGACTAAACTCGCAGGGTGTCATG
>JAGRHE010000586.1 GCA_020445165.1 Gammaproteobacteria bacterium
TAGATGCGGGTCTCCTTGAGGTGCATCGCCTCGATGAACAGGAGCGGGTCGTCGCGCACGGACCAGCGCTGCAGGTTGCCCTCGCCGGCGTTGTAGGACGACAGCACGAAGAAGAGGTTGTTCTTGAGCGTGTCGCGGTCGAGCAGGAACTTGAGGAACTTCTGGCCCAGGGTCAGGTTGAACTTCGGGTCGTAGAGCTTGTCGACCTTCTCCCGGCGCAGGCTGCGGTCCGAGCCGATGAAGGCGGCGGTCGCCGGCATCAGCTGCATCAGGCCGCGCGCCCCGGCGACGCTGCGCGCGGTGGTGATGAAGGCCGATTCCTGCCGCATGATCGCGTAGATCAGCGCCCGGTCGACCTGGTAGCCGTCCTTGGGCTGCCACACCGGGACCGGGAACAGGGCGAGGTCGAAGCGTAGCCCGTCACGCGCCTCCAGCCGGCTCGAGATCGAATAGGCGAAGGCCGACAGCCGCCCGGCCATGGCCAGCGACAGGTAGGTGTGGGCCATGGTCTCGCCGTTCTTGTAG
>JAGRHE010000587.1 GCA_020445165.1 Gammaproteobacteria bacterium
GGCGGCCATGAGCGGGGCATGCGTTCCGGGACGCTCGCCACCCACCAGCTGGTGGGCATGGGTGAGGCCTTCCGCATTGCCCGTGAGGAAATGGCAGAGGAAGCCGCCCGTATCACGGCATTGCGCGCCCGCCTGTGGGCTGGCCTGAATGATATGGAAGAGGTCTACGTCAACGGCGACCTTGAGCATCATGTGCCGGGCATCATCAACATCAGCTTCAACTTCGTCGAAGGCGAATCACTGCTGATGTCGCTGCCTGATCTGGCGGTCTCAAGCGGCAGCGCCTGTACCTCGGCAAGCCTTGAACCCTCCTATGTGCTGCGTGCCCTTGGCATGAATGATGAACTGGCGCACTCATCGCTGCGGTTCTCCATCGGCCGCTTTACCACCGAGGAAGATGTGGACCTGGCGGTACAGGAAGTCCGTGCGGCCGTCGGCAAGCTGCGTGAACTCTCGCCCTTGTGGGACATGTACAAGGACGGGGTGGACATGGACAAGATTGAATGGGCTGCCCACTAGCAG
>JAGRHE010000588.1 GCA_020445165.1 Gammaproteobacteria bacterium
TCCGGCCGGCCGCGCATAGGCCATCAGTTCGGGATCCTCGGCGATCCCGGTCAGGTCGGCGGCGGCCAGCCTGGCGTTGATCGCGGCGTTGGCCTCTTCGGCCCGGGCGATGTCGGCGGCCACATTGGCCCGGGTCGACCAGCCCAGCAGGCCGGTGGTGGCACCGTTGACCAGCGGCCACGCCGGGTAGGCGATGACATAGCCCACCGCCCACAGGATGGTGACATAGAAGGTCCACAACCACCAGCGCGGCAGCGGGTTGTTGAATTCCTCGATCCCGTCCCAGGAATGGCCCGTGGTTTCGGGATCGTCCTGCATCTTGATCGGCTTCTTGCTCATGGCCGCGCCTCCTCGGATTCGGCGGTTTTGTCGGCTCCCTTGCGGGGCGCGGGTTTGTCGTCGCCCCGGTCGGGCGCAGGTTTGTCCGTGTGACGGAACGGAATGTTGGCTGTGTCGCGGTATTGCTTGCTTGACCCGGGGCGGAACACCCACAGGACGACGCCGATGAAGAAGGCAAACAG
>JAGRHE010000589.1 GCA_020445165.1 Gammaproteobacteria bacterium
TGGCCGGCACCGCCCTTGCCTGGCACCTGATGCAGGCGGGCGAGCGCGTCTGCGTGGTCGATGACGGCCACCGCACCGCGTCATCGGTGGTCGCTGCCGGGCTGCTCAACCCGCTCGCCGGGCTGCGCTTCAACCGCCGCCCCGATACGACCGACTGCCTCGACGCCGCCGACCGCTGGTACGCGGCACTGGCCGGACAGTTCGGCCGTGACTTCCACCACCCGATGCCGATGCTGCGCCTGTTCCGCTCCGAGGAGCAGAGACGCTTCCATGCACGACGGCGGCGCGACCCCGCCAGCCGCGCGCTGCTCGACGAGGCCCTGCCGCCAGAACACCTGCCCGAGCCGATCGCGGCGCCGTTCGGGGCCTTCGTGCAGCACCGGACCGGCTATGTCGACCTCCCCGGCCTGCTCGAGGCACTGCGCGCCTGGCTCGATGGACAGGGGGCCCTGGCCGGGCTGGCGGTCGATCCCAGTGCGATACGCCCGACCGACGACAGGGTCGAGGTAGCCGGTCTGA
>JAGRHE010000058.1 GCA_020445165.1 Gammaproteobacteria bacterium
CTTTTTTCATCTCCCGGCCGGGAGATTCGATATCGAGGTTATACAACTTCTGGCCATCGACGATGGCCACACGCAACTCCTCCGGTTGAGTCGCGTTGATCAGCATACGCTTCATCGAGTTTTCCTTGTGCCTCGCCTGCCAGTCGGGTCACCAACGCTAAGCCGCAGTCGCGGCATCCGGATGCGGATGTGGCGGTCTGCGGTCGTTTCGGTGCACCCGGCGAACGGGCGAGGGCAAATCTTTATAAAATGGGGCCGCGGTCGGCACAGCGTGCTTGCTCGTAGCGTCTCAAGCGAATCTGCGCCGAATCCGACAGGCCGGCTTTTTCTGGCGCGCTCCGCATGGGGTCGGGTAGCATTCATGCCGTCCTGACCATCGCATCACTCGACACGACATGCTCTGTCGGGGTGGAGTGCATGCCAGGCATGCTCGCGCGCTCGCTGTGCGACGGCACGTAAACGCGCCGGCGCAGGCAATTCGTCACCCGGTAAACGCGGACCAGGACTACTGATCCAGCGTTGTTGGTTCTCCGAGTCCGCAAAATATACCAAATTATCAGGCAGATGCATCAAGTTTTGCAGAACACGCACAACCATGGGTGAAACGCATGAAAATGGCCGGGTCCGGTTCGTCACCATTGACGAAAACAACGATGGTCAGCGGCTCGATAATTACCTGCTGAGCCTGCTCAAGGGGGTACCACGCAGCTGGATCTACCGTGTGCTGCGAACCGGTGAAGTACGCGTGAACAAGGGGCGCTGCAAACCCTCCCGGCGGCTGAAATCAGGCGACCAGGTGCGCGTGCCACCGGTCGACACGGCGCGCAGGGATCCGGGTGAGATTCCGGAACAAGTCGTTGATTCAATTGACAATTCAATCATCTATGAAGATGACCTGTTGATTGCCTTGAACAAGCCGTCGGGGATCGCGGTGCATGGTGGCAGCGGGTTGTCGTTCGGGGTCATCGAGACCCTGCGTAACGCGCGACCCAATGCCCCCTACCTGGAACTTGCGCACCGCCTGGATCGGGATACCTCCGGATGCCTCCTCGTGGCCAAGAAACGCAGCGCCCTGATCGAGTTGCAGGAACTTCAACGCTCGGGACGAATCGATAAACGCTACAGCGCACTGCTGGCAGGGAAGACGCGTAAAGGCGCCTGGCGCTGCGAATTGCCCTTGCGCAAGAACACGCTGCAGGGTGGTGAACGGGTCGTTCGCGTGGATCCTCTCGGCAAAGCGGCGGCGACCGCGTTCAAGGTCGTCCAGCGATTTGCCGATGCCACCCTGGTGGAGGCGACCCTGGAGACCGGACGCACCCACCAGATCCGGGTGCATGCGGCAGCAGCCGGAATGCCGATACTCGGCGATCCGAAATATGGTGACGAGGAGGCCAATCGGCGTCTGCGTGACAAGGGACTGCGAAGGTTGTTCCTGCATGCCGCTTCACTGCAGTTCGCATGGCCGAACGTCCGTGGCGGGCTCAGTATCCGGGCGCCGCTGCCGCAGGACTTACAGAAGGTACTTGACAGACTTGATGAAGAATCGATTTGACCTGATCGTATTCGACTGGGATGGAACCCTGATGGATTCGGAAGCGCGTATCGTCAGCTGCATGCAGCGCGCTGCAGCCGATTGCGACATGACGGTGCCGGAGCCAGAGACCGCACGTGACGCGATCGGACTGGGATTGAACGAAGCCATCGCGCGGGTTTTTCCGGGCATAGATGCGAAATCTGTCGGCCGGCTGGCCGATGCGTATCGGACACACTGGCTGGGTGACGAAGTCGCGCAGGCGGTGATGTTCGAAGGAGCGGTCGAGATGGTTCATTCGCTGCATGCCGAAGGGCATCTGCTCGCCGTTGCGACCGGCAAAAGCCGGCGAGGACTGGACAAGGCGCTTCTGGAAAGCGGGCTCGAGGCGTTTTTCCACATGACGCGCTGTGCCGACGAGGCGTTCTCAAAGCCCCACCCACAAATGCTGCTCGACATCCTTACCGACCTGGACACGCCTCCAGAGCGCGCGCTCATGATCGGCGACACCGAATTCGACGTGCAGATGGCGGTCAGTGCCCGCGTCGCTGTGGTGGGAGTGGCGCATGGCGTCCACAGCGCGGATCGCCTGCTCGCCGCCGGCGCAAAGCACTGTTTCGATGATCTGCCGTCACTGAATTCATGGCTGCGCTCACATATCGCCACACCATCAATGGTATGAAGGAATCCATGGAAAGCAACAACCAACACGACGACTCCTGGCACCGCAACCTGGTGGAGCGACTGGCCGCCGACGCGCTGGTCGAGCGCCGCAGATCACGCCGGTGGGGCATATTTTTCAAATTCTTGACCTTCGCCTATCTGACCTTCCTGCTGGTATTGCTGTTGCCAAAGGACTGGTGGTCGGACAAGACGATGACCGATGAGGGACACACCGCCCTGGTCGAAATCGAAGGGGTGATCGCCGCGGATGAAAAGGCGTCGGCCGACAATGTCGTGACCGGCTTGCGCGATGCGTTCGAGGATGACTCCACCAAGGCGGTGATATTGCGGATCAATTCGCCCGGCGGTTCGCCGGTGCAGTCGAGCGAGATTTATAAGGAGATCCAGCGCCTGCGCAAGAAATATCCCGATATCCCGCTTTATGCCGTGGTAACCGACATGTGTGCCTCCGGCGGATACTACATCGCGGCCGCCGCCGATCGGATCTATGTCAACGAGTCCAGCGTGGTCGGGTCGATCGGTGTGCTGATGAACGGTTTCGGCTTCGTCGACACACTGGACAAGATCGGTGTCGAACGACGCCTGATTACGGCGGGGGAACACAAGGGAATCCTCGACCCCTTCAGTCCGGTGAGCGAGTTCGATCGGGCGCATATCGACGGCCTGCTCTCGAATCTGCACGAGATCTTCATCGATGCGGTTCGGGCCGGGCGTGGCGATCGCCTCAAGGGCAGCGACGATGAGTTGTTCAGCGGGCTGTTCTGGAGTGGACAGAAAGGCATAGAACTCGGGCTCGCGGACGAGATCGGAAGCGCCGGATACGTGGCGCGCGAGGTCGTCGGTGCCGAGGAGATCGTCGATTTCACCAGCAAAGAAGATCCGATCGAGCGCCTCGCAGACCGGTTGGGAGCAGCCACGGGCAAGGCGCTATTGAGTGTGGGCGGGTTTTCGGCCCCCGAACTACGTTGACCCACAGCCGTCATGCTAGTGTCATATAACAAATCTCTAATATCGGCTGGCAAGTCGATACAAATGAGAAAAAGCATGGCGCTGACGAAAATTCTGGTCGTCGAAGACGAATCCGCAGTGCGTGAACTGCTGGCCGCAACACTGGTCGGTGCAGGATACGAGGTTGCCGAGGCAGCGAACGGCAGCCAGGCACAGCAGGCTGTCGCCGACCAGGACCCGGCGCTGATCCTGCTCGACTGGATGCTTCCCGGCATGAGCGGACTGGAATTTGCCAGGTGGCTCAAGCGCGACGAGCGCCTGAGCGAGATACCGGTGATCATGCTCACTGCGCGCGACGAGGAAGGCTACAAGGTGCAGGGGTTGGAGGCCGGCGTCGACGACTATGTCACCAAGCCTTTCTCCACGCGTGAACTGCTGGCCCGGATCAAGGCCGTTCTGCGCCGGTCCGGCAGTAGCGAAAACGAGTTGATCCGGGTCGACAATCGGCTCGAAATGGACCTGGTGCAACACCGGGTTCTGGCGGACGACCAGGCGGTTTCGATCGGTCCTACCGAATTCAAGCTGCTGCATTTCTTCCTCACGCACCAGGAGCGGGTGTTTTCGAGATCCCAGCTTCTCGACCTGGTGTGGGGACGTAACGTCTATATCGAGGAACGCACCGTCGATGTCCATATCCGGCGCCTGCGCAAGGCGCTCGAACCGCACAAGCTCGAAGGTCTGGTGCAGACAGTGCGCGGCGTCGGATACCGGTTCTCGGTCAGGCCCAGTTGACTCCCCGCTCCGGATGGCTGGAGGAATCCTGGCGTGTGGTCGTACTGCTCCTGGGCGCGATCCTGGCTGGTTGGCTGTTCGGCGGCACGCTCATCTGGCTGCTTCTGGCACTTTTTGCCTACACCCTGCGCAACATCTACAACCTGCAGCGGCTGGCAGACTGGCTCGGCAATCCGAGCCGAGAGGGCATCCCGATCCACTTCGGGGTCTGGGGAGATATCTACTCGCGGATTGCCAGGGTCAACATGCGTCGCGACGAGCGTGAGCGACGCCTCAACCGGCTGGTCGAGGAGTACGCAGCATCGACATCGGCACTACCGGACGCAACGGTGACGGTCGATGCGGATGGCAAGATCCGCTGGTTCAACGAGGCGGCGAGTCGACTGCTCGGCCTGGTGTCGGGCAAAGACATAGGCCAGCCACTGCAGAACCTGTTCCGCAACCCGGAGTTTTCCGAGTTCATGCGCAGACGTGATTTCGGCCGCTCGCTCAAGCTGGGGGCACCCGGCGATGGTCGCCGGCGGCTGGAGGTGCGGCTTGCGCCATACGGTGATGGGCAAACCCTGTTGTTGGCACAGGATGTGACTGAGCGTGAGCAGCAGGAGCGGGTACGCAGAGATTTCGTCGCCAACGTCTCGCACGAATTACGCACGCCGCTGACCGTCATCAGCGGGTTCGTCGAAAATCTGCAGGACAATGAACTGAGTCAGGACGAGCGACTGTCCAGGCCGCTTCAACTCATGGCGCAGCAGGCGTCCCGTATGCGCCAGATCGTCGAAGACCTGCTGTTGCTGGCGCGCCTGGAAGGCGGAACCGGCACGGAATCGCACCAGGTGGTGGATGTCGTCCGACTGCTCGAGACGGTTGCCGACGAGTGTCGGGCGTTGCGTTCCGATGCACCGCAGATCGTCTGCGAAGTCGGTTCACAGCGTCAGTTGCAAGGCGACCTCAAACAACTGCACAGCGCGCTGAGCAACCTGGTTGCCAATGCGGTTCACCACACCGCAGCGAACGGACAGGTAACCCTGGGATGGCACGACGATGGCGCCCAGTCCCTTTTGAGCGTCCGGGACACCGGGGAAGGAATCGCGGCTGAACACCTTGCGCGCATCACCGAGCGCTTCTACCGGGTGGATTCCGGGCGCTCGCGGGAGCGGGGCGGAACCGGACTTGGCCTTGCCATCGTCAAGCATGTGCTGCGCCATCACGATGCCACGCTCGAAATCACCAGCCAACCGGGTATCGGCAGCCGTTTTGCCTGTCGATTCCCAGCATCCAGGCTGATCGACTGATAGAATCGCGGCTCAGTATCTGGCGCCGCGGCCGCTAAACACCTCGTACTCCGGAAACCGATCTCATGGATACATCCGACCTCAAACATCACTATTCGCAACAGTTCAACAGTGAGCTGGAAGAGATCCGTTCGCGCCTGCTCGAAATGGGTGGTCTTGTCGAGCAGCAGCTGGAACGCGCCATTTCCGCTCTGGACAAGGGCGAATCGGCAGAAGCAGAGGAGGTCGTATCCAACGATTACAAGGTCAACGCGCACGATGTGTACATCGATGAACGCTGCACCAAGATCCTGGCCCTGCGGCAACCGACGGCGAGCGACCTTCGGCTTGTCCTGACCGTCATCAAGACGACGGCTGACCTCGAGCGCATCGGTGACGAAGCCAAGCGCGTGGCGCGCATGGCGATCCGGGCAGCGTCCGGCGATCATGGGCGGAACCTGTTCAGCCAGATCGCCCACCTCGGCACGCAGGTGCGACAGATGTTGCATCGTGCACTCGATGCCTTCGCGCGGATGGATGTCGATGCCGCGATCGAGGTCGCGCACGAAGACGTCAACATCGATCGTGAGTACGAGAGCGTCATGCGTCAGAGCATGACCTATATGATGGAAGATCCGCGCTCAATACCGAACGTGCTCGACCTGATCTGGGCGGCACGCGCCCTGGAGCGGATCGGCGACCGCTGCTGCAACATATCCGAGTACGTCATCTACTTCGTGAAAGGCAAGGATGTTCGGCACATCAGCCTGGACCAGATCAGGAAAGAGTTCGGCTGACGATGACTGACGGTTCGCAGTTGTATCCGATGTACTGTGTGCAGCGCGATTGGGAGGCTATATGCGCGACATAGCCATGTTCCTGATCGTCTTCGGTGCGATCCCCTACATCCTGCGTCATTCCTATATCGGCGTCCTGGTCTGGTCGTGGCTCAGTTACATGAACCCGCACCGGCTGACCTGGGGATTCGCATATTACTTTCCGTTCGCCCAGGTGGTAGCAATCGCCCTGTTGGCTTCGCTTCTGATCAATCGTGAACCCAAGCATCTGCCAAAGCACCCGCTGATCTTTGTCTGGATCCTGTTCAATATCTGGGCATTGGTAACGACTTTGAATGCCTTTTATCCGGACGGTGCGTGGTACCTCTACGATCGCCTTTTCAAGATCCAGCTGATTATTTTCGTGACCATGTTGATCATGCACAGTGCCGAACGGATCAACATGATGATCTGGGTGATCTACCTGTCGATCGGGTTCTATGGTGTCAAAGGGGGGGTCTTTGCGATTCTCACTGGCGGCACCGGCAGGGTGTGGGGGCCTGACGGCACGTTCATCGGGGACAACAATCATCTCGCAGTCGCACTGCTCATGATCCTGCCACTGGGCCTCTACCTCACGCGAAACCAGGTCAGTAACAAATGGATCAAACGGGCCATGTGGGCGAGCATGCTGCTGATCATGCTCGCGGTGGTCGCTTCGTTCAGTCGCGGAGCGTTCCTGGCCATTCTGTGCGTGGTCGGATACCTCTGGCTCAAATCCGATAAGAAGATGGTCACAGGGGTTGTTCTGTTGTCGGTTCTTCCCCTGTTTTTCCTGTTCATGCCGGATTCCTGGCACGACCGCATGGCGACCATTCAACATTACGAACAGGACGCCTCCGCCATGGGGCGTATAAACGCCTGGCATTACTCGGTGAATGCCGCCAATGACAACATCACCGGCGTCGGCATGAATTCCTGGAAACCGGAAGCTTTCGCGATCTGGGCGCCGGACCCCGAAGCTGTCCATGCCGCGCACAGCATTTATTTCAGCGTGATCGCCGACCACGGATGGATCGGATTCGTGATGTACATGATCATCTTCACCGGCGCCTTCATCATCGCCGGACGAATAGGGCGCATGGCGGCGGGCCATGAAACATTCGCCTGGGCATCCAATCTCGCGCGAATGATCCAGGTCTCGTTCGTTGCCTATGCAACCGGCGGCGCATTCCTCAGCCTTTCGTATTACGATCTGCCGTGGCACCTCGTGGGTATCGTCCTGTTGCTGCAGCAATTACTGAAGAAGGAAGGCGTCTGGCAAACCGGTCCCAAGCCGCTGTATTCACCGCAGCAGATGACGCCACCACAGGCGGCGCCATAGAGCAATGCTTTCCCTGTTGTCGAGTTGGAGCATGCGCAGGCCGCGTCATCACACGCTGATCTTTCATCGCGTGGTGCCGGCGCGGGACCCGATGAGCCCTGGTGAGCCGACGGCAGCCTGGTTCGAGAAACTGCTCGCAATGCTGTCACGACGCTTCGAGATCATTTCACTCGAATCCGCCGTGAAACGCACAGACGAGGGTGCGCTGGATGGCCGCAGTATCAGTATCACGTTCGATGACGGATATGCCGACAATTACACGATTGCCCTTCCGATCTTGCGGAAGTATTCCGCACCGGCCACCTTCTTCGTCGCCACGGGATTCCTCGATGGCGGGCGAATGTGGAACGACTCGATCATCGAAGCCTGTCGCCAGCTGCCGGAGGGTAGCTACGCCAGCGGTGACGAGCGAGTCGGTAACGTGACGCTGGCTGACTGGCAATCACGCCGGAAGGCGGCCCAGGACCTGATTGGGGCGTGGAAACACCTCCCTCCGGATCAGCGACAGTCGAATGTGGATCGATTCGCGGCCCAGTCAGAAAAGTTGCCACTTGATTTGATGATGAGCACGACGCAACTCAGGGACATGGCAGCAACGCCGGGCGTGACTATTGGCGGGCACACGGTCTCACATCCGATCTTGGCAGCACTTTCAGATGACGATGCCCGCTCGGAAATCGCGCGCGGCAAACAGGGACTGGAAGAAAAGCTGCAACGGGAAGTGACGCTGTTTGCCTATCCGAATGGCAAGTTTGGCAAAGACTTTCAGGAGCGGCATGTCCGGATCGTGCAAGACGTCGGTTTCGACTGCGCGGTTGCAACGGACTGGGGGACGCTGACCAGCACGACAGACCGGTTCATGATTCCGCGGTTCACGCCATGGCATCAGAACCTGGACCGGTTTGCCGTCGATCTCGCCCGGTGTCATCACGGTCTGCTCTGAGGCACCCCGAAGTCACGGTTCGATGCCGTGCGCCGTCAACCAGAGTTCAAGCATCATCAGTACCCAGATGAATTCGCCGTAGTAGCCGGCGTGCTGCTCCCGGTGCAGGCGCATGATTTCATCGACGAATGCCGCATTGACGTAGCCACGTCGTTTCATGCGTTCCAGGTTGTCACCAGCCAGTTGCTGTAGCCCGGGGTGCTCCGCCATCCAGATGCCGAACGGCAGGCCGAAGCCGTGTTTGGGCTTGTTGATGATCTCGGGCGGAAGAAAATCCGCCACGGCACGCTTGTAGAAACTGCGCAGCTTGTTGCCATCCATCTTGATCCCCGACGGCACTCGGGTTGAAAACTCGACCAGGCGATGGTCGAGCATCGGATACTCGACCTGAACTCCCGCCAGGTCGCACATCCGATTCACCTTGCGCAGATCGTTGTCGGCCAGCGTGTGTTGCCAGTCAAGATACAGCATCCTGTTCAATTTGCTGGCATCACGAGGTGCGTGATACAGCGCACGATCCAGGTTAAGTGGCAATTGCGTGTCGACCGAACTCAACAACGCATCGCTAATGATGTTTTCTGCACCGAGTCGATTTAGAAAGTTATAGGTCTGCAGCCGGTCCGGGAGTGGAACATTCGCCTGCTGTACGTAGCTTCTGGCCTTTCGAACCACCGCAATACTGTCGGGCATGAGACGGTTCAGCGCTGGTTCGAGAAGCAATCGGCGCGCGGCGCCGGGCAGGATCGCATAGCGTTCGAACACAGTTTGCTTGGCATAGCGTTCGTTGCCAGCGAAAAGTTCGTCACCGCCATCGCCGGCGAGCAATCTGTCACGGCCATCGGCGGCAGCGAAGCGCGCGCAGAAATAGGCGGGGAGGGCGGAAGAGTTGCCGAATGGCTCGTCATAAGCGGCCGCGATGCGTGGCAACTCCTGGAGAACGTCTTCCGGAGTCACGTAATACGTATTGAACCTGGTGCCAAATCGCTCGCTCGCGATGCGGGCGTAAGCAATTTCATCGTAGCCATCGGCATCGAAACCGATCGAATAGGTATTCGGCTGCGGTTGGTGGCGCGCAAGCAGGCCGGCGACCGTCGAACTGTCGAGGCCACCGCTCAAGAATGCCCCAGTGCCGGTTCCTGCGTCGAGGCGGGCAACTGAACTGGCCAGCAGTCCCATCATTTCCTCGCCCATTTCTCGCACGGACTGGTCCGTGTGCTCGCGAAAATCAGGCTTCCAGTACCGGCGCAACTCCCAGTTGCCGTCCTGGCCGAAAATGGCATGCCCGGCCGTGAGTTTATGGACACCTTGGAATATGGTTCCGGGCGAGGGCACCATGTGGAAATACAGGTAGTTGAATATCGCCTGCTCGGAAATCTCCATTGTCCGACCAGACATCCGCGGAATCCAGGTGGCCAACGGTGCAAATACCAGCGCATCGTCGTTCGTGCGACCCCAGTAAACCGGCACCTGGCCAAATCGGTCGGTGGCTAGCAACCCAGAGCGCTTGTTACTGTCCCAAACGACAACGGCGAATCGCCCGCCCATGGCTGCCAGCAGATCCAGGCCGTATTGCCGATAAGCCTGCAACACGGCACGCGCGCTGCCGTGGCGAAGTTGAGCGTCGGCGAGGTCGACATGCAACCAGTCGACATTGCCGGCCACTGCACAGTGGATGCCGGCGTCACTGGCACGCTCGCCGCGGATCGCCGTCGCGAGCAAGCCGTCGCCCGGTGACGCTCCCGTCGGCTTCTTGCCAAGTTCGTGCGCGAACGTTTGGGCCAGTGAAACTTGGGCCTCTGACGACGCCTGAGCCGAAATGCGGCCGCTGATACCGGGGATTTCCAACCTGGACTCCTTGGATTCTTGAACCGGATTGTTCTTCTGCCAGCACAATGACGGCCGAATGCGCGCGGACTTTCGCATTCGGCCGACCCGGCGGATTATGCCTCAGCCGAGTGCGCTTCCCAAACCAACCGGCGCGGACGCCTTTGGTATACTTCGCGATCGTTTGTTCAGCCCGGTAAGGAAAAGTTTGCGAGATGGTGACGTTTGAACAGGTCCGACAGGTTGTCGGCGACGTACTGCAATTGGGTGAACGCACGGCGAGCCTGCAACCCGAAACAGCGCTGCTCGGCAATATCCCGGAGTTCGACTCCATGGCTGTGGTCAGTGTCATCACGGCCCTGGAAGATCAGTTCGGCATCATGGTCGACGACGACGATATAACCGGCGAGACGTTCGAAACGCTCGGCAACCTGACCGGGTTCGTGCAGTCGAAACTCTGACAGTATCGTGTTCAGCGCGTTTTTCCTCGATGGTGGGCTGGGCAGGATCTTCTGCATCGCCGGGCATCCCGAGCATAACCAGGTGACTGCACGCTACCTGCTCATTGCGCCATTCGGCGAAGAAATGAACAAGTCGCGCCACGTGCTGTCGGCATTGGTGCGTCTGCTCGAAGAAGCCGGCCATGCCGTCATTCTCCCGGACCTGACAGGCACCGGAGACAGCGAAGGTGATTTCGGCGACGCGACTCTCGAAGCCTGGCGCAATGACCTCGATCGGGCGATTTCCTGGCTTGGTGAGGACGGTGAATTACATGTGGTCGCCTTGCGATCCGGTGCCTTGCTGGCTGCCGACGCTGCCGCGCGGCACGAGTTTGCATCGGTCACGATGATCCACCCGGTGGTCGATGGCAAGCAATGGCTAAATCAGCTGTTGCGTCTTCGCCTGGCCGGAGGGCTGCTCGGCAGTAAGGAGAAGGAAACCGCAGCCGGTCTTCGCCAGACACTCGCTGACGGACTGTCGCTGGAGATTGCCGGCTACACGATTTCGTCCGAACTCGCACACGCAATCGAAACCCTGAACCTGGCGGCAGTCAGCAGCGACCATTTGCGTCGGGTTGAATGGATCGAGTTGGTGGCAGACGGTGAACGCCCACTGATGCCGGTCAGTCAGCGGGTGATCGATGGTTGGCTGGCAGACGGTGTCCAGGTGCATGCCGGGACGCTGGTTGGCGACACCTTCTGGGCAACCCAGGAGATCGCGCATTGCCCTCAGCTGCTGGCGCGATTCGCCGACAGGCTGCAGGCCTGATCAGGATTGCGATGGAAGAACCTTTCCTGTTCGAGTGCGAGGGAGTGCAGCTGCTCGGCATTCTGCATTCAGCCGACGTGCCGGCGTCGGATCTCGGCGTCGTGCTAGTGGTCGGCGGCCCCCAATACCGGGTCGGCAGTCATCGCCAGTTCGTTTTGCTGGCCAGAGATCTCGCCCGGGCCGGGTTCCCTGTCCTGCGCTTCGATTATCGCGGCATGGGTGACAGCGAAGGCGAGTTCCGCGATTTCGAAGAGGTCGAGCGGGATATCGCCGCCGCGATCGACGTGATGGCCGATCGCCTGCCTGGCGTCCGGCGTTTCGTGCTCTGGGGCCTGTGTGATGCTGCTACCGCAAACGCGTTCTATGCGCTGAACGATGCACGTGTAATCGGTCAGGTTGCGGCGAATCCGTGGGTGCGCACCGAAGAAGGCGAGGCACAGGCGTTTATCCGTCACTACTACCTGAAAAGAGTGCTGAGCAAGGATTTCTGGCGCAAGGTCGTGGGATTGCGCTTCGATGTGCTGGGTGCCGGACGCGACTTTCTGTCCAAGCTCGGCCAGAGCCGCGGCCGAGGCAATGGCGAGAGCGGACAGCGCGACCAGCGACCTTTGCCGGTGCGGCTGAACGAGGCGCAGACTTCATTCAATGGCACGACACTGCTCCTGATCAGCGGCCAGGACCTGACGGCAAAGGAGTATCTGAACCGGGTGGGGGAATCACCTGCATGGCAGAAGTGGCTTGCATCGCCGACGGTGACGGTCCACACGCTGGAGGAGGCCGACCACACCTTCTCGAGCGCCGCCTGGCGCGACCAGGTGGCGGAGTGGACGAGCCAGTGGCTGGGGCGTCTCTAGTTCGTCAGACCAGGATCTGTGCCGGTGCCGGGTGCCCGAGGAACAGGTGTGGACTGGCCGTGTATCCGTAGGCACCGGACTGCAGAACGACGATCAGGTCACCGACATCCGCCGGTCCCAGTTCCATCCGATCAGCCAGGATGTCGAGCGGGGTACACAAGGGGCCGACCACGCTCGCGACTTCCCGTACACCTTCATAGACATGTTTGGCGGTAACGACCGGGTAGTTCTTACGGATCACCTGGCCGAAGTTGCCCGATGCGGCCAGATGATGATGCAGGCCGCCGTCGGTAACCAGGTAAGTCAAACCACGTGACACCTTGCGGTCAACGACGCGGCAGACGTAGACGCCGGCTTCCGCGACCAGGTAGCGGCCGAGTTCGATCATCACCTCCACGTCGCCCAGCCGGCTGTGGCATTCGTTCAGCCGGTGCGCCAGGTTGGCACTGACCGGAGCGAGGTCGAGGCGTTGTTCGCCGGGGAAATAGGGGATCCCGAATCCGCCACCGATATTGAGCATTTCCAGTGCGGCAGGTGCATCGTCGGCGAGGCGGTACGCCAGTTCGAAGGTCGCATCCTGTGCCTCGATCAGGCTTTCCGGACGCAGGTTCTGCGAACCGCTGTAGATGTGGAAACCGCGAAAATGCGCGCCGGATTCGCCGATCCGTTGCAGCAACTGCGGCACCATTTCAGCATCGACGCCGAACGGCTTGGGCCCACCGCTCATCTTCATGCCGGACGATTTGAGTTCGAAATCCGGATTCACGCGCACCGCGACGCGTGGCGCAACGCCGATCGATTCACCCGCTGCCAGTGCCCGTTCGAACTCGCCCGGTGATTCCAGGTTCAGCGTGATGCCGGCTGCAATCGCCCCGCGCAGTTCGTGATCGCCTTTGCCAGGTCCGGCAAAGCTGATCTCGGCGGCCGGCATGCCGCTGTCGAGTGCGACCTGCAGTTCCCCCAGTGATGCGACATCCAGTCCGTCCACCAGGCCGGCCATGTGCGCTACCACCGCAGGCATCGGGTTGGCCTTGATCGCATAGTGCAGCGAGATACCCTCGGGGAGGGTTTCGCGCAGCTCATGAACCCGCCGGGTCATCGCCTCGCGGTCATAGGCATAGAAGGGAGTCTGCCCGACCTGGGCTGCAAGTGCATCGAGTGAACGACCACCGACGTGCAGTGCATCATCGATGACAGGAAATTGCACAAGCGGTGCATGGACGGGTTTGTCACTCATACGTCGGATTCCGGATTCGTGAACACTTCGGCAAACTGGATCGACAACGACTTGCGGTCGATCTTGCCGTTCGGATTGCGTGGCAGCTCCCCGGTGATATGCACATGCCCGGGCAGCATGAACATCGGCAGATGCACGCGGCAATGCGCCAGGATCGTGTCGACATCGACTGTCGTCGACTGGACGACCAGTACGATGCCGTAGCCGATCAGCGGATGCGGTGCACCAAAGGCGACAGCCTGTTCGATTGCTTCGAGCTCGAATACCACCTCTTCGATCTCGCCCGGGCTGACCCGGTAACCGGAGGTCTTGATCATCTCGTCGTTGCGGCCGATGAAATACAGGTAGCCTTCGCTGTCACGCCGTACCCGGTCACCCGACCAAACGGCGAGCTCTGGATTCGGGATGCCGTCCGGTTGACCGGGTGCCGGCCTGAAGCGCTGCGCAGTCTTCTCCCGGTCGCCCCAGTAGCCCAACGACACCAGTGAGCCTCGGTGCACCAGTTCACCGGGTTCATCGACATCACATTCGCTACCGTCCTCACGGACCACCATCACCTCGGCGTTCGGAATCGCCTTGCCCATCGAATCCGGTCGCGCGTCAACCTGCTCCGGTGGCAGGTAGGTCGAGCGGAACGCCTCGGTCAAGCCGTACATTAGGTACACCTTGGTGTTCGGCAACGCTGAACGCAGTGAAGCTGTGGTCGCCAAGGGCATCGCTCCACCGGAATTGGTGATGTAACGCAGGCTGGCAGCGGCCTCATCGGGCCAGGGCAGGGTCGCGAGCTGGTTCCACAAGGGCGGTACCGCGGCC
>JAGRHE010000590.1 GCA_020445165.1 Gammaproteobacteria bacterium
GAGGGTGAGGAGCGGCAGGTCGGTGTCGTTCATGGCCACCACCATTAGAGAATCAGTGATTCTTTTTTTGGCCTTTACCGGTCCATCGCCCACCTGTCAACGCGACCGCTGGGCACCATCGACGTGCGCCGGCTACCATCCGCGGCCGCGATCACTCGGGAGGCGCGCGCGTGACCTCGACCGGATACGACGCCGTGGCGGCGCAGCTGGGCGGACGGCTGATCGGCCGGCGGCGGCTGGAGGGCGGGGTGTCGGCCAGCGTCGAGGCGCTGACGATCGAGGCGCCGGACGGAGCGCGTCGGCAGGTGGTGGTGCGCATGCTCGACGCCGACGGTCGCGCGGGGCTCGACGGGCGCGGCGTCCAAGCAGAGGCCGCGCTGCTCGCGGCCCTGCGTTCGGCCGGCGTGGCCGTGCCCGCGGTGCTGGCCGTCGACGTCACGCGGACGCGGCTCCCGGGGATGTTCCTCGCCATGGAGTTCGTCGCAGGGACGACCGACCTGCCCCCCGATGGCCCG
>JAGRHE010000591.1 GCA_020445165.1 Gammaproteobacteria bacterium
GACGCTGCTTCCATCGCCGGTCTCCTGATCACGACTGAAGCCATGGTTGCCGAAGCACCGAAGAAAGAGTCCGCCGCCCCGGCAATGCCCGACATGGGTGGAATGGGCGGCATGGGCGGCATGATGTAAGAATTGCCGCTGGCAATTCTGCAGTCATAAAGCCGCCCATCATCTAAGGTGTTCAAACCCGCAAACATGCGGGTTTGAATGGCGGCATGATGTAAGAACGCGCAAGCGTTCGCCGCTCAGGCTACAACATTCGAGAGGCCGCCCTTCGGGGCGGCCTTTTTGTTTGCGGCAATATACCCGATCCGCCGGCAGAAATTGCTTGCAGCCGCCATCGAATACGCTCAGGGTGAACAAGATGGTTCTGCCGAATCGACGGTTCGGCGATGAAAAGGGAACACGGTGCGGCAACCCCGATAAGGCTGCCAATTCCGTGACTGCCCCCGCAACTGTAGGCGGCAAGCGACCCTGAGATGACCACTGGGCATTTTACCCGGGAAGGATCAGGA
>JAGRHE010000592.1 GCA_020445165.1 Gammaproteobacteria bacterium
GATCAGGGCGACGTCGGTCGAGGTGCCGCCCATGTCGAAGGTCAGGATGCGCGGATGGCCGGCGGCGGTGGCGACGTGGCGCGCACCGATGAGGCCGCCGGCCGGCCCCGACAACAGCAGGTTGACCGCGCGCCGCGCGGCATAGTCGGGCTCGGCCGTCACGCCCGAACTCTGCATCACGCCGAGCGGCGCCGGCGCGAGCTCGGCGGCGAGGCGTTCGAGGTAGCGGCGCATGACCGGGCCGGTGGTGGCGTTGAGCCAGGTCGCGATGCCGCGCTCGTACTCGCGCTGTTCGGGCAGCACCTCGCTCGAGCGCGTGACGAAGAGGGTCCCGGGAAGGGCCGCGGCGACCTGCCGCTCGAAGCGATCGTCGAGGAAGGAGAACAGCAGGCTGATGGCGACGGCCTGCGGCTCGAGCGTGCCGATGGTCTCGACCAGGCGCGCGAGTTCGGCCACGTCGATGGCCTCGATCACGCTGCCGTCGGCGGCCAGGCGCCCGCCGATTTCCAGGCACA
>JAGRHE010000593.1 GCA_020445165.1 Gammaproteobacteria bacterium
CTGATCATCGAGCATGGCGCGCAACCCTGGGAGCTGCGCCGCGGACCGTTTGCCGAAGACAGTTTCAGCCAGCTCCCCGAACGCGACTGGACCCTGCTGGTACAGGCCGTCGACCAATTCGTGCCGGAAGTGGCCGAACTGCTTGAGCACTTCCGCTTCCTGCCCAGCTGGCGTATCGACGACGTGATGATCAGCTACGCCGCACCGGGTGGCGGAGTCGGACCACACTTCGATAACTACGACGTATTCCTCCTCCAGGGTCACGGCCATCGCCGCTGGCGGATTGGCCAGATGTGCGACAGCGACAGCGCGCTGCTCGATCATCCGGACCTGCGCATCCTGGCCGACTTCCAGCAAACCGACGAATGGCTGCTGGCGCCCGGCGACATGCTCTACCTACCCCCGCGACTGGCGCATTACGGTATCGCCGAAGATGACTGCATGACCTATTCGGTAGGCTTCCGCGCCCCCAGTGCCAGCGAAGTGCTGGTGCACTTCACCGATTTCGTCGCG
>JAGRHE010000594.1 GCA_020445165.1 Gammaproteobacteria bacterium
GCGATCTCGGCCGGAAAATCGGGCGCGACGGCGGCCTCCACCAGCGCCATCATGTTGGAGCCGCGCCCCGAGATCAGGATGGCGACGCGCTTCTTTTTCACAGCTTCAGCGCCCCGCGCGTCGTCACGCGCTCCTCGCCCTGCGTCTCGGTCACTTCGCCGATCCGGATCGGCGCGAGACCGGCGTCGGCCAAGGCCTTCTCGCCCTCTGCGGCGTGGGATGCGGAGACGACGACGACCATGCCGATCCCGCAATTGAAGGTGCGCAGCATCTCCTTCTCCGCCACGCCGCCTTCGCGCGCGAGCCACGAGAAAACCGGCAGCACGGGGATCGCGGACAGGTCGAGCGCGACGCCAAGCCCCTTTGGCAGCACGCGCGGAATATTCTCCGGGAAACCGCCGCCGGTGATATGGGCGAGCGCGCGGATCGCATCCGTCGCCTTGAGCGCCGCAAGCAGCGGCCGCACGTAGATTTTCGTCGGAACGAGCAGGGCCTCGGCCAGCGTCTTGCC
>JAGRHE010000595.1 GCA_020445165.1 Gammaproteobacteria bacterium
CTCCACGTTGATGTCCCCCCCCATAAATGAAACCAGTCGCTTGGTGATCGTCAACCCCAATCCGTTCCCTTCGAACGAACGCGCCATCCCCGTGCTCTCCTGGCGAAAGGCTTCGAATACGTAGGGCAGAAATCCGTCCTCGATGCCTATGCCCGTGTCTTCGACGCGGATTTCCACCTGCTTGCCGTGGGGCTGCATCGATACGTTGATGCCGCCCTCGCGTGTGAACTTGATCGCGTTGCTGACCAGGTTGGTGATGATCCTATCCAGGCTCGTGCGATCCACGATGGCCCGGATGTCCTGGTACAGGCTCGAAAAATTCAGAAACAGCCCTTTATCCTGCACCTGCATCGCCAACTGCGCCACCAGCGCCTGCACTTCGTCGACGATGTTGATCTCCTGCGGCTTCGTTTTGAGCGTGCCCGATTCGAGCATCGAGAGGTCGAGGATCGAATTGAGCGTCTGCAACAGCCGGTGTCCGCTCTGCTCGATGAGTTCGATCAACTCGCGA
>JAGRHE010000596.1 GCA_020445165.1 Gammaproteobacteria bacterium
TGGCCGGAACCTGCGGTCAGCACCTGGCCGAGGATCACCTCGTCGATCTGGTCCGGTTTCAGCCCGGTGCGCTGGAGCAGGTTTTTGACCACGGTGGCGCCCAGTTTGTGTGCCGGCACATCCGCCAGGCTGCCGCCAAACGAACCCACTGCGGTACGGGCGGCCGCGACGATTACGACATCTTTGCTCATGAAATCCTCCGGTTTTTGAATGGTCCCCGCGGCTGCGGCAGGGAGCGCTAAAGTAACTAGACTGTCAGCGTCACCCCGGGTTTTTCTGCGTCACCCGGTCGTCGGCGCTGAACTTTGTTGCACTGCACAAGAATGCATGTTAGCGTGTTTTGGTGCAATGCACAAACCCGGCGCTTATGCCGGCTGTTG
This sequence comes from Gammaproteobacteria bacterium, assembly GCA_020445165.1. The sequence continues at coordinate 381 of JAGRHE010000596.1, forward strand.
GGCCACGAGAAGCAATTGTCACAAACCACCCTGGACCACCAAATTATGAGTACAAATGCGAACAGCTGGAACGAGACATTGATGAATGACTGGGCCGCGACCCAGCGCAAATACTGGGATACCTGGAG
>JAGRHE010000597.1 GCA_020445165.1 Gammaproteobacteria bacterium
GGGTGACGGCCGTCGCCGCAACTGCCTGGGTCACCAGCAGCATTGCCGCGAGGGCCAGTTCCTTGGTGCGAATGCGCAGGCGCTTCCACAGAGGCACCCGGGGCAGCGATCCGCTGCCCGAATTGATCTCGCGGTAGAGGGCCTCGGCCTCGTCAATCTGCTGGCGGCCGGGCTCGGTGCGGACCGACATGTAGCCGATGGTGCCGCCGTCGGACCGGATCGGCACGACGAGCGCTTCGACCCAGTAGTGATCGCCGTTCTTGCAGCGGTTCTTGACGAAGCCCCGCCAGGGGCGGTTGCCCTTGACGGTCTCCCACAGGTCCTCGAAGGCCGCGGGCGGCATGTCCGGGTGCCGGATCACGTTATGGCTGGCGCCTACCAGTTCGTCGCGGCTGAAGCCGCTGATCTGGATGAATGCGTCATTCACGTAGGTGATGCGGCCTTTCAGGTCGGTCTTCGAGACGATGTACTGTCCTTTCGGGAACGGTACTTCACGCTGGGTGATC
>JAGRHE010000598.1 GCA_020445165.1 Gammaproteobacteria bacterium
TCGGACAGCCCGACCAGCTCCAGAACCTCGGATCCTCGGCGATTGCGCGTGCCCTTGTCCTGGCCGCGCATCTTGAGCCCGAACGCGACGTTCTCGAGGACCGTCATGTGCGGGAAGAGGCTGTAGGCCTGGAAGACCATCCCCATGTCGCGCTTGTTGGCCGGCACCCGGGTGAGGTCCTGGCCGGCGACCGAGACCGAGCCGGACGTCGCCTGGTCGAGCCCGGCCAGGATGCGCAGCGCCGTGGTCTTGCCGCAGCCGGACGGACCGAGCAGCGCGACCAGCTCGCCGGGTGCGATGTGCAGCGTGAGCCCATCGAGGGCCCGGACGGGTCCGTAGACGCGGGTCAGGTCCGTCAGCTCGACGGCGACACCGTTCTGGGTGCGGGGGGCGTCGGTGGCGCTCACGCGACACTTCCTTCCTTGGTACGGCGGTCGCGGCTCACGTAGGAGAGAACCAGAAGCAGCAGCGCCACCAGGACGATGGACGCGAAGGCAGCGGCAAC
>JAGRHE010000599.1 GCA_020445165.1 Gammaproteobacteria bacterium
GGGATCACGATGGAATTCCAGTTCGGGATGAACTGGAGCTACTACAGCCATTATGTCGGTGATGTCTTCGGTGCGCCGCTCGCCATCGAGGGGCTCATGGCCTTCTTCCTCGAGGCGACCTTTGTCGGGTTGTTCTTCTTCGGTTGGGACAAGCTGTCGAAGGTGCAGCATCTGGTCGTCGCATGGCTGGTGGCGATGGGCTCGAACTTCTCCGCGCTGTGGATCCTGATCGCCAACGGCTGGATGCAGAACCCGGTCGGCGCGGCCTTCAATCCCGAAACGATGCGGATGGAGATGACGTCATTCTACGACGTCCTGTTCAACGAGGTCGCGCAGGCCAAGTTCGTGCACACGGTATCGGCGGGCTATGTGACCGCATCGGTCTTCGTGCTCGGTATCTCCGCCCTCTATCTCCTGCAGAAGCGGCATGGCGATCTTGCCCGCCGTTCGATCGCGGTGGCCTCGGCCTTCGGCCTCGCATCGGCCCTGTCGGCGGTCGT
>JAGRHE010000059.1 GCA_020445165.1 Gammaproteobacteria bacterium
CACCACCGAGAACGCCCTGGAGGGCAAAGAAACGCGGGTGATCCGCCCGCGCATCATGGTCTACGTGGCGATCCTGACGTTCGTCAGCGCCGCACTGCTGTACGGGCTGCTGACACGCGTGCCGCTGGAGGTCGATATCATCCGTGACCGTAACGTCCTCTACACCGAGACCGACCAAGGCATGGTGCAGAACGTCTACAATCTGAAGATTATCAATATGGAAGATAAGGCACAGCGCTACCGTCTGTCGGTGTCAGGCCTGAAAGGGCTCGAGGTGATCGGCCAGACCGAAGGAATCGAGATCGAAAGCGGTGCCGTGATCGACCTGCCCCTTCGTGTCGAGGTCGATCCGATCGAATTGAAATCATCGAGTACGGAAATCTTGTTCCACATCGAATCTGAAATTAACCCGCAGGCACTCTCGATCGAAGAGCATGCCCGCTTCCTCGGACCGGTGCTGCGATGAGCCAGATGCGTCCACCACGTGAAGACACAGAACCCTGGTACAAGCAGTTCTGGCCCTTTGGCCCTGGTTCCTGATCAGCCTGCCACTCAGTGTAGTGATTGCTTCGATCATCACGATCAATATCGCATTCGATACTGCCGACGGCTTGGTTACGGACGATTATTACAAGGAAGGTCTTGGTATCCACAAGAATGCAGATAGCAGCGCAACGGCACAACGCCTGGGCATCGCCGGAGCACTCGACTACGATGCCGATACCGGCGCAGTCACCATCCGGTTCGATAAACCGCTACCGGCTGACAGTGGTCCTCTGACCCTGTCTCTCAGCCACCCGACGCTGCCCGACCAGGATCAGACCACCCGCCTGACGCCGTTGGACGCCAGCGCTCAGACCGGCCGCATCGAGCCACTGGGCCCGGCAAACTGGAAGGTCATGATCCATCCGGATGAAAAGTCCTGGCGCATCGACGGGCGCCTTGCCATACCCGGCGGTGGCGCACGCATCGACTGATCCGATAGCAGGCCGTAAGACTGTTCAGCTGTCGCAAGCTTTCGACACGCGGCGCCATACGACCTCGCCGCCGGTACTCGCTGCAATCGCATCCAGGCGCGCTTCGTGTGCCGCCAACTCTTCCGTGGTCGCCGTGACCACGCGCAAGGTCAAGCCCGCGCGCTGCACCGGACGCATGCCCACACCGGTTGCCGTGACGGCGTCGTCCCTGGCTGTATCGGCATCGAGTGACAGGGCCGTCTGACCGCCGGTCATCGCCAGGTACACGTCGGCGAGGATTTCCGCATCCAGCAGTGCGCCGTGCTTGTCACGGCGACTGTTGTCCACGTCATAGCGTCCGCACAACGCGTCCAGAGAATTACGCTGGCCCGGGTGTTTCTTGCGCGCCAACACCAGGGTGTCCAGTACCGTGCAGTGCGCTGCGATGTTGCCGGCTCCGCTGATTCGGGCCAATTCCGCGTCGAGAAAACCGACGTCGAACGGGGCATTGTGAATCACCAGCTGGGCACCGCGCAGATAGTCCATCAGATCCTCGACCGTGTCGGCAAAGCGCGGCTTGTCGGCCAGGAACTCGTTGGTGATGCCGTGAACTTCGATTGCGGCCGCATCGATCTCACGATCGGGCTGCAGATAGATGTGAAAGTTGTTGCCGGTCAGGCGACGCTCTACCAATTCGACACAACCAATCTCGATGATCCGGTGACCCTGTTCCGGCTCGAGGCCGGTAGTTTCCGTGTCGAGTACGATCTGGCGGACAGCCTCGCCTGACCCCGCATCCAGCTCGTTCATACTGCCTGCCCTCCGGTCGGTTCTTTCAACTGTTCGATGCCGCGGTTGGCGAGACTGTCGGCTCGCTCGTTCTCCGCATGCCCGCTGTGCCCCTTCACCCAGTGCCAGGAGACCTCGTGTCGTTCGACTGCCTCATCGAGTCGTCGCCATAGGTCGTCGTTCTTCACCGGCTTCCTTGCCGCCGTCCGCCAGCCATTCCGCTTCCAGTTGTGAATCCACTGGGTGATGCCGTTCTTCACATACTGTGAATCGGTCGTGATGGCCACCCGGCAGGGACGTGAGATCGCATTCAAGCCCTCGATCACTGCCATCAGCTCCATGCGGTTATTGGTGGTGAGATTCTCTCCGCCGAACAATTCCTTCTCGTGCTGCCCGAAACGCAGCACCGCACCCCACCCCCCCGGACCGGGGTTTCCCTTGCACGCACCGTCGGTAAACAATTCGACCTTGTCAGACATCACTGGAATCCGCGTCGAACGCCATAGACCGACGCTTCGGCATCTTTCGCGGAACATGGCAGCGGCCGCGCAGCCGGGTGTCTTGCGGCAGGCTCGATGACGCGGGGACCCAGCAAGCGCAGGCGCGGCCAGGTCTGCTTCAACGGCGTCACGCGCGAAACCCGTTTCACCGCCCGTACGGCATACACCCCGGCCAGCATCGGCCAGGCGCGTTTTCCCAGGCGCTCGATCGCTTCGAGCCGGTGACCGCGCAACGGCGGCCTGAACTCCATGACGTCCATGCTCTCGACCGCAAATCCCATCAACGTCAGCCAGTCGTTCAGGCGCGGGTAGGACAGAAAATGGCCCGACCATGGTACGCCGCCGCGCCAGCGCGCGAACAAGCGCCATAGCCCCCAGAGGCTGTACGGATTGAACCCGACGATCACCACCCGCCCGTCAGCGATCAACACCCGCTCGACCTCGCGCAATACCTGGCGCGGATCGGACGAAAAGTCGAGCGCATGCACAAGGACCGCCGCATCGATACTGTCTGCCGCCAGGGGTAGCCGGCGCGTTTCGCCGATGATGTTGCCGACGCCTTCGAACGGCCGGTCGCCAACAAGGATCCTGTGGCGTATATGACAGGTGTCCAGGTGTTGGAACCCCCCACCGAAAGTGCCGAGCTGCAACAGTCGGTAGCCGAACACATCGTGCAGCATGGTCGCGATTGCTTCCTTTTCGGCGAGCGCAATTCGACTTCCTAACGGACTTGAAAACCAGTCTGTAATCGAATGATTATTCTGCACTTTTTAGGATAAAATAAATCAACATTTCAACCATCCAGCGATCCCGCTGGAACCGGGTTCGTGCTTTTCGTATAGTGCCACGCCATGACGCGCGGACGCGACAACACCGATTGTGAACAAACCGGATGCGGCCGGCAAACCTCGTGTCCAGCTGTCCGCAGCGTGTTGGCCGCGCTACTGCTTCTGTTGCTCGCAGCCTGCACCGCCCCGATCAAGCAATCCAGCCAATCCGCCAGCATTGCGCATGATGCCGAAGCCCATCTGCCGCCAGCGGCTGCGATCGCACTCAGCGAGTCCGACGGTGTCGGGTTTTCTTTGGGCGATGCATCCATCAGACCACTTTGGGATCGCCTGCGAAGTGGTTTCGCATTCCGTCAGATAAGCCATCCCCGCATAGACCACGAGATCGGACGCCTGACGCGTTCGCCACAGGCATTCGAAAGCCTGATCCTGCGCGCCGAGCCGTATCTTCATCACATCCTGAACGAAGTCGAGCTTGCCGGACTGCCAACTGAGCTGGCACTGCTGCCGGCCGTGGAAAGTGGATTCCGACCACACGCCTACTCGCCCGACGGCGCCGTCGGCCTGTGGCAGTTCATGCCCGGTACCGGGCGCATGATGGGGCTCGGACAGGACTGGTGGTTCGACGAACGGCGCACCGTGCGCGCATCGACCCGGGCTGCAATCGCCTTTCTGGGACGTCTCAACGATCGATTCGACGGTGACTGGCTACATGCCCTGGCGGCATACAATGCCGGATCAGCGAAGGTCGGCCGCTCCCTTCGGCGAGCCCGCCAACGTGCCGAACCCACCGACTTCTGGTCTCTCGACCTGCCCGGCGAGACCGATCGCTACGTTCCCCGTCTTCTTGCGCTGGCGCGTGTGATCGACGATCCCGCCGCATACGGCCTGACCTTGCCGAGCGTTCCGGACGCAGCCTACTTCCGTGTTGCCAACACGTCCGGGCCGATCGACCTGAACATCGCCGCGCAACTGGCAGAGGTCCCTGTCGAGACAGTGATCGCGCTCAATGCTGGCCACCGACGCTGGGCAACCAATCCCGAAGGGCCACATGAATTGCTGCTGCCGATCGACAAGGCGGATGCCTTCGAAGCAGCCGTAACCGAGCTTCCAACCGAAAAACGACTGCGCTGGCAACGACACAAAGTCCGGGAGGGCGACAGTCTGAACCGGATCGCCGATCAATACGGCGTGAGCAGCGACGCGATCCGCAAGGTCAACCGCATGCGCAACTCGCATCTGCGCGCAGGGCGCGACCTGCTCATACCCCTTTCCGAACAGGTCACACCCGAACTCGCGGCAGCCAGCCAGCTGACCCGACAGCGGCTGCGCTACCAGGTACGTAAAGGCGATTCGCTGTACACGATCGCACGCCGCTTCCAGGTTTCGATCGGCGACCTCAAGCGCTGGAACCAGGTTGGTCGTTACATCCGCCCGGGCGAGCGACTGACCGTATTCGTCGAACCCGACGCCTGACACCGGTACACACCACTCCCCTCTTCAGCCGACTTGGTGTCAAACAATCCGGCCGTGCTCCGGCGACAGCAACCAGCAGTGCGCTCTGTGGCCGTCGTCGACGTCGAATGACGCAGGGTAACGCTCGCGACAAATTGCCATGGCGTGCGGACAGCGTGGGTGAAAATGGCATCCGGTCGGTGGATTCACCGGAGACGGCATATCACCTTCCAGGCGCACGACGTCACGTTGATGATTCGGGTCTGGAACCGGCACTGCGCTCAGCAAAGCCTGCGTGTACGGATGCGCAGCTCGGCCAATGACGTCGTCCACAGCGCCATACTCGACGATCCGTCCCAGGTACATTACCGCAACCTCGTGCGCGAGGTAGGTCACGACCGAAAGGTTGTGAGTGATGAAAAGGTACGAGATGCCCATCTGCTGCTGCAGGCCACGCAGCAGGTTCAGCACCTGGGCCTGTACGGACACGTCGAGCGCACTGGTCGGTTCATCGCAAACGATCAGCTTCGGCTCGAGCGCCAACGCCCGGGCAATCGCAATTCGCTGCCGCTGACCGCCCGAGAACTCATGTGGGTAGCGGTTCGCTGCACTCGGCTGCATACCCACCTTGACCAGCAACTCCTCGACTCGCTGCCGGCGCGCGCTCCGATCGCCCCCGATACCTTGCGCAACCATGCCTTCTGCGACGATGTCCTCGACCAGCATGCGTGGATTCATCGACGATGCCGGGTCCTGGAAAATGATCTGGAAATCGCGCCGCAGCGCGCGCAGCTCACGACTGCCGATATGCGCCAGGTCGATGCCATCGAAGATCACCTCACCGGCAGTGGGCGGCTGCAGCTGCAGGATCGCCTTACCGACAGTGGTCTTGCCACATCCGGATTCACCGACCAGCGCAACCGTACTCGAGCGGTTGATGGCCAGGTCCAATCCATCGACCGCTTTCACGGCACCGACGACACGCCGCAGCACCCCACGATGAATCGGAAAATGCACCTTGAGGTCACGCACCTGCAACAGCATTGCGGGTGTTTCGCGCACCGGCAGGGGCGCCTCTTCCAGCGGTGACTCGGCAGCCACCACGGCATCCGGTGCCAGCTGGCATCGATAGCCGGATTCCGAACCAAGATCACGCCATGGCGGCAACTCCCGACGGCAGGCCTCGAATGCGGACTCGCAGCGGTCTGCGAAACGGCAATGGGTGAACTCCTGATTGAGGGGCGGCACGATGCCGCGAATCACGTCGAGACCGCGATTGCGTTTCTCCGCCATCGGCAAAGAACGAAACAGCTTGCGGCTGTAAGGATGACGCGGAGCTCGGAAAAACTCGGCCGCCGCGTTGATCTCCATGAGCTGTCCGGCATACATGACGCCGACCCTGTCGGCCATCTCCGCGACCACGCCCAGGTCATGCGTAATCAGCAGGATGCCCATTCCGGTCTCACGCTGCAGTCGTCGCAACAGGTCCAACACCTGGGCCTGGATCGTGACATCGAGGGCCGTAGTCGGCTCGTCGGCGATCAAAAGCTGCGGCCGCCCGGCGAGGGCCATGGCAACCATCACCCGCTGTTTCATGCCACCGGAAAGCTGGTGCGGATACTCGTTCACACGCTGGTGTGGATCCGGGATCCCAACCTCGCGAAACAGCTCGACCACGCGCTCTGCGACGCGCCCGCGACTTCGCGGATCATGCAGACGCACTGCCTCTGCCACCTGCTCGCCGGCCGTCATCACCGGGTTCAGCGAGGTCATCGGTTCCTGGAAGATCATCCCGATCCGACCGCCGCGCTCTTCGCGCATCTCCGCCTCGGACAGCGCACGCAGCGACCGCCCATCAAGTCGCACATCGCCTTTCACGATCCGCCCCGAATGCGGCAACAGGCGCATGATCGACAAAGCGATCATCGACTTGCCACAACCCGACTCGCCCAGCAGCACAAAGGTTTCACCACGACGAATCTGCAGGCTCACATCGTCGACCGCGCGTACGGGCTGTTCGCGTCCACCCAGATGGGTCGCCAGTTCTTCGACCTCCAGCAATACCTCGCCCAGGTTCGCACCGCTCATTGCCTGTTCGATACGATTCATCGCTGCTCCCGCAAACGCGGATCGAAGGCGTCTCGCACCACGTCCGAAAAAAGGTTCGCCGCCAGCACTAGGGTGAACATGAATCCGAAAGCGGCGAGCAGCGACCACCATACGATCGGCTCCCTGGCCAGTTCCAGGCGCGCACCGTTGATCATGTTGCCCCAGCTGCTGGTCGCCGGGTCGACACCGATGCTGATATAGGAAAGCACCGCCTCGGCCAACACCAACCCGCTGAAGTCGAGCACGATCGTGATCAGGACGATATGCATCACGTTGGGCAGGATATGCCGCAACAGGATCGTGAAGTGCCCCACCCCGAAGGCTCGCGCAGCCTGAACGTACTCGAGCTCGCGCAGCTTGAGGGCCTCACCGCGCAACAGCCGGCACAGCGACGTCCAACTGGTCACACCCAGGATGAGGCACAGAAACAGCAAGCGCAGATCGGCACGCTCGGTCAGGCTGTTGAACTCGTCCGCGTGATTGCTCATGTAGATCTGCATCATCAGTACCGCGGCTGCGATCAGCAACACACCCGGGATCGAGTTCAACGTGGTGTAGAGGTACTGGATCACATCATCGACCCAGCCACGGAAGTAACCGGCCATGATGCCCAGCAAGAGAGCTGCAGGGAGCATGACCAGGGTGGTCAGGGTTCCGATCAATAGACCGGTACGGATACTCTTCAAGGACTGGTAGAAGACGTCTTCGCCGACCTTGTCGGTACCCAGGATGTGGTAGTGGCCACTCAGTTCCCAGAGCGCGGCGAAACACACGACAACCGCGAACAGGGTCCAGGCTCCGACATGCGAGGGTCGCGCGGATTCGCCACGCAAGACTGTCAGGACGCGCCCCAGAGACAAGCGGTTGAGCAACAACATCAGGACGACCCAGGCGAGCATACCCTCGAATGCCCCACGCGCCGCCTTGCCTGCAATATCCGCCCACTTACCGCTTCCATCCTCGGCCAGGTGGACCCCACCATATAGCAGGCGTGGATAAGCGCGGATGCTGACTCCATCCGCATCGCGAATCGTTTCCTTGCTGAACAGGTGTAGCGCAAACGGTGCCGAGTAGGTCTTCTCCCGCTGGGTACGCAACGGACCGGCCAGCACGTCGAACAGGCTGAGTATCTCGGTCGAATAGACCGGCTCACCCTTGTCGTCGGAATCCGTCTGCGGGTGAAAATGCAGGGTATCGAGCAGTCCGATCAACACGTAGAAAGCCAGTACGACCATGGTTGCCTGCCCCACACGGCTATCGGCCACCCGTCGCCATGGCAACAGCAGATGGGCATGCCGCCGGGTATGCCACACGGTCAGCGCGAGCAGCACCAGCAGCAGGTACACCAGGGCATCGGTCCACAGAATGACAGGCTGGAATGACATGGTTCAGTCCAGCCTCACGCGCGGATCGACCATGGTGTAGGAAATATCGGTCATCAACAGGCCGATGATGTAGAGCACGGCACCGAGAAAGACCATTGCCCGCACGATGGCAAAATCCTGGTTGTTGATCGCATCGATCGTGTAGCTTCCCAGGCCCGGTATGCCGAAGAACGATTCGACCAGCAGGCTGCCGATGAACAACAGCGGCAGCACGACCACCACCCCGGTCAGGATAGGTATCAGGGCATTGCGCAGCACATGACGGAACAGCACCCATTGCTCAGACAGTCCCTTGGCGCGCGCTGAGCGGACATAGTCACGGTGAATTTCCTCGAGGAACAAGGTCCGGTACCAACGCGTTCCGGACCCGATTCCACCGATCACGCCGACGACAACCGGCAGGATCATGAACTTCCACGCATGCAAGCCCGTGTCGTAACCAGAAATTGGAACCAGGTTGAGTAGCTTCCCAACCAGGAACTGTCCACCGATGATGTAGAACAGTCCCGAGATCGACATCATGGCCACACAGATCACGACGCCCCAAAAATCCAGGTAGGTAGCCCGGAAGAACGCCAGCAGCAGCGCAAACGTGATGTTGATGGCCAGCCCCACAAGCAAGGTCGGCACGGCAATGGCCAGACTGGGCCACATCCGCTGCGAAATGTCATGCCCGATATCACGCCCGCTGTCCGACTGGCCGAAATCGAACACGAACAGGCGGATGGATTTCTCGTACAGGATGGTGTCCGTGATCTTGTCAATGCCATCCGCCTGGCTGTTGATCAGCAAGGGACGATCGTAGCCATGATCCTGCTTCCAGGCCTCGATGGCCTGATCAGATACGCGCTTGCCACCCAGGTGCATGCGCGCCATGTCATCCGGCGAATTGACCACGAAAAACAGCACAAAGGTGAGCGCATTCACCCCAATCAGGATCGGCAGCGCGTACAACAGGCGACGGATGATATAGGCACTCATAGGGCTCTACTCCGCTCACGTGCACGGAAGCCACGTATTGCCGGGATCAGTGAAAAGACCAGCAGCAGCACAACGACAATGACGGGCCACCATACCGGTTCGTTCCAGGCGCGCTGCGCCTGCGTCCTTGCTCCGCCGTCCACACGCTTGTACTTCAACGTATTGTTTGCCATCAGGTGCGGTTTGGTATTGTGGTACCAGGCATGGTGCAGACTGAAGGCCTTGGGGAAGAAACCGAACAACCAGGGTGATTCCTCGCGCAATATCGCAATCATGCGATCGATCACCTGCTGTCGCGCATCGTTGTTAGGCATGTCCTTCATGCGCAGGAACAGAGCGTCGAACTCGGCGTTACTGAAATTGGCCGCATTCTCACCCTTGAAATCGACCTTTCCGTTGGGGCCGTACAGAAGGAAGAAGAAATTCTCCGGGTCCGGGTAGTCGGCATTCCAGCCCCAAGTGAAGATCTGCGCTGTGCCCTTGAGCATCTTGTCCTGGAAGCGGTTGTAGTCCGTGGCGCGGATAACCAGCTCGATGCCGAGTTTTTCGAGTTGCTTGCGGTACCACTGCAGCATCGCCTTGCTGTCCGGTCCGGCGGCAGGCGTGTCGTAGTACAGAACCAGGGGACCACCGCTGTTTGGATCGCGACCCTGTGCATACCCTGCCCTGACCAGCAGTTCCTTTGCATGCTCGATCCCGCGACGCACGGCCTCACCGTTCTGCCAGGTGTGGGTGACCGGATTGATCCCATCTTCGCCGCCGCGGTGACCGAAGATGCCCGGTGGCAGCGGTCCCTGTGCCGCCTCGCCACGACCATTGCGGAAGATCGAGATGAACTCTTCGAAGTCGACCGCGATCGCGATCGCCTGTCGCAGCAACCGCGCACGCTCGCTGTCGCCACCGACGACGGGGTCGCGCATGTTGAAACCCGTGTAGAAAACCGAGGTCTCGACCGCGGTGCTCAGCTCGATCCCCCGCTCGCGCATGGCCGGTGTCAGGCTGGCCTCTCCACTGGAACCGAACTGAACCGCCTGGTCGAAACTGTCCGAGCCGATACCCGAGTTGTCGTAGTAGCCCTGCAGGAACTTGTTCCAACGCGGGATGGCTTCTTTTTCTAGCGAGTACACGGCGCGCTCAATGAATGGCATAGGCTTGCCGGCATCGTCGAGCAGGCCTTCGGCGGCATCTTCTGCGCTACCGTCATCCGGGTAGGTCTCACCATGAAAGTTCGGATTGCGCTGCAAGACCATACGCAGATTCGGATTGTTCTCGGTCAGCATGAAGGGGCCAGTGCCGACGGGGTACCAGTGCAGGTTGATGTTCTTTTCATTCAAACCGGGCTGCAGATAGAAGCGTTCCGCCTCCCAGGGCATCGGCGCGAAGAAGTTCATGGCCAGCCAGTAAACGAATTGTGGATACTTCTTCTCGATCCGTATGCGGTAGGTGTATCGATCGATGACCTCTACACCGGTCATGTCGAAGGTTCGCAGATCCAACCAGGCGTCCTTGTTGGCCGCAGCATCGTGTGCCGCCTTGGTTTTCGCGGCAAAGTCAGAAAATCCCCGAATATGTTCGGCCATCAGGCTGGCGACCGGCGAATGGTTGGCCGAGTAGGCCAGGCGCTTGATCTGATAGACATAGTCCTCCGCCACCAACTCACGCGTACCAAGCCGTTCGAAATCCGCCAACGAATTGACCCGATCACGCACATTATCGGACAGCGGCCAGTAGGCCGGGGATCCGTCGTCTCCACGGGCAAATGCGGGATGTGGCTGGTAGCGGATACCCGGACGGATGCGGAGTACGTAATCGGTATAGGCAACGTCGGCGGCAGCAGCATCGTCACGCAACCGGGCACCGTTCTCATCGTACTGGATTATCTGCGGCATGCCCTGCGCCGTCAGCGGCACCAGGGCATAGGGTCTTTTCAGAAAATGGTATTGCAGTGGGGGTTCGTAGACCTGCGAGATGAAAGCCCACTCGTTGGAACTGTAGGAGCGAGCGGGATCGAGGTGCTTGGGTCGCTCGGAGAACGAGCTGAAGAACACGTCGTCGGCTGCCTGACCCTCGCGATAGGGATTGTTCCAGGCCTCCCCTGAACATGCGCCAAGCAGGAGGCCGGACATCACTACCAGCGGTACCGTAAAACGACGAGTGAACGCTTTGAACAGCCAGAGTCTTTGGGTTATTTTACCTGTCATTCGTCAAAGCAAAGTCTGGGCCGGAAGCACCTTTTAGCGTTAGCTGATGATGGCATTGCCACGGTGCGCTGTCAGCCGGTTTATTCCCCAACACCGCCAATCCGAGGGCCAATCAATGGGATTTCTGCAGAACAAGCGCGCACTGATCGTCGGCGTCGCCAGCAATCGATCCATCGCTTATGGCGTCGCCGCTGCAATGCATCGCGAGGGTGCCGAGTTGGCTTTCACCTACCAGGGCGAAAAACTGCAGGAGCGGGTCACCGGTTTTGCCAAGGAGTTCGACTCCGACCTGGTGTTGCCACTGGATGTCAGCAGCGATGATGAGATCGACAACGTCTTCACCGAACTCGGCAAGCGCTGGGACGGCCTCGATTGCATCATTCATTCGGTTGGCTTCGCTCCGCGCGAACAGCTTGAGGGCAGTTACGTCGACGCCGTAACCCGCGAAGGTTTCCGCATTGCCCACGACATCAGCGCCTATTCGCTGGCAGCCCTGGCCAAGGCTGGGCGGGACATGATGAAAGGTCGCAACGGCGCGATCGTTACCATGAGCTATCTCGGTGCCGTGCGCACAGTGCCCAATTACAACGTCATGGGGGTGGCCAAAGCGGCTCTGGAAGCCAACGTGCGCTACCTCGCCGATTCCCTTGGGCCGGAAGGCACACGCGTGAACGCAGTGTCTGCGGGACCGATCAGGACACTGGCCGCATCGGGCATCAGCGGCTTCCGCGGCATGCTGGCGGAGGCCGAAAAGAAGACCCCGCTGCGGCGCAACGTAACCATCGATGAGGTCGGCAACGCGACGGCCTTTCTGTGTTCGGATCTTGCATCCGGAATCACCGGCGACGTGCTGTACGTCGATTCCGGATACCACATCGTGGGTATGGCCTGAGCATGTCCTGGTGAATAATGTCCGCTGCGATCTGCTCTGCGGACAATAAAACGCCCTGGTTCCTATTTGGTTCCAGGGCGCGACCTTCAGAAAAGCATGCTGTTCGGTGAATGGATTATTCAGCCTGGTGTTGATCTCTGACCAGGGTCATTGCTCACCACGCAACATTTTCTTCTCGACTGACGCCTCGCGCAGAAGGCTTTCGCTGACATAGTCGAACTGAGCAGCCCCCAACTGGCTTCCAACCTGTTCTGCAACCAGCGGGCGCTCTGCGACCGAAAGGTGGTCAAGCGACCCGCCCTCGACGGCGCGCAGCTCCAACAGCAGGTAATCCCCGTTTTCCGAACTGACGCCGGCATGGCGTAAACCGTTTGTCGAAGGTGGCATTCCGAAGGCCTTGGCAACCACCGCAAACGGCGCCTCGCTACCGTCCCTTTGAACGAATCCAGGGTGCTCGAAACGCCAGGCATGACGCCCGGCGAGCGCCTCGAGTGAGGTCCCCGACGCCAACTCCTGCAGGGCTTTACTGCCGGTCTCAGCGGCGGTTCGCGAAGCCGAGTCTTTTACAAAGTCGGCACGGACCCGGTCCTTGATCTGCTCGAGCGGTGGCGTGCCGGCAGGTTCATAGTCTGCCACCCGGATCACCACGGCCTGCTGCGGGCCCACTTCGATCAGTTCACTGTTGTGCCGTTCGCCGAGCACGTCGTCCGAGAACGCGATGTTCAGCACCTTGGGATGAGCAAGCAGCCCCGCCGGGCTGCTGTCGCGAGACAGCCAGTCACTGGTTTTGATCGTCAGATCCAATGCTTCGGATGCCGGCACCAGACTGTCGGAATTCTCGTATGCAGACTCCGCCAGTCGCTCCGCGTACTCGAAATACAGGTTCTCGCCCTCGAACTTGCGATACGCAGCGTCCACCTGTTCCCGCAGATCATCAAAGGTGGCATCGGAGCCACCTCGAATGTCGGTGACCTGGATGATGTGGAAGCCGAAATCGGTACGCACCAGTTCGCTCACTTCACCCTTCGACAGGGCAAAGCCCGCCTGTTCGAAAGGCGCAACCATCATCCCTCGCTCTACCCAACCCAGGTCGCCACCGTTGGCAGCGGAACCCGGATCATCGGAAAACTCGCTCGCCAGTGAGGCAAAGTCCTCGCCAGCACGGATGCGCTCCATCACCTTTTCGGCTTTCGCTTTGGCCGCTTCCACCTGTTCCCCTTCTGCGCCGCCCGGCACCGCAAACAGGATGTGACGCATGGCGCGTTCCTCGTGCGCCATGAACTCGCTACGATGGTCTTCGAAGTACTGACGCAGTGCGGACTCTTCGACGTCGACATACTGTCCCAGGCCTGGCGCATCGAGAACCAGATAATTCAAACGAACCCGTTCGGGGACCCGATATCGCTCGCTGTTGGCAGCAAAGAAATCGGCCAAGGCCTGGTCTGTGACATTCACCGCATCCGTGTAAGCAGAAGCAGGTATCACGGCATAGGCGATATCGCGCTTCTGTTCCTGCAGACGGGTGCGTGCCGCCAAAGCCGTCTCGGTGACGAATGCCGAGTTTGCCAATCCTGCACGCAATTGCCTGACTGTCATCTCCTGGCGAATCGATTGCTCGAAGCCGGCACGGGTCATACCTCGGTTGCGCACCGCCGACTCGTAGGCCAGCTGGTCGAATGCGCCGTCACGCTGAAATGCCGGCAGCGATGCAATGAAGCCGCGTACCTGCGGATCACTTGCCCGCAGATTCCAGTCACGCGTCGTATCGACGAGCACCTTTTCCTCGATCATGGCATCCAGCACCTGTGGCTTAAGCTCAGCATCATCGAACAGGGATGCGCTGTAGCTGTCGCCGAGCGACGCACGCAGGTTCTCGCGGAACTCGCGCGTACGCTGATCGAGCATGCGTTCGGTGATCGGTTCACCGTTGACCACGGCTACTTCGGGCTCACCGCCGACGCCCAGGTATTCCTGGATACCCCAAAGTGCAAAGGGAATGCTGATTAGGATGACGATTGCCCAGGCGATCCAGCCCTGGGCCTTTTCTCGAATGGCCTGAAGCATGTTGTTGGTTACGTCTGATTAACGTTTCACAAAGAAAAACGGGGTATCGGATGATACCCCGTTTATTCCGGAAGTTGGCGGAGTGGACGGGACTCGAACCCGCGACCCCCGGCGTGACAGGCCGGTATTCTAACCAACTGAACTACCACTCCGAAATCTTG
>JAGRHE010000005.1 GCA_020445165.1 Gammaproteobacteria bacterium
TGTGTGCCGTGGCAAAACAACAAGAGACCGATACGGCCGAAGTCGACGCCCAGGACCTGGTTGCCCAAGTCGATACGGGTGCGCGTCACCCCGGAGGAATTCCCGGGAAGGTGCTGTTCGGAATTCCAGTGGCATGGTCGTTGTTTCAGCTGTGGTACGCGTCGCCGCTGCCCTTCCTGTTTGGATTCGGTGTGTTCAACAACACCGAAGCGCGATCGATCCACCTGGCATTTGCGATCTTCCTCGCGTTCACGGCGTTTCCGGCATCCAAGCGCTCTCCGCGCGACCGAATTCCGATCCAGGACTGGGTGTTCGCCGCACTCGGCGCATTCAGTGCAGCATACATCTACATCTTCTACACCGAACTTGCCGGACGCTCCGGCGCGCCGACGACAACCGACCTAGTCGTCGCCGTGATCGGCATGCTGATGCTGCTCGAAGCGACCCGCCGGGCATTGGGTCCGCCCCTGATGGTCGTGGCCATCGTTTTCCTGGCGTATACCTTCGGCGGCCCCTACATGCCGGACGTGATCGCGCACAAGGGCCAGAGCCTGCACAAGGTCATGTCTCATCAGTGGCTGACGACCGAGGGTGTTTTCGGTATCGCGCTCGGGGTATCGACCAGCTTCGTGTTCCTGTTCGTGCTGTTCGGCGCCCTGCTCGAACAGGCCGGGGCGGGCAACTATTTCATCAAGGTGGCTTTCGCCCTGCTCGGCCATATGCGTGGCGGGCCGGCAAAGGCTGCCATCGTCGCCTCCGCCACGACAGGACTGATCTCCGGCTCGTCGATCGCCAACGTCGCCACGACCGGTACCTTCACCATTCCGCTGATGAAGCGAGTCGGATTTCCGGGAACCAAGGCAGGTGCCGTCGAGGTCGCCGGTTCGACCAACGGCCAGTTGACGCCGCCGGTCATGGGCGCCGCCGCGTTCCTGATGATCGAGTACGTCGGCATCTCCTATATCGAGGTGATCAAGCACGCCATCCTGCCCGCCGTGATTTCGTACATCGCGCTGGTATACATCGTCCATCTGGAAGCGCTCAAGGCTGACATGAAGGGGCTGCCGAAGCGCACCCACTCGACGCTGGCGCAGAAGCTGATGACCTTCGCCTTCGTCGTCGCCCTGATGTGCGCCATCGGCTTCGTCGTCTACTACGGCATCGGCTGGATCAAAGACGTTGCCGGCGATTTCGCCATCTACATCGTCGGCGTACTGGTGGCAGCGGCATACGTGGCACTGTTGTGGTTCGCAACCCGCTACCCCGAGCTCGAACTGGACGACCCCAACAACCCCGTCCTCGAGCTACCGGAAACCGGCCCCACGGTGAAAGCCGGCCTGTACTTCCTGCTGCCGATCGTGGTCCTGATGTGGTGCCTGATCGTCGAGCGCTTTTCGCCCGGCCTGTCGGCCTTCTGGGCCACCGTGTTGATGATCGTGATCGTGCTGACACAACGACCACTGCTGGCACTTTTCCGTGGACGCAGCACTGCCGGCCAGATCGCCCGCGGCTTCACTGAATGCATCGATGGACTCGGCCACGGTGCACGCAACATGATTGGCATCGGTGTCGCTACCGCCGCTGCCGGCATCATCGTCGGGACGATCACCTTGACCGGTATCGGCCAGGTCATGATCGAATTCGTCGAATTCATCTCCGGCGGCAACCTGATGGCCGCACTGATCTTCACCGCGGCGATCTGCATCATCCTCGGCATGGGCCTGCCGACGACCGCGAACTACATCGTGGTTTCCAGCCTGATGGCCCCTGTCGTCGTTTCACTGGCTGCGGCCAATGGGCTGATCGTGCCACTGATCGCCGTTCACATGTTCGTTTTCTACTTCGGCATACTGGCCGACGACACTCCACCGGTCGGTCTGGCCGCGTTTGCCGCTGCCGCAATCGCCAAGAGCGACCCGATCAAGACCGGTATTCAGGGGTTCATGTACGACATACGGACGGCGATTCTGCCGTTCCTGTTCATCTTCAACACCGAGCTGTTGCTGATCGGCATCGAGAACTGGTTCCACCTGGTCGGTGTGATCATCTCGGCGACGATAGCGATGCTGCTGTTCGCCGCCGCCACGCAGGGTTACTGGCTGGTCAAAAGCCGTCTGTGGGAATCGCTGGCCATCCTGCTGGTTGCCTTCACACTGTTCCGACCCGGATTCTGGTGGGATGAGATCTACCCGCCAACCGAGACGCTGCCCGGAACTCAGCTGGTCGACCGCGCCGCCACAGTAGCTGAGAACGGCAAGCTCAACATGATAGTCAAGGGTGAAACACTCGACGGCAAGTTCGTCGAGAAACTGGTGCGCCTGCCGCTTGGCAAGGCCGGTACCGGAGAAGACAGGCTGCGCGAAGCCGGTCTCGAAGTCCGCATTGATGACGGCAAGGTGATTGCCGACAATGTAGCCTTCGGATCCGATGCACAAAAGATCGGCATCGACTTCGACTGGGAAATCGAAAGCGTAGTCGTCGACGCCGACATCCCGCCTAAACACATCATGTTCATCCCGGCGCTCGCACTGCTCGGCCTGATCGCCTGGCTCCAGCGAAGACGTGCAGCATCCCAAAGCACCCGGCCACAAACGGCCTGACCCGGAGGCAACCACAATGTTCAAGCACATACTGCTGCCGGTAGACCTTCAGGAGACGGCGTTGTCCGAACGTGCGGTCGACATCGCGACCGAACTGGCCAAACAACACGGCTCCCAGATCACCGTAATAACGGTGATACCGGATTTCGGTATGCCATTGGTGGCCAGCTACTTCCCAGCCGAGGCAATGGAGAAAGCCAAAAAAGAAGTGTGCGCCGAGCTGAAACGCTACATAGCTGCCCGCTTCAATGGTTTGGAAAGGATCAACTCTCACGTCGACGCCGGCAGCCCACACAAGGCGATCGTGAAATACGCGACCGGACACGACATCGATCTGATCATCGTGCCAGCGCGGGCAAAGGACATCAGTAAGGTGTTTCTGGGCTCATGCTCGACCCACGTCGCGGAACGCGCTCCGTGCACGGTGATGGTGGTCCGCCCCTGAGCAAAATCCCCCTTCGCTGAACGCTGCGGCGGATTGGCCGGGGCAGCAATCCATTTCATTCTGCATGCTAACCGGACGTCGCCGGCAGCAGTTCACCGACGCCCGCGACAATCAGCGACATGATGGCGAAATCGAATACGCTGCCGGCCCTGAATTCGTCGATCAACTGCTCATGTTGCGCCAGCGCCGCACGGTGGTGGCGCACCCAGTTCTCGAGGATTCCCCGAGCAGTCCGCTCACGGCCACGTTTCTCCAGAATCTGCGCGGTAAGGCCGCGACGATGCGCGAGTAGGGCTGCGTCGAGCTTGGTGCGCGCAAGCAGATGCCAGTGTGTCTGAACCGCCAGGTTTTCCAGTTGGTCATTGATCCAATCGAGTTGCAGCGTGTGATTCAACGCCGAATAGATCCACGCGGCCATCTCGACCTCCACCCCCGTTTCCATCGAGACACTCACGATATCGAGTGCCGCTGCCATCGATTCCAGCCCTGCCAGCGTTTTTGCCAGGTCTTTGGGCACGCCCGCCTTGGCCAGGCGACGCATCTGCCGTTCGAAGGACTCGCGGTCATGCGCCGCCAACGGTTTCGGCAGTGCGTGCCACAGGGTACAGACACCGTCACGGTAGCGATCGACCAGCGCAACCATGTCGACGGCCTGGCGATATTCACGCAGCATCGCGGTAGAGACACGTTCGAGAAAGCGGGCGATCGCATTGAGCATATCGATCTGAATCCGCGCAGAGACCTGATTGTCGAGTTGCTCGACCTGGCGCCACAGCTGGTCGGCACCGAAGATCGCACTGGCTGCCAGATAGGCACGCGCGACGTTGGCGACATCGCAACCAACCTCTTCCCGAATGCGGAAACCCACGCCGGGACCGAAACGGTTGGCGACACCGCCGGCGACCACGGTGGCAACAATCTCGCGACGCAGCCTATGCGCGCAAATCCGCTGTTCGAATCGCTCGCCAAGGATATTCGGAAAGTACCTGACCAGGTGCTCGACCACGAACGGATCATCGGGGATGTCCGATTGCACGATGGCATCGAAGAAATTCATCTTGCTGTATGCGAGCAGGACCGAGATCTCCGGCTTGGTCAACCCACGTCCCTGGACCTGCCTTTCATTGATCGCTTTCCGGTCTGGCAGGCCTTCCAGCTGACGATCGAATCCGCCACGCTGCTCCAGCAGATCCATGAAGCGGGCCTGCTCATACAAGCGGTCACTTGCGTTCGCCGCGACAATGCTCACGGCCTGGGTCTGCGCATAGTTGTCGGCCAATACCAGGGCGGCCACGTCATCGGTCATATCACTGAGCAATCGGTTGCGCTGCTTGCCCGTCATGTCGCCGTCGGCCACGATCTGGTCCAACAGGATTTTGATGTTGACCTCGTGATCGGAGCAATCCACACCCGCAGAGTTGTCTATTGCATCGGTGTAGAGCAGGCCTCCCCGCAGGGCGAACTCGATCCGGGCGAGCTGGGTCAGTCCCAGGTTGCCGCCCTCGCCGATTACGCGACAACGTAGCTCGCTCGCATTGACCCTCAGGTCGTCGTTGGTCTTATCATGAGCCTGGATGTGACTCTCCTGTGACGACTTGACATAGGTGCCGATGCCGCCATTCCAGAGTAGATCCACTTGCGCGCGCAGGATCGCGCTTATCAGTTCGTTCGGCGTGACTCTCCCCCGGGTCAGCCCGAAAAGGCGCTGTGCATTGGCCTCCAGGGTGATCGATTTTGCTGTCCGCGCATACACGCCACCGCCCTGAGAGATCAGGCTGCGGTCGTAATCCGACCAGCTGGAGCGCGGTAACCGAAACAGCCTTTCACGCTCGGCGAAACTCACCGCTGGATCCGGATCAGGATCAATGAAAATATGCCGGTGATTGAACGCCGCCACCAGCTTGATGTGTGGTGACAACAACATGCCGTTGCCAAAAACATCACCAGACATGTCCCCGATACCCACGACAGTGAAATCGGTCGATTGGATATCGACGCCCAACTCGCGGAAATTGCGCTTGACCGATTCCCAAGCCCCACGCGCCGTGATTCCCATGGCCTTGTGGTCATAACCGGCCGAACCACCCGAGGCAAACGCGTCACCCAGCCAGAAGCCGTAGTCCGAAGAGACAGCATTGGCAATATCTGAAAACGTTGCTGTGCCCTTGTCGGCAGCAATCACCAGGTAAGGGTCATCATCATCGTGGCGCACGACATCCGTCGGCGGCACAACATCCGTCCCGGACAGGTTGTCCGTGATGTCCAGCATGCCCCTGAGCAACGTGCGGTAGGCGGCGATCCCTTTTTCCTGGCGCACCTCCCTGTTGTCGCTGTCCGCGGCATTGCGTACAACGAAGCCGCCTTTGGATCCGACCGGCACGATGACGGTGTTCTTCACCATCTGTGCCTTCATGAGGCCCAGGATCTCGGTGCGGTAGTCCTCCATGCGATCGGACCAGCGAAGTCCTCCGCGTGCGACCCTGCCTCCACGCAGGTGCACGCCTTCCATGTATCGCGAAAAAACGAAAATCTCGTACATCGGCAGCGGTAGCGGCATGCCCTCGATGGCGTGCGGATCGAACTTGAACGACAGGTAGTTCTTATCGTCACCACTCGCATCGCGCTGGTAGTAATTGGTGCGCAAGGTGGCATCGATCAGGCCCAGGTAACGGCGCAGGATCGTATCCTCGTCGAGACTCTCGACGTCATTCAGCAATGCCTCGAAGCGCGCCCGCGCCTCACTTTCGGCCCCCCCGCTCCCCACCTGCCCGGGGTCGAATCGCAGTTGAAAGATACGTGCCAACACCTGCACCAGCACGGGATGGTGATTCAGGACTGTGACCAGGTAGTCCTGCGTGTACTGCACACGGATCTGATGTTGATAACGCGCGTAGGCACGAAACAGCAATGCCTGCTTCCAGGAAAGGCCGGCACGCAACACCAGACCATTGAATCCATCATCATCCAGCTTGCCCTCCCAGACACGCAGAAAGGTCTCGGTGAAATCCTGCGCCAGTCCGGCGTCGATGGTCTCGGCCGCCATCGAATGCTCACAGGAAAAATCGTGGATCCAGGCATCACCCGCATGATGGCGCAGACAATAGGGCCGCTCGCCGAGAACGCGCAGGCCCAGATGCTCGAGAATCGGTATCACCTGCGACAAGGGGATCGATTGCGACAGGGCGTACAGGCGCACATGGACCAGTTCCCTGCGCTCGGCCAACGGGTGGTAGAGATGCACGCCGAGGCGCCCCTCGGCACGGATCTGTTCGATGCGACGGATGTCGTTGACTGCGATACGAGGATGAAAATCCTCGCGATACCCGCTCGGAAAGCCGCTGCCGTAATCGGCCATGTACCGGGTTGCCTGGGTCTCTTCGAACTCGTTGCCCAGCGCAACCCGCAACCCGTCCTGCCAGCTGACTGTCAATGCCGCGACGCGTTGTTCGAGTTCGTCGATATCGTAGGTGATATCACTTCCCGGACGGGTCACCACCACGTAGTAGATACGCGCCAGGATGGATTCAGAAAAATGGGTCTCGTAGACGACGTCGGTGCCATCGAGTGCATCGCTCAGCAGTTCCTGGACCGCGACGCGGACCTCCCTGCTGTATCGCTCGCGCGGCAGGTATACGAGGCAAGAATAGAACCGGCGAAACGGGTCGCGGACGATGAACAGGCGGGTTCGCTGGCGTTCCTGCAGCGCGAGGAGGCCAAGTGCGGTGGCCTGCAGGTCATCCACACTTATCTGGAACAGGGTATCGCGTGGAAAGTTGTCGAGGATGTTCGTGATCTGTCGGCCCGAATGGCTGTTGGGGGCCACCCTGATTGCGGCAAACACGTCAGCGATCTTCTGCCGCAGCAACGGAATCTGGCGAGGAGGTGTGCTGTAGGCACTGGAGGAAAACAGGCCGATGAAACACAGCAGGCCGGTAAGCCGACCCTGTTCGTCGCGCAACTTGACCGCAACCAGGTCCATGTAGGCCGGCCGGTGCACGGTGGAACGCGCATTGGCCTTGGTGATCATCAGGTCGGTCGCGCTGTCGGTGACATCGCTGCCCAGGCCGGCAATCCAGACCTCGGCGCGGGAGGCGAAATCGCTCTCGGCACCCAGCAGCCCGAGGCCGGTACCCGCCAGAGGTCGCATCTGGACGTCGTCCGTGGATGCATCGGCGAACCCCAGCTGGCAACTCGCCAGGAACAGGAAGTGATCGTTGTACATCCAGGTCAGGAAGGCCCGCCCCTCTTCGCGCTCGGCTTCGGTCATTTCGGCAGCGGACGCACCGAACTCCTTCTCCGTCCGGGTACACATCTGGCGCATCCTCAACCAGTCCGACGTCGCAGCCTGCACGTCGGCCAACACGCCGGTGAGCAGCCTCTCGATATCTTCCAGCGCGGTTTCCGGCTGACGATCGACGTGCAGGCGCATCACCGCCTCGCGCGAGACGGCCTCGACTGCGCTTCCCGGATCATGCAGTCCGACCAGCGAGCCGGACGAATCGCGCACCACGGCAAACACCGGGTGCAGGGTCAGATGGATGGTCAGGCCGCGCCGGTTCAATGCCCAGGTCACCGAATCGACCAGGAAGGGGACATCCGGCGTGACGATTTCAACGATCGTATGGTCGCTGCGCCAGCCATGTGCTTCCTGGTCAGGGTTGTAGACCCGCAGCTTGGTCTCGTGTGGAAGACGCTGACGCATGAGGTGCCAGTGAGCGACCAGGCTGCCGAGCAGGTCAACCGCCTGGAAACCTTCCAGGTCGTGGTCATCGATATGCCGGTAATAAACGCCCAGCAAGGCTTCGATCTGCCCGATATTTGGTCGACTGATGCCCGGCGGGGGATGCTCGACGAGCAGGCCGGCCAGCGTACGAATCAACCGGCCGGTGTTATCACTGGACATATTTCAACGACTCCCAAATCGCGGCGCTGCAACAAATCGGCACGGCCGGCGGTCACATTGGTACGACACAAATCGTCGCCCTCTGCGGTAAGGTTAGCCAATCCGCGACCGGATGCCCGGCGGCATGCGAAAGCGTGCGCCAACGGATCGCAAGAACAAGGCCAAAGCATGCTCGATACATTGCACAAACTGCTGCCCAGCGATTTTCCGCCGATCCGACGGCAATCCGCGTCAACCCTCCAGGTGAACCTGGGTTACCTCTGCAACCAGCAATGTCTGCATTGCCACGTCGCAGCCGGTCCGAATCGCACCGAGATCATGGATGACGCAACGATCGACACGGTGATCGACTGCCTGGGACGAATGGCGTTCGAGACGCTTGACCTGACCGGTGGCGCACCGGAACTGAATCCGTCCTTCAGGCGCCTGGTCGATGCCGCACGCGCGCTCGGCGTGCACGTCATCGATCGCTGCAATCTCACCGTCCTGCAGGAACCGGGGCAGGAAACACTGGCGGAGTTCCTGGCATCCAGGCAGGTCGAGATCGTTGCATCATTACCCTGCTACCTCGAAGACAACGTCGACCGGCAACGCGGCAAGGGCGTGTTCGGCCGCAGTATCACGGCCCTGCAAAGACTCAATCGATTGGGCTATGGCCACGACGACAGCGGTCTCATCCTCAAGCTGGTGTTCAACCCACAAGGCGCCGAACTGCCGCCGTCACAGGCCGCGCTCGAAGCCGACTACCGCAAGATGCTGTCGGACCGCTATGGCATCGTCTTCACCCGGTTGCTGGCCCTGGCAAATCTCCCGATCCAACGCTTCGGCAGTACCCTGCTGTCGCGCGGTGAGTTCGATGATTACATCGACCTGTTGAAGCGGGCGCATCGCAACGACAACCTGGCCGGCGTAATGTGTCGGTCTTTGATCTCAGTCGACTGGCAGGGCTATCTTTACGACTGCGACTTCAACCAGATGCTGGGACTGGGGATCGAACAGCCCGGCCGGCGACGCACCCATCTTCGCGACCTGCCGGCCATGGCCGTCAGCGGCAGTGAGATTCGTGTCGGCGAGCACTGTTATGGCTGCACCGCCGGACAGGGTTCGAGCTGTGGTGGTGCACTCGCCGAAAAGGCATGAACCCGAACGCACCATCCTGTCGCCTGTCGATCGTGATTCCGACCCTCAACGAAGCGGGCTCAGTCGTCCGATTGCTTGATGACCTGGCAGCGCTGCGCGGAGCCGGACACCAGCTGATCCTGGTCGATGGCGGAAGCGACGACGACACGCTTTCCCTGGCCATGGGCAGGGTCGACCAGTGCCTGATCGGTCCAGCCGGTCGCGCGCGACAGCAGAATTTCGGTGCCGCCCAGGCCGATGCGGACATATTGTGGTTCGTGCATGCCGATTCGCGCGTCGACCCGGGCGCGGCCCAGGCCATCATCGGGGCGATCGCCGGTGGAGCCCTGTGGGGCCGCTTCGATGTGCGGCTGTCCGGGCGTCGCTGGCAGTTGCGTATCGTCGAATCGTTGATGAACCTTCGCTCGCGCCTGACCGGCATTGCAACCGGGGACCAGGGCATATTCGTCCGCCGCGAACTGTTCGAGCAGATCGGCGGCTTCACCGATCAACCATTGATGGAAGACATCGACCTGAGCCGGCGCCTGCGGCGCCAGGGCCGGCCCTGCTGCCTGCGCAGACCGCGCATCCAGACCTCCAGTCGACGATGGGAACGGAATGGCATCGCGCGCACCATCTGGCTGATGTGGCGCCTGCGCCTGGCCTATGCCCTGGGTACCCCTGCCGAACAACTGGCACGCCTTTACCACTGATGGGAACCGGTCGGGCATTGCAGATCATGGTGCGCAATCCCGTAGCAGGCCGGGTCAAAACCCGCCTGGCTGCGGAGATCGGCGCGACAGGCGCACTCACCGTGTACCAACATCTGCTGGACCATGTGCTCGACATCGCGGCACAGCTGGACGCCTGTTCACCGACTGTCTGGGTCGACAACCAACCGCTCCACCAAAACCTGCGCACAGCCCTGCACAAACGAGGTCTTGCATATGCCTTCCAGGAACCGGGGGACCTCGGTCAACGCATGCACCAGGCGATCACACACGGACTGCAAGACGCGCACGAGGTCGTGCTGATCGGCAGCGATTGCCCGCAGTACTCGGCGGACTACCTGCGTGCGGCGTTCGATCTGCTGCAGGATCACGACGTGGTGCTGGGGCCGGCAACCGACGGAGGCTATGTACTGATCGGGGCACGTCGTGAATGTCCTGATGTCTTCGCCGGCATGCCCTGGAGTCATCCCGGCTTGCTCGCCGCAACGCGCAACAGGCTGCGTCAGCTCGACCTGGGGTACGCGGAAATGCAAGCCCTGCACGACATCGATTGCGCCGAAGACCTGGAACGCTTCCCTGCCTACCGCGCCACGGTATACCCGGCTTAACCGGCCTGAACACGACATCCGCGCGGCCCAGCGGGTAGAATCGCGCACCATCTTCAGATCAGCGAAGTTCCCCATGGCCTGGCTAGACCGTCAACCCCTTTTCCTTTTTGTTCTCGCCTCTCTGACGCTCGGACTGGCGCCTTTCGTTCCGGAACCGCACCTCTGGGAGAAGCTCAAGATGCTGGCCGCCGGCACCCTGTCACGGCCGATCGACATTTTCGACTTGGCACTGCATGGCTTGCCCTGGGTGTTGCTGGTGATAAAGGTTTATCGCAGCTACCTGCTCAAACCGGGCACGCGCTAGGCTGACGGGCGACGCTGCATTGCTCGATGCGCACCCAGCCGTTGTCCATGCCTCCGCCATCGACTTCGCATTGGCAGCCGCTTACTCGACAAGTCACATTAATATCCAATCTTTAATATATGTTTTTATTGGATATTTAACACTTTCTACTGGCCCAGCAATGGCGCCGCGCTCGCTAGCTCCCGATTCACGCCTGCTTCACGTTCCCAAACACCATAACCCGGCCGGCCGTCACACCCGCAGATCATCGCTGCAGTGTAGGATGAGCACGTTTCCGCCACCCGCGAAAAATCCAGCCAACAGGAATGTCGAGCCGTGAACCCCTCGCAGATGCCGAGCGTCGAACTCATCCAGGGCCCAACGTCACCGCCATCGGTGCCCACTCGGGGCGGCTGGCGTCGCTGGAAGGTGTTTTTCCCGGTATTGATCGTCACCGCCCTGGTCGGGCTGGCCATCGTTTACGGCCGCGAGCCTGTCTACCGCGCATCGGCCTCGATCCTCACCGTGAAACCGAAGGCCGTGGACACCCGCAGCGCCGATGCCGATATCGAACACGTTGCAATTCAGGGGCGCCTGCTGCTCGGTGAAGATCTTTTGGGTCGCCTGGCGCGCACACTGGAAACAGATCCTTCGGGCACGCTCCTCGGTATCGATGCCCTGCAAACAATGCTCGATGTCGTGCCGGTCCCGGAGACCAACCTGCTGGAGCTGCGCGCGGAGGGCAACGACCCGGCTTTGCTGCAGACACTGGTCAACCGCTGGGCCGACACCTATGAAGTGTTCCGCGCCGAGGAGATCGAGGCAGCTACAGGCCGCACCACCGCCGAGATCGAAGACGAACAGGTTCGTCTGGGCGCCAGGATCGAAACCGCACGCGAGGCGTTGCAGGCATTCCGCGAAACCAACGAGATCGTCGGCCTGGAACGGGGTGAAAACAAGGCGATGGCCTCGTTACGCGGTCTCAACGACGCGCTGAACAAGGCCCGGGAAAGCCTGGTCTCTGCCGAGGCGCGCAAAGCAGCCGTCGAGGCAGCAGTCGCGCGCGGCGAGACGGTGGTCCCCGACCAGCAAAAGCAACAGGTCGCCGAATTGCGCCTGAACGTCCAGCGGCTCGAAGGCCATATTGCCGACCTGCGGCGCAAGTACACCCAGGCCTACATCGACCGTGATCCGAACCTCAAGCTGCTGCCGGAACAGTTGCGTTCCCTGCGACGCGATCTGCAAAGCCTGCTCGATGTCGCCAAGATCACGGTGGTCGACGAGGCCACCCAGGCAGTCAACGCCGCCGCGGCAACGCTTGCAGCGACCGAGCGACAACTGCAACAGCAGCAAACCGACGTGCAGGTTTTCAATGAGCGCTACAGGGAATTCCAGGCACTGGAAGAAGATCTCGCCCGGCTCGAAAAACTCAGCGCCGACAACCAGCAGCGTCTCGCCCAGATCCAGGTCAAGAATCTCAAAGACTTTCCACCGATCCAGATCGTCGACCGCGCCCGCCTGCCGACCCGCCCGATTCACCCGGACTACGAGCGCGACCTGATGATCGCCCTTGGCATTGCCTTGGCGCTGGCCCTGTTTGCCACCTGGCTGGCCGAATACCTGAGCGAGAAACCACGCCCGTCAGCGGCCGCCCCATATGTCGGCGTGAAGATCGTGACCGGCGACCCCAATCGTGCCCTCGGCCGGCCGGACGTCATCGACAACCGACTGACTGCAGCATCCACGAATGGGGCCCTGGCGGCCCCTGCACAACCGAGGAATCGGGCCCTTCCTGCACTGCCGCGAGAACTGGGCGGCGGTGAAGTCCAGGCGTTGATCGGCATCGGTGACCCGCAGGTCAATGCCTACGCCTGTCTGCTGCTGTCCGGCGTATCACCCTACGAACTGCCGCTCGTTCACCGCGACCTGTTTGCGCCCGGCGGGCAACGCCTGAACGTACCCGGCGCCAGCACGCGCACGATCGAACTGGCACCCGACAGCTGGCGGCATCTCGCCGCCGTATTCGGCAACGGCGACTCCGCCAGCATGACACTGCCGGTTGCGGTGCTCGATCAACGTCTGCGCGACGCGGCACGCAATGCCGGGCTGGCCGACTCGAACTCGGTCAGCGCACTTTCGCTATGGCACACCTACGTCGTCTACCTGGTCCGCCAGGGCATCGACGACGACGCACTCCACGATCAGGTCGGCATGATCCCGCCGGATATCCTGCACGCGCTCAGGCAGTTCTCACCCCCGGGCGGTCGGCGCCCCGCTGCGCAGATCGATTTCACCTATCCGGCGCTTGTGGATTGAATTGGGGTGCATTGAGCTTGCCAAACCGCTGCCGATAGCCGCGTTCCAGGCATTCCAGCAATACTGCATCACCCTCCGCGCGGGCGCGCGCGATGGCACGTTGCCAGGCATCCCGGGATGCATCGTCACCCGGCAATGCCGGAGGCTGGCAGTCGGTTTGTGCCGTCGACTCGCTTCGACGCTTCTGCAAACCTTTGAACGTATCTACACGATCCTCGGAGATCACCGCGGCCGGTGCCATCTGGCTCGGTAGCGACTGGGGCGCCCCTGCAGTGCCAGGTCGCTGCGCCTGCTCCAATGTATCCAACTGCTTGAACGGCGACACCGGCACCGGGGATGGCGCGCCTTCCCGGCTCGCCGTCGAACGCTCAGGCACGGAGACCGCTTCGCTGTCCGCTTGCTGCACTGGCATTGGCATCGGATCGGCGACACGCACCGGGGCCTCATGCAGCACCCTGAGACCGATGCCCGCCGCCAACACCAGCGACGCCGCAATGGCCCAGGGTACGTAGCTGTGGCGCGATCCACGGCTCACCGCGGCATGTGCCGCATCCAGGATACGCCGGTCGGTTCCCGCATCGGGTTCATCGGCCGGCAGGCGACGATACAGAGCGCTCAGCCGTGGATCGTTGGATTCACTCATCGCAACCCTCCAGGCCAGCACGCAAACGCTGTACCGCGTAACGCAGGCGACTCTTGACCGTCTCACGGCCTGTGCCGGTCACCTGCGCGATCTGCTCCAGGCTCAAACCGGCCTCCTCGCGCAAAAGGAATGCGCTGCGCTGGAGCTCAGGCAAGCGGCCCAGCAACTCGCGCAGACGGGCGACGCAATCGCGCCACCAATGGGTCGAGGCATGCTCCGGCTCGGTCGACGGCAGTGCAGCCGGGTCTTCGTCACCTTCGACCGCGAGTAGCCCCCGACGACGCACTTCGTCGATCACCCGGTTGTGTGCTATGCGGTACAGCCAGGGTCGGAAAGGCTGATCCTGCCGCCAGCGTTCACGGCCCTGGATGACCCGCATCCAGGCGTCCTGGAACAAGGCTTCGGCATCCATGTCGCTGGCGGCAAGGCGCTTCACGTAGCGGAACACGGCACCGCGATGACGAAGGTACAGCGTATCGAACGCGGCCGCTTCGCCATCACGGTAACGCTGCATCAGGTGCTCATCCGTTTCCATCTTCGCGATCTTCACCACCCCTGGCCGTACCCACCGGTCGCTGATCGAGACTCTGTGCCAACTGCACCAGGCGCAGGAAGTCGGAACGGTATCCCTGGTCATCGGTGCCGCGCGCCCTGCGGGCCAGTGCCAGCATGTCATCGTAGCCGTAATCGCCGAGGTAGGCGGAGCCGGCCAGGCGCTGGCCGAATGCCGCCACGGCAGCCGCGAAGCGCATATCGTCGCTGGCCCGGGCAAGATCATCAACGCGGACGGCATCGGTCACCGCCTGCTTCAGCTCGCGACTGCTGCTTTCACCCGGCTTTTTGTAGCGTAACCGCACGAAAGCCAGCTCGTCCGTCCGGGCATCGCGGACCGGACCTCGGTTCTTTGCGTAGCGCAGCGGCTCCAGCCGCCTGCCCCCGCTATCGACCAATGCAATCTCGTACAGCGCCACCACGCTGTGACCGGCGCCCAGTTCGCCGGCATCGACGGCATCATTGCTGAAATCCTCGCGCCGCAAGGCCCGGTTCTCGTAACCAACCAGGCGGTATTCGGCAACGCGTGCCGGATTGAACTCGACCTGTACCTTCACGTCACCGGCCACTGTCAGCAAGGTGCCGCCGGCCTGCTCGACCAATACCTTGTGTGCCTCGAGCAGGGTGTCGATGTAGGCATAATTGCCATTGCCATGATCGGCCAGCTGTTCCATCAGGGATTCGTTGAAATTGCCGCGACCGAAGCCCAGCGTGGTCAACGCCACCCCCGCCTTGCGCTCGCGCTCGACCAAGTCGAGCAACGCCTCCTGGTCGACTGTCCCGACATTGAAATCACCATCGGTAGCGAGAATGACACGATTGATACCGCCGCTGATGAAGCTCTCACGGGCCTTCGCATAGGCCAACGCGATACCAGCGCTGCCATGAGTCGAGCCGCCGGCGCTGAGTTCATCCAACGCCGCCTCGATGGTTGCCTGGCGGTCGCCGGGTGTCGGCTCCAGCACGACACCCGCCGCACCGGCGTAGACGACAAGGCTGACCCGGTCATCTCGGTTCAGGCGCCGGGTCAGCAGTTTGATCGAGCGCTTCAGGAGGGGCAGCTTGTCGGCGCTGTTCATCGAACCCGAGACATCGATCAGGAAGACCAGGTTGCTGGCAGGCAGTTCTGCTTGAGGCATCTCCCACGCCTTCAACCCGATACGCAACAGCTGCGTATCACCGTTCCAGGGAGTCGGCGCCATGGCTGTACTCACACGAAACGGCACATCGGACGTGTGCGGCGCAGGATCCGTGTAGCGAAAATAGTTGATCAACTCCTCGACCCGAACGGCGTTCTGCGGCGGCATCCGACCCTCCTGCAGCATCCGCCTTACGTTCGCGTAAGACCCGGTGTCGACATCGATACTGAACGTGGATACCGGGTTATTGGCAACCGCTTGTACCCCATTCTGCACCAGCTCTGCATATCGCTCCCGATCGACCGACGCAGCCGAATGCATCGTGGCTGCGATCCCGGGTGCTGACAGGGTTTTGCGTATGCCCGGAAAGGCGTCAGCGGACGACTCAGCGACCGGTGACGGCATTTGCCGGCTCAGCTGCGCATCCAGCTGCCCGGTAGCCTTCTCGTCAGATCGTGTTTCCTGCGGGCTCTCGATCAACTGGTTACATGCTGCCAGTGCCACGGCAAGCACGACCATGATGTATGGATTCACCGTCTTCATCTTCAGCCACCTCCTCGCGGCATTCGTTACCGGTCTCAAGGGATGGAACGAATGGCGCAGGCGGATGGGGTTAACGCATTTGCTGACGACACTACCCCAAGGCGAAGCTCCTTCAGCAGCCGAACCCGCTGCGGAGGTGCTACCCATTCCGCCAGCCCCGTGACCCGGGCAGTTCGACGGAACAATTGCGATTGCCTGATTTTTGACACGACGTCCGACGCTGCTAACGCCGCAGCAGTACGCGTGGATACCCGAGATTCCCAGGATTACTGTTTGAGCGACGGATGCACTGACTGCCGGGCCTGGGTACGCTTATACTTCACCTTCATATTTCACGCCCGCGGGACGATCCGCGTCACGTGGTGCACGCACCAACGTGCAATGGGCAGGCGGACCCGAAACCGAGAATAAGGTAGCAACATGGAACTCACCGAGCGGCAGCGAAACGAGCTCGAATATCATCGCGAACATGCCCGCGAAAATGCCGATATCCTGGAAAAACCCTTCTCCTGGGATGTGCTGGACCGCCCTGCGCGGCGTTGGTGGAATGCCTACTGGCACCTGTATACGCACATCACGGATTTCGATCTTCGGGACAAGCGTGTACTCGTGGTCGGTTGCGGCTTTGGCGATGATGCCTTGCGTATCGCCAAGCTCGGCGCCAAAGTCTTCGCATTCGATCTGAGTCCTGAGTCGCTGTCGATCGCACGCTCACTTGCCGAACGTGAGGGGCTGGATATCGAGTTCACCGAGATGCCGGCCGAAAGCCTGCTTTACGAGGATGATTTCTTCGACTACGTGATCGTGCGCGACATCCTGCACCACGTCGACATACCGCGCGCAATGAGCGAAATCCGCCGGGTGTCCAAGCCGGGCGCACTGTTCCTGATGAGTGAGATCTACTCACATTCGATGACCGACCGGATCCGGAACTCGCACCTGGTCGAAAATGTCATCTATCCAAAGATGCAGCGTTACATCTACGGCAAATCCAACCCGTACATCACTGAGGACGAACGCAAACTGACGGAACAGGACGTTCGGGAGATCCTCAAGTACGTCAAAGACCTGAATTTCACCACCTATTTCGACTTCCTTGTGACACGGATCATTCCGCAGCGGTTCACGTTGTTTGCCAAGCTTGACCGGCTCGTGCTGAAGGTGCTTAGACCCATCGGCCACTGGGTCGCGGGACGGATCATGTTCTCAGGACATATCGCCAAGTAACGGCAAGCCGATGCTGGCCGCTGCATTCAGCTGCGGCGGTCATCATCCCGGCAGCAGTCCGATGTCGTCGAGTTGCGGCAATGCATCCTGCGATACCCCCTGCAACTCACCGCACAGACCCAGCATGTTGACGCTGGCACGCTCGATTTGGGTCTCGCGTTTCTTCCACAGGCGCTGCATGGCCGCCTTTTCCTTCTCCAGATCGTCGCGCATCTGCTGGTAGGTTTCGACGACGGCACGCACCTTCTGCGCGAACTGGGCACTGGTGATGTAGTTGTACAGCGCCTCCATCGACTCGCCCTTGCCAGCCGCAACCGCTTTTTGCCGCTGGGACTCGATCAGCACGGTTCGCAACGCCTCGGCCAGCGGTCTGACCAGGTCGGGACGCACCAGCCAGACCCCTTCGTGGATCAACATCGGTTCGCTGATGCCTGCAGGAAAGGCCGTGCTGACCAGCACCGCCAGTTCACCACCGCACGCCTGCTGGTCGTCCTTGAGCTTGCCGATCCAGGTGTTGGACCAGTTCTCGGCACGCTTGGTCTCCCAGACGATACGACCGCATGCATTCCCCGAGCGCAGGCGCACGGTCTGGATCACATCGGCACCCCGGGCGCCCTTGCGCACCGGTTCGATGCTATCGAAAGCGAACGCAGTGCCGAGCAATTCTTCGAGTTCCAACTCCAGCACCTCACCCTGCAACTGCTGAGAGCCCTGCTCGAGCTTGCGCTTGAGCTCCTCGTTGGCCTTCTGCGCATCATCGATCTTTTTGCGCCACTCGGCCTCGCGCAGCCGAAAGGCCTCGTTCGAGCTCTGTTCGATCTTCTTGCGTTCGGTGTCCACCTGGCGCTGCACCTCGAGGGCAAGGGCCTTGTGCCGTTCCTCGAGTTCCGCCTTTTCCCTGCGCAGGGCCAGTTCTGCTTCGCGGTAGGCGGCCAGCTTCTCGTCCTTTGCCGCCAGTTCGCCCTTGAGAAGCTGCGCTTCGGCAAGCGCATCGCCGCGCGCCTGTTCCACGGCCTGTCGCTGCATGGTCTCGGCCTGAACCTTGAGCCGCTCCTGGCTGGCACGACTTGCCTCGAGCTGTTCCTCGAGTCTGGCGACCTGGTCACCGAAGCGGCGCCCGGCCGCGCGTTCGGCCTCGCCGGCAAGGGTTTCGCGCAAGGCACGCCGCTCCTGCTCGAGCATCGACTCGTACTCGGTCTCGAAGTGTTCGATCAGTTGCGTCGTGATGGCGTCCTGCAGCTCGAAGGTCTTACCACAATGCGGGCAGGCGACCTCCGCATAGGCATCGATGATGATCTTTCTTTCCATTTCACTCCTCATAACCGAGCAAGCGGACCCGGACAGTGCCCCGCCGGGCCGTTGGCGCCACGCCGGTCCGGCAGCCACCGTATCGCCAGCACAATCGCCCCACTCAGGGACGCAGGCGATAGACCTCGTCGAACAAGGCTTCAAGTCGGGCATGCTCACCGCGCAAACCATCGATCACGGCGTTTGCCCAATCGAAATACTCGCGGCAGCGCTGCAGCGACCAGCCGGCTGGCGGACACACCAGCACATCGCGCAGATTACAGGTCTTGTCCGCCAATTTGACTGCGCGGGCCGCGGGCGAAAGCTGCGGTGCCCGCTCGATCTGCAGTCGTTTGCGCACCGCGCGCGCCAACGTCATGTCGTCGCTGACCTCTTCGACGATCGATCGCACGCTGGCACCGAACACCGCCTCGATTTCGGCCGACGTGGCATCGGTGTCTTCCAATGTGTCGTGCAGCAGCGCGGCCACCAGGATATCCAGGTCAGCGACACCGGCCTCGTTCAGCAGCAGATCCGCCAGCGCCAGCGGGTGATTGATGTAGGGTGAACCTGCATGATCCTTGCGTCGCTGATCACGATGGAACGAAGCGGCAAAGTTTGCCGCCCGGATCAGTACCGCCATGTTGTCCGAACTCACGCTCATTCCCATTGATCATCGACTGGTTAGAATGCCCCCAAAGTGTTCGCCGGACATCGACATGCCCCACGCACTGAGCAAATCCCGCATCATGGCCGCACGCCAGTGCGCGCGGCGAGCCTGGTTGGAACACAACCGTCCGGCGCTGGCCGGCGGGGAACCCGGCAGCCAACGCCGCATCGAGCAGGGTCATGAACTGAATACCATCGTTCGGCGGCTGTATCCAGCGGCGCGACTGATTGCGCCCGGCATGGCCACAGCCGAAGCGCTCCTGGAGACGGAATCGTGCCTGCGCGCCGATCGCGTCGAAGGCGTGCTGGAAGGCGCATTCAGTGCTCACGGGGTACTGGTCCGCACTGACCTGGTGCAGCCTGACGGCAACGGGCTGCGGCTCACCGAAATCAAGGCCTCGACCCGGGTCAAGCCACATCACGTGATCGACACGGCAATCCAGCACTGGGTGATGCGTGAAGTCGGCTGGACGGTCAGCGCCAGCTGTGTGGCACACATCGACAAGCGATTCCTCTACCAGGGCCACGGCGAGTTCGACGGGCTGCTGCGCCACGTCGATGTCAGCGAGCAGGTCGCCGAGCTGCTGGTGCAGGTCCCGCAGTGGATTGCAGACGCCGGCCGGGCCCTGGCGCTTGAGCAGGAACCGACGATCGCCGTCGGCTCCCAATGCACGGATCCGCGTGCCTGTCCCTTCCTCGATCATTGCCGTGGCGCAGAACCCGACTACCCGGTACGACGCCTTCCGGGAGGCGGCCGCATCGTGCAGGAACTGCTCGCCGACGGCATCGACGACATGCGTGATGTCCCTCCGGATCGGCTGCACAGGCCTCTGCAAAAACGCGTTGTCGAGGCGACCCGGCAGGGACTCACCATCTGCGATCCGGTGCTGGGCGAGATGTTGCGCGCCCTGCCGCATCCGCGCTATTTCCTCGACTTCGAAAGCATCCAGTTTGCAGTCCCGCGTTGGCCCGGAACGCGCCCGTTCGAAGACATTCCGTTCCAATGGTCCTGCCACATCGAAGATGCCGATGGCCAAGTGACGCAACGTGAGTTCCTCGATCAGTCCGGTGAGCTACCGATACGTCGCTGCGCCGAGGCCCTGCTGGCCGCCTGTGGCGACGTGGGCCCGATTCTCACATACAGCCATTTCGAGCATTCCGTGATCGGTCGCCTTGCCGCCCGCCTGCCAGACCTTAAAGTCGATCTGCACGGCCTGCGCGAGCGCCTGTTTGATCTTCTGCCCCTGGTGCGCCAGCACTACTATCATCCCGATATGCGAGGCTCCTTCTCGATCAAGGCAGTCCTGCCTACCCTCGCCCCCGACCTCGACTACACCGCTCTCGATCGGGTACAGGACGGGATCGGTGCCCAGATCGCTTACGAGAAACTGCTCGACCCGTCCATCGATCCCGACACGCGTGCGTCGATTGCAGCCGACCTGCTCGCCTACTGCAGGCTGGACACGCTGGCAATGGTACGCATGGTTCGTTTCTTCAGCTCGCCCACCAGCGATCACACCGTCGGCCGGACATGATCGTTCGACATCACCGCAGCCAATCGCCGGGGCAACAGACACCGGACGTTGACCCACGGATGCATCCCATCGGTGTGAATAATTCACGATTGCCGGTTGACTATTCACACCCCCAAGCGCTGCCCGTCACCCAGACTCTGGACAAGGCCAGAGTGCACAAGACGGAGGTGATCAGCCATGGGACGCATCATCGCGCCGACCTTCACGCTGTTGATTTGTATTGCCGCCATCGCCGTGCGTCTAACCCTGTATCAGATCAGTGAATGGCTGTTCAATTGAGTGTGGCGCCGCGCACAGCCCGGCACTACCCGCCTTGCACCGCCCGGGACGCGGCCATAGACTCGTGCGGCAACACGATCGGATCCGCCAAGTCCCTGCATCCGGGCAGGCACTGCCGGTCCGCGACACGCCGGCCAACGGTGGCACGCTGCAGCGAGGCCGTTGTGGAGCCGGCGGTCGACGCCTGGGGAGACGAGAAAATGCAGATTCTGCGCATCTTGCGGCACCAAGTTGCCTGCCTGTGCCTGTTGCTGTTTCTCATCCCGGCAAGCGTGGCAGCGGGTGAATGCGAGGCATGGGTCGGCCGGATGCAATCACAGCAGGGGTTGGTCGAAGTCCGCCGGTACGCCAGTCAGGACTGGCAACCCGCAATGCTGGGGCAGACCTATTGCCTGGGCGACCGTATCCGGGTTGGCGATGACGCACGTGCCAGTATCGAACTGAACAATGACACCATCGTCCGTCTCGACCGACGCTCGACGCTGGTCTTCCCGGAGCCGGAGAACGATGGCCTGTCGTTCGTCGAACTGATCGAAGGCGCATTACACCTGATGAGCCGTATCCGTGGCCGTCTGGAAATTCGAACACCGTTCGTCAACGCCGGCCTCGAAGGCACCGAGTTCGTGGTCCGGGTCGGACCGGACCAGGCCCAGGTGCTGGTCATCGAAGGCACGGTACGGGTCAGCAATGCATTTGGCAGCCTGCGCATCAGTGATGGCCAGGCGGCCTCAGCCATGGCCGGTAGCGCACCCGTACTGAGGCTGGATCTGAAACCGGCCGATGCCGTGCACTGGACGCTGTACTACCCGACCGTGCTCGACCCGCGATCGAAACCCGGCAATGACCAGCTCGCTGCCGCCCAGCGCCTGCTACAGGTCGGTCGTGCAGACGAGGCCAAAGCGCGGATCGACGACGTCCTGGCGCAGCAACCCGAGCGGGCGGAAGCCTGGTCCCTGGACGCGATCGTCGCGTTGACGCAGAACGATCGCGACCGCGCCCGCCGATCGGCCGATCGCGGCATTCAAACATCGGTGACGCCGGCCACGCTGCTCGCCGTTTCCTACGTCCAACAGGCCGACTTCGAACTCGCAGCCGCGCTCACCACCGCGCTGGATGGTGTCCGCCGTTTTCCCGACCTGGCGTTGCTGTGGGCGCGACTGGCGGAGCTGCAACTCATGCAGGAAATGTACGGCGAAGCCGCCAGCTCGGCAGGCAAGGCCGTCGCACTCGATCCTGAACTCTCACGCGCTACCACCGTGCGCGGATTTACCGGTCTGGCCAATACGAACCTGGACACGGCACGCGGTGAGTTCACACGAGCCATCGAACAAGACTCTTCCGATCCGTTGCCTCGTCTCGGCCTCGGCCTGGTCGAGATTCGAGAAAATCGCCTCGCCGAAGGGCGTCGCCAGATCGAGATCGCCGTAACGCTCGATCCCGCCAATGCCCTGCTACGCAGCTACCTCGGCAAGGCCTACGCGGAAGAAGGTCGTGAGGATGGCGCGGCAACCGAGTTCGATCTGGCCAAACAGCTCGATCCGCTCGACCCCACTCCCTGGTTCCATGACGGCATCCGAAAACGGACCAACAACGAGCCGATCGCGGCAATCCGGGATTTCGAGCAATCGATCGCGTTGAACGACAACCGCGCCGTCTACCGTTCGCGCCTGCTGCTGGATGACGACCTCGCGGTGCGCACCGGCAACATCGGCGCAACCTACGCCGAACTCGGACTGCGCGACGTCGCCCGGTCCCACGCCAGCCGTTCGCTGGCGGCGAACCCGGGCAATGCCGCCGCACACGAACTGTTGGCCGAAAGTTACAGCGGCGTCCCGCGTCGCGGGATCACCCGGATGAGCGAACGCCTGCAGGCGCAGCTGTTGCAGCCCCTGACCGCGCGCCCGTTCGCACCCTCCGAGCTGATCCGTGAACAGGACCCAGGTACTGCAGTAGGTCGCTTCGCCACCGGCGTCAATGAGTACTCCGAATTGTTCGATCACCAGGGCCCGCGTTTCTTTGGCGGCGCATATGTCGGCGGCAATGGCTCATCGGGATTCGAGCTGGTGCATTCGAACCTGCTCGACAACGCCAGTTACAGCGTCGGCTATGCCAAATTCGATTCGCATGGCTTTCGTTCCGGCACCTTCGATGCGGATGGTTTTGCCCGCCAGTATTCGTCAGATATCAACCGGGAAAGCTACAACCTGTTCGCGCAGGTGGTCACCAGCGAGCAGCTCAGTCTGCAGGTCGAAGCGCGCCACGTCGGGCAACAGCAGGGCGACCTGCGGCTCGATCCGCGCGGCGTGGCCGTCACGGAGCGGCGTGAACTCGACGCCAACCTGTTACGAGCCGGCGGACGTTGGCGCCTCAACACCAGCAACGACCTGATATTTTCGCTTGCCCATGCCGAGCGCGATGAGACAGTCGACTTCCCGGGGTTCGCTTTCAATTGTCCTCCCTTCCCGTTTCCCTCTCCTTTCCCCTGTGTTCCGCCTGAACGGATACTGGTGAATGAGCGCACATTCGATGAGCGCACCGGAACGTTGGCCGAGCTCCAGCTCCAACATCGTGGCAGCGACTATCAGATCGTCGCGGGTGTCAGCCACCGTGACATAGACGCGGAGTATTCCGGCCTGAGCACGGTCAGCACGTCGATCTTCAATCTGGTGACTGCCAACCCGATACAGGGCAGTGACGACATCCGATCGACGTCGGCTTACCTGTACACGCACTGGCCAACCTCCCCAGACATGCTGTGGACACTTGGAGTGGGATACGACGACCACGATGAGCCCCTGCGCGGCATGCCGATCGAGTATTCGCGTGTGAACCCGAAGCTCGGCCTGCAATGGCAGATTGCGCCATGGCTCAACCTGCGATCAGCCCACATCGCCACCACCAAGCATCAGTTGATTGTCGAGGAAACCATCGAACCGACCCAGGTCGCCGGTTTCGCCCAGTTCTACGATGACTTCAACCGTTCACGCTCGAAGATGAATGCGATCGCATTCGACCTCAAACCCGATCGCGATACCTTCGTTCTGCTCGAAGCGCGCAATCGCAAGAGCCACGAGATCGAGTCGAGCAACTCCCTGGACGAGCGGACCTATCGCATACAGGTGTCGAGAATCTTCGATGACAACTGGACAGCGAGCATCGGTTTCACCCGGCAGCATGACGACTATCAGGGACCCGCGGAATCCTTCGACCTGCTCACCACACAGGTTCCCATCTCGATCGGCTACAACCACCCCAGCGGATTCCTTGCGCGTGCGAACTGGACCGCGTTTGACCAGGAATTGAAACCGCCTGGTGCTGCCAGCGTCGACACCAACTTCAATGCGGTTTCGCTTTCCGCTGGCTACCGCTGGAACAAGGGACGCAGCCGGTTCATGTTCGGGATCGATGATGCTCTGGACGACGTGGAGGTGTACCTTGACGACGCCTACAAGACCCACGATGCCTTCAACGTGTTCCGTCCGTTCGTACCCGGCCGCGTATTTTGGGCTAGCATAGATATTGCGCTCGATTGAACCGGTTGGTGATGCCGATATGCGTCGAACCTACGCGAGGCATCGGGTGACCAGGTGGGTTCGATTCGCCACCACGGACACGAGTATGAATACTTGGCCTGAACGAAATCATGACGTCCGGCATTCAACGATAATGAAGCAAGTGCTAGAGGAGAATATCCATGGGTAGCAATTTTTTCGGAGCATTCGCAGGCGCCGCTTTCGGCGTCGTGGTCATGCTCGCCATATGGACCGCCGTGGTAGATGACACCGTTGACGACGACTACGTTTGCGTATGTCAGCCCGGTTCCGGAGGCGATCCGGCGCAGGCTACTGCTTACGACGTGGGCACAGGTCAGCCGGTTGAGAAGACCTGCCCACATCCGCGTAACCGCAACAACGACTTCAACTGCAACGCTGCCCGTTAGACACTTCGGCCAGGCCACATCCGGGCGCGCTCGCAGCCGAGATCACTGCGAGCGTGCCTTGGCATTGTTCCAGTCAATCCGCAGATGACCGGCGCATCCGCGCCTCATGGTGTTCGCGCCACATGCTCTCGCTTTTCCAGCTGGCGCAGGTACCAGGCAACCACTGGATCTTCCGGGCAACGTCCCAGCAGTTCCTGAAATCCCTCGCGAGCCTGCACATACTCACCGGAATCATATGCGGCACGTGCCGCTTCGAAGCCTGACAATGCGGCAGCCTGCGCATCTCTCTGCACAGCTCCCCAGCCCAGCAGTTCGTGCACAACAATCGCGCCGCTGCGTCCACTTAGGCTGACGCTGCCCAAACAACGTGTGACCGCATCCTCGAGGCCATCGACCAGTTGCGCGGACACCAGCAAGCGTGAGCCAAACTGTTTACTCAGCTGCTCCAGACGCGATGCCGTGTTGACGATGTCTCCGACCGCCCTATGCTCGTAGTGATCTGCTGCACCCACCCTTGCCAGCGTCATACCGCCGCAGTGCATGCCGACCCGCGTCGGCAAACTGATGCCGTAGGGATTGTGCCGATTCCAGTCTCCCATCGCGTTATCGATTGCGAGCATGCAGCGGCAGGCTGAGGCACGCAGCGCGTTTTCATTCTCGCGCCCGGCCCAGAACGCCATGATCGAGTCGCCCTTGATGTCGGAAACCTCGCCGCCATTCGCGCGCACCTGTTGGATGATCACGCCGAGGTAGTCATTGACCAAGTCCACCAAACGATCCGACGGCATGTTCTCGGCAACCTGGGTATAACCCTCGGCATCGGTCATCAGGCAAACCCCGAAAAGGGTCTGCCGGTCCTGTACTGAGTGATAGCCCTCCGCCGCCAGCCGACGCATGGTCGATTGCGGCAGGTAGTGGCCGAATACCTGTTGGATACGCTGTAGGTCCGAATGCGCGCGCCGGTGTTGCCACAGCAGCATGGCAAACAGGGTCAGCGGCGCCATGATCGCAACGGGCACCACAAGCGGCAACCACAGCTGCTGCGTAGCAAAAAAATGCAGTGCCACCATCAAGAACGCCGCCACACCGGCACCCACAGCGACCAGGGCCCATAGCGGCCGCAACAGTCCTGCTGCGAGACCCAGCAACAACCCTGTGCCGAGCAGCATACCCAGGGTTGCCGCCAGACCCGGTTGCTGCAAGCTTGTCTGGCCCTTCAGGTTGGCGAACGCCGTGGCCAGGATCTCGCTCCCGCTCAGGTCGAGGCCGGTCTCCGGATCGCTGTAGACCGTGCGGAAGGCATCACGCAGCTGCCACTGCACCGGGCTCGAAACCCCGACGAACACGGCTTTGCCGGCAAAGCGCTCGTTGCCCTGCGATGCTTCGAGCAGGCGCAAGGCATCGGCATAGAAGATGGTCGGGATAGTCTGGGCCGGACCATAGAAATTCAGAAAGCGGCTGGTGGGCGGCTGCAGCGCAGAACCCAGTGAATCGAACAAACTGCTGACGGAAGTCTCACTGCCCAACGATCGCACATGCCCGACGCGCAGATCCTGCAGCCAGGTCGCCAGCTGAGCAGGCGGCATCTCCGCCAGCAGCTCGATCAGGCTGGCGCCTTCCCCGGCGTTGGCGGCCTGGCGCCAAGCCGCATAGTCGGGCTGGAAGAAGACGGCCAAAGAAACCAGCGGCAATGCCGCCGCGCCACCGGCGTTCTCGTCGAAGGTCCAGAAACTGGCGACCTGATCGGGAACCTTGGGCAGCGTGAACGGTCCCTGGCCCGCCGCCGCGGCGGCGATCTCCGGCGTCGCCGGCGAGCGCTGCTGCACGATCAACGGCAACATCCGTTCGTTGGAGTTGACCGCAGCCGGCTGGTCTTTTTCGAGAAACTCGAGCAGAACGACGTTTCCCGCCCGGTGCAGTGCATCAGCGAAAGCGGCATCCTCAGCTGGACGCGCTTCCTTGAAGTGCAGATCGAACGTAATGCTGCGCGCGCCAGCTGCCGCCAGGCCGTCGACCAGCCTGGCATGCAGGCTGCGCGGCCAGCGGCTGGTGTCGTAAGGCAAGCCCAGTTGTTGCGACGACGCCTTGTCGATCGATATCAGCACGACGTCCTGCGGCGGCGCGACGGCACCGCGCAGTGCGAACAGCCAGGCCAGGCCGAAGCGCTGTTCGATCGCGCCACCCAGCGGCGAGACCAGTAACGTCAAGCCGACCAGACCCGCCACCAGGCCGGGGACCACGGCATGCAACAGAAGCTGTCTGATCCGCACCAACGGAATCGTTTCTCCACGGACACATCGCTGTCAGCGCACCGGCGCCTGCATCGCGCATGCCCATGAGTCGAATGATAGCCCTGTTGCGGAAGCCGTCGTCAGACGGCATTGCGCTCAATCGCAGTCATCATCGCTCTCGAAACCGCCCTGCGGCTGCGGATGGCGGGTACGCACGAACATCATCGCGTCGATTCGATCGAACTGCTGATCGAGCGCCTGGTCGACCTGGCGGTTCGTGAGTCCGTCATAAATGACCACGCGCCCGGAGCGCTCTACAGCGAGCTGGGCCTCGGTCGGGTGGTTCAGCACGTCGGCCTGCCAGTCACTCCCTACCGACCCGGCGAGGGAATCCTGGAACACCAGGTTGAAGTAGATCCCGGCCGCAACGCCGACCAGGATCACGATATCCTTGATTCGCATGGCTGTTCTCCCATCAGCTTTCTTCGGCACCGATTGCCGCTGTGGCAGCAGGCAACCTGTGTGGTAAAGCCTAGGGAAGGCAGCGGCGCTACGGCTGGCAACAATCAGCCCGGAAAAAGTGAACTATTCACCACGCGCCTCTCTGGAAGGCACTCACCAGTGCGGCGGCAGCTTGCGCTGCAAGACATAACGCTTGCCCTTAACATCGAGATATCCACCGATTCGCAGGTCTTTGAGGATCTTGCTGACCATCTCGCGCGATGCGCCGACGCGATCGGCGATCTGCTGGTGGGTGAGCTTCGGGGTAATCTGCAGCCCATCCTCCTCGACGGAGCTGTCGGTGAGAATCTTGGCGATTCGCCCATAGACGTCCAGCAACGCGAAATCAGTGACCGACTCGGTCAGGGTTTGCACCTGGCGTGCCAGTGAACTGATCAGGTTGAACGCGATATTCGGATGTTCCTTCAGGCACTCGGCGAAAGAGTGCCGCGACAACACCAGAAACTCGCTGTCTTCCAGCGTCATGACCGACGCCGTGCGCGGCATGTCGGCCAACAGGGCAAGTTCGCCGAGTACGGCGCCAGGCTCCTGCTCGCTGAGCACGATCTCCTTGCCCTTGTCGTTCGCAACATAGGCCTTGGATCTGCCGGAACGCAGGATATACAGCGCATTGGCATCGTCGCCGCGCTCGATGATCACCGTCTGCTTGCGGTAATGCTTGAGCACCGCATGGCGTTCAATCGTGTCACGCTCTTCGTCTGTGAGCCCATCGAACAGATACACGTCTCTCAACATGGCGATGGCACCTCGCTTCTCGTTATTGACCGCGGGTCAGCGCCCGGCGGAGCCCCTGCGCTTGCGTTTGTCCCGCTGCCGCGCACGGCTGTACGGCCGCAGGAACTCGATCCGGGTGTCAGTGTACTTGCAGATGCCACGCTGCTTCAGCTCGTCGAGGAACGTGACCACCTCGGGGGTGTCGGTCGCGGCAGCGGCAGCCAGCTCGGCAGGCCCGATCCGCAACAGGCTGGTGCCATCGGCGCGGTCTTTCAGGCGCCCGGACTCGAGCAAGCCCTTGAGGGCGAACTCGATGCGCTGCTCCGCCGATCCGTAGGCAAGGAGCTTGGCGAACTCGTCGGTGCGCCGCAGCCGGTCCGAAATGAAACCGAGTACGATGCCCACGCGGTCCGGATTCTGTCGCAGACCGTCCATGAAATCTTCACGGCGCAGCACGATGAGCTCAGTATCACTGACCGCGGTCGCGTTCGCCGAGCGTGTCTTGGCATCGATCAATGCCATCTCGCCGAACAACTCGCCGGGACCCAGCACGGCAAACACCAGCTCGCGCCCATCCTC
Source organism: Gammaproteobacteria bacterium (assembly GCA_020445165.1). The sequence goes on from JAGRHE010000005.1 coordinate 28,866, forward strand.
GGCCACATTGGCCGTGATTTTCACACTGCCGACGTCGATCACATAGCATTCGCCAGCTTCATCGAACTCCCGGAATATCGATTCGCCGGCACGGAAAACGATGCGCTGAAAGTGACTCGCAAAGCAGCGCAGCAAAGCGATGTCGTCGAGGCGTGGGCCGACTGTGCGCTCGAACAGATCGCTGAAGGTCGAGACCATCGGCACGATATGGTTGCCGATATCCTCGATCCAGGTGCGTTCGCCCACGGCGGTGAAGCCCATCCGCCGGTACATGGTTTCGTTCTCATGATTGACGGCGACGATAGCGTGTGTCCCGCCCCAGCTGCGGCAAACGGTCGCGGCCAGCTTGAACAGCGCGCGAACCACGTCACGGCGACGCCGCCATCCGCGCCGGACGGCCAACATGCCGGCGCTGCTGAAAATCGGCGGCTGGGAGTTCTGCAGCTGCCAGGTACGCGTAATGCGCTTTTTCTCGGCACTGAAATCGTACAGGCGCTCCGGTGGCAATCCGCTGCCGGTGTCGAGATTGATACGGATGGTCGCTATCGGCTCGTCGCCATCGTAGGCGATGAGATTGGCGCAACGTGGGTGGGCATCGAACCGGTCGACCATGAAATCGTCGCCCGCCGTGGTACCGGCGAACTTGCCTTCTTCGACGGTGTACACCTGGCGGCGTATCCAGAACACGTCATCGAGTTCCTTACCGGTTTCCGCAAGCCTGAGTCGTATCCCCATGTCCCGTCCTGAATTTGCGCCGCCGCGACGAAGGAAAATACCCGCCACCGCGATCACTACCTTTCAATGCTAGCATCGGTACCTCGCCACGACTGCGCCACGCAGATACCACGTGATGCGAGTCAAGCAATCCCGGCAGGAATCTGCCCAAACCCATTCGAATCGCCAGCTACAATCGATACCGGGCAGCAGACGGAGACGCCGCAGATGGTAAAACTCGGGACTTGCGACCGCGGCTGCGGCCCGGCTGACGAGCGCGCTTATTTTAGCGACAAACATGAGCCGGCAATGCCCCGCGATGGCCGTTTTCGCGGCGAACGCACCAACGAATGGTTGCGATTTGCCGAAAACGACGGCAAAGCGGTGGCCGAGATACAGGAATTCCTGCAGTCCAAGGGATTCTTCCCTTTCGGCGTCATTGATGGCGTTTGTGGCTATAGAACCGCTTCATCCATGCGCCTGTACCAGGAGTATGTGCGTTCGGTCGATGGAAGCGCTGATATCGGCGCTCCGGACGGCATATTTGGACCGAAGAGCCTGCAGCATGTGAGGCGCTGGCGGCACGATGGGATCGTCGCAGAATGGCACGCCCACGACAGTAGCCAGCCACAGCCCGAGTACCGCGACTGGATGCGCCTGCTGAGCCGGGTCAAGACCCACTATCTGCAACAACCGACCCGATTGCTGCAGCGAATTGCCGACTACGACGGTGCTACTGACACCCGGCCGATCGCCGCATGGGACTTTGACCCGCAGCGCATCCACCTGGTTGGCATCCGCCGGCACGAGGCACAACCGGGCAAGCGCGAGAACGACGATGTCTTCATCCTGCTGATCAACGGCAGCGTGTTCAAGTTCTACGGCACCACCGACCCGGGCAAGTCGTCGCATCGATCCGGCGCACCCTTCCTGGTCCATGGGCAACACCGCTATCGCTTCGGCTGGCACAAGCAATCAGACCGGCAGAAGGTCTACCGTGCGCTCAAGCCACGCACCTCCGGTGTACTGATCGTGCGCGATGGAGACCGCGACTTCGCCTTGACCCGCCGTGATCTCGAGGGGCGACTGGAGAACAACGCGTCGATCAATATCCACTGGGGCGGGCGTGGTGTCAGCAACTGGTCGGAGGGCTGCCAGGTGATCTGCGGCCGGGCCTACGTCAATCACCGCAACGACCTGGTCGATTGCACCCGGTTCGCCGCGACGACCTATTCCACGTTGGGCACGCGCGTAAACGGCGACTACCAGACCAAGGGGGCCTACAGCGTGCTGGTCGACCTCGTCACCGCGTTCTCCGGCGACGAGCACGCGCTCGACTACATGCTGCTGTACGAGGAGGATCTGCGCCTCGATCCCGGGTTCGGCGATGACATGGCGGCGAAGATCAATGCCGTGATGCAGCGTGAAGCGACCGGCTGACCGGCCATTCAAAAAGCTTATGCGCGTTTCCCCTGGTACAGGTTGAAACTGATGCTGATCCGATCGCCGTCGTCGCCAGCGGCTTCGCTCAGGTTGGGCTCGACCTCGTGCAGCAACCAGGCCGGGAACAGGATCATCCGCCCGGGCACTGGCTCGTAGTAAACCTCGGACCAGTTGTGCGCCTGCCTGCCACCCTCGGCGTCGATGCGCGGACGCAGCATCTGGGCCTGCACCCGTGGATCGGCGAAATAGATCCGGCCACAGTTCGGCGGCGTCTGCACGTAGTAAACCCCGCTCCAGATCACGCCCGGGTGGATGTGCATGCGATTGAATGCACCGCGCGGGCTGACATTGGCCCACATGTTGTCGATCCGCGGTGCGAACGCAGGATCGTAATGCAGGTCGTCGAATACCTCCTGCGCCATCGCGTCGATCAATCCGGCCAGCGGTGCAAAGGCGTCGCGACGGTTGAGGTCATCGGGACTGTGCCAGGCACCCGCCTGCTTGACATTCGACCGGTGCAGGCCGGTCCGGTTCTGCTCGCGCATTGCGTAGATGTGTTCACGCAGGGCAAGGTTCAGGTCCGCGACGTCGAGCAGGTCACGGAAATAGATGAAGGTCGGGAAATACAGTTCCCGCTTGAGCTGGGATTGCTCGTCGTTCACGGCAGTGCCTGCACGCGGCGCTCGCTGCCGGCCAGGCTGCCGCTGCCGGAAGCCAATGAATCGAAGGAAACGGTGCAGCGAATGCCGGCTGGCAGGTCACTGTCGGGGTTCGGCAGCACCAGGCGCACGCCGAAGGTGCCGCTGGCGGCGTCGAATACGCGATCGACGACGGCCACCTGTGCCACATAGCTTCCACCGATCGGCTGTACCGGCTCGACCGTCGCCGACTGCCCGATGGTCACCCGGCCATAAGCGGCAACTGGCAGGTAAACCTCGACGTACAACTCATCCAGTTGCGCGACCGTCAGCAACGGTGCCTGCTCGTGGATATATTCGCCCGGCACCTTGCTCACCTCGGTGATCACCCCGCTGACCGAGCTGCGCAGGGTGCGGCGGTCCAGTTGCGCCTGGGCCACGGCGTACTCGACCTTGGCCAGGGCATGGCGCAGACGCGCCGATTCGACCTCCAGGCGGGCCACCTTTTCCTGCACGGCTGCCTCGTCCATCAGCTTGTCGGACAGGATCTGCTTACGTGACAAGGTCTCAGCACGTTCCTTTTCGGCACGCTGGAAACCGAGCCGTGCCTCGCTGGAGCGGATATCGACATCCTCTTCGGACTTGATCCGCGCCAGTTCGACCGCAAGTGCCTCGGTTCGCGATTCGAGCACCGCGAGCACCTGGCCCTTTTCCACCAGGTCGCCACGTTCAACGCGCAGTTCCTCGATCACGCCTTCAGCCGGGCTGCCGATATGGGCGATTCGCTTGGGCTCGATCGTACAATCGAACGCGGCACCGGCGACGCCGACATCGGCACAAGACAGGCAGATCATGCAGGCGACAATCCGCCACACACGCCACGCTCGGTTCCATCCTTTGTCCATTTCTACTCCGGCTCGCCGCTGAAGGCCAAAGCGTCGCCCATCCGCTCGTCCCAACGCAACAGGTCACGTCGCATGCGCGCATGTTGACGCTCGCGACGGACCTGGGCGCGCGAAAACATCCAACCGGCAGCACCGATGCGGGCAAACAGGCGACGCCCAGCCAGCGCCGGCTCGGCCACCAGCGGGTCGTCCAGCGACAGTATCAGCTCGACCTGGCCCGGCTCGCCCTGGCGACCACAGCGGCCGTACAACTGGCGGTCGATCCGGGCCGAATCGTGTCGTTCGGAAACGATCACGTGCAGCCCGCCTCGCTCGAGTTCTTCCGCACCCAGGCGGATATCGACCCCGCGGCCGGCCATGTTGGTGGCCACGGTCACCCGGCCAGGCTGCCCCGCCCTGGCGATCACGTCGGCCTCGTGTGCATCCTGCGCGGCATTCAGCACCTCGTGCTCGATTCCGGCCTGGGCCAGGTAACGACTGGCTGTCTCGGAAGCCGCCACCGAGCGCGTCCCGATCAGTACCGGCTTGCGATCAGCGACCAGGGCCGCCGTACGCCGGGCGATTTCCCGCCATTTCTGGTCTGCCGTGGCCATGACACGCGCCGGCTTCACGACCCGCGCGACCGGTCGGTTGGTCGCAATTCGTTGTACCGCAAGGCGATAGACTGCCCAACATTCGCGCGCCGATTCACGTGCCGTTCCGGTCATGCCCGCGAGTCGCTGATAGCGACGGAAGAAGCGTTGGAACGTCATCCGTGCAAGCGGCACACTCTGCCCGGTCACCGTGCAGCCTTCCTTGCATTCGACCAGCTGGTGCAGCCCTTCTCCCCAGGACCGGTCCGGCATCAGGCGGCCGGTGTTTTCGTCGATGATCTGTACCTTGTCATCGCGCACCAGGTAGTGTTCATCGCGCCTGAGCAGGTACAACGCCGTCAGCGCGGTACGCACCTGTTGTTCGCGAAACAGGCGCCCGCACCATGCACCGGCGAGCTGCGCACCCTGCGCTTCGACCAGGGCACTGCCTTCGGCGGTCAGATCGACCCGGCCCTGGCCCACGTTCAACACGAAATCGCGCCCGTTTTCGAGCGCAGCTGCCACGCCCAGCGCCTGCTCGGCCCGTTGCCGCTCCAGGTTGGGATCCGAGCGACCGGAAATGATCAGCGGCGTGCGTGCCTCATCGATCAGCACACTGTCGGCCTCGTCGACGATGGCAAAATACAGTCCACGCATCACCGTGTCGCGGGCGCCGGTTCCCGAGCCGCGCAGCCGCCCGAGCTTGTGACGCAGATTGCTGCCGGCCTTGTTGCGCAACATCCGGTCGCGCAGGTAATCGAACGCAATCTCCTTATTGCTGCAGTAGGTGATGTCCGCCGCGTACGCGGCCCGACGCTGTGCCTGATCGAGACCACCGACGACGACACCCAGCGACAGGCCCAGTGCCCGATACAGTGGCGTCATCAGTTCCGCATCGCGCTGCGCGAGGTAATCATTGACCGTGATCAGGTGAACAGGAATACCGGCCAGCGCGGCGGTGGCAACCGCCAGGGTTGCGGTCAGCGTCTTGCCCTCGCCGGTATCCAGTTCGGCAATGGCACCATCGAGTATCGCCAGTCCGCCCTCGATCTGGACATCGTAGTGCTCCATCGAAAGCACCCTTCTGGCCGTCTCCCGGATCAAGGCGAAGGCATGTGCAATCACGGGATCGGTCAGCCCCTTGCTGACCAGGTCACGACGCAGCTGCAAGCGCCAGGCGACCAGACCCTCGTCATCCATCGCGACCATCGCCGGGCGAAGTCGACGTACGGACCGAACCAGGTTGCGCGCGCGTTGCGCTCGCCGCGGTTTCGTCAACGTACGATACATGCCGCCCATGCGGTCGATCACCTGCTGTTGCCAGCCGGTGCGCACGATCTTGTTCTCGGGATAGACGTGGGCCCGTGGCAGGTTGATCGATATGGCGGCAGGCATGCGCTTACACGTCGAACCGTTTGAGAAACAACTGCCGTATCTCGCGATACAGCTGATGGGCAATCGAGCGGCTGCCATGATCGAAGCGCACATAGGCGCGGCTGCCGACACCAGCCGCATCGACCGGGTCGAGCGGCGTGATGTCGAGCTGGTAGAGCATGCTCAGCGCCGTGGCGCCAGCGGCATCGGTCGGATCGACAGCGATATCCCCGCCACCCTGACTCGACAATGCCGGGCTGGGCAGCTGGTCGGTCACGAACGGAATCTCGCGCGTCACCCGGGCCATACGTACATCATCGAAGCGCTCGGCAAACCTGACTTGCACCCGCTCAGTGCCGACACGGACCAGGTCGATCGCATCCTGCGGGACGACCACGCGTACGGTAGGTGACTGCAGATCTGCCACGTACCCGATCGGGTCGCCCTGGCGCAGGAAACGCCCGGGCAGATCGGCCGGCCGGGCGACCAGGAAACGACCGGCAACCGGGCTGCGCAAGGTCATCTCCCGGGTACGTTCGCGGGTCAGGGCCAGCTCGGCTTCCGCATGTCTGATCTGCTCGGCGACAACGCGGGCCTCTGCCCGGTCGAGGACCTGCAAAGCGGCATACCGGGCGCGCAGCTCGGTCACCCTCGCCCGTGCCACGTTCACCTTTGCCGGCAGCAGTGGATCGTGCATGCGCAGTATTGCCTGCCCCTTCTCCACGCTACTGTTCGGCGCCACCAGCAATTCATCGACGACACCGTTGATCGAGGCATGGACGACGGTGTCCTGGCCGGCCCAGACAACCCCCTCGGACACGGTTGCAAACGGCACGGGCAGCAGCGTGAGCGCGCCGACCACCAGCATCACGAACCCAGCCGTGACACCCAGCGCCCGTCGCCGGTGTTCGCGCAGGATCGGGCTGGTGAACAGGAAACCGATCGCTTTGGCCAATGGCAGGAAAAACATCATCACCGCTGCCCAGGTTCCCAGCAACACGCCGACCACCGGGAATTCGCTGGCAACGAACAGAATGATCGTCAACGTGATCGCAATCCGGTACAGGAACGCAGCGATACCGTAGAACAGGAACCATCCCGCTTCACCCGGCGCCACCACCGGCGACACGGCGCGCTCGACGCCGAAAAGGTGGCGTTGTACCAGGTAGCCGATGTAGCGGTTGGATCGCGGCCCCAGGTTGGGGATCTCGATCAGGTCCGACAACACGTAGTAACCATCGAAGCGTAACAACGGATTGCCATTGAACAGCACGGTGGAGATCCCGCCGATCACCATCACGTTGAAAGCGAAAGCCTTGACCAGGCCGGGTTCCACGCTGACCCACACAAACATGGCGAGCGCAGCAAGGAACACCTCGACCAGCATGCCGGCCGAGCCGACCAACGCGCGATGCCACTTGCTGCGAAACGAGGACGCTGCCGTGGCGTCGACGTAGGGAACCGGGATGAACACCAGGAACATCACCCCGATCTCGTGTACCTCGCCACCACGTACCTTGGTCGCGTAGCCGTGGCCGAGTTCATGCAGCGCCTTGACCAGTGGATAGGTCAGCAGCAACAGCAACAGGCTCTCTGCCGCCAATACGCGATCGGCGATGTCGGTCGTCAGGGCCGACCAGTGCAGCCCGGCCAGTACCGATGCGGCTGCAACGACCGCGAGGAACAACACCACCCCGAACCACGAGAACAAGGGCCTGACCAGCGGCATGGTCGCGGTCAGGAATCGATCGGGATCCAGCAGGGGCAGTCGTACCGCAAGCGGATTCATCACACTCTGCAAGAGCTTGCGCCGTGCCTGCCGATCGGCGCGCTGCATCATCTCGCGCAGATCAGGGCTGGCATCGCTCTTCAGGACATCGGCCTGGTGCAACTGGGTCAGAAGCCGGATCACGTCGTCCTGGGTCAAGTTGTCGTCACCCAGACGCTCGCTGGCAATACCCCAGATCTCGTCGACGCTGCGCGTACCGTCCATCAGGCTGACGATCAGTTGTGCTTCAGGCGTGATCCGATGATGCTTGCCGGTCGCGTTGTCGCGGACCACGTACCAGCGCTGACCGCGAAATGTGTGCCGGTGAATACCGGTATGCGCCCGCAGCACCGGCTTGAGGCTCGCGACGCGGTACCAGCTGTTGCTCAGGCGGTTGTCCATGCCTAAGGCCACCAGGCCCATAGCTTCAGGCGGAACCAGTCGATCAGCTCACCGGCCCAGATACGAAGGTAGCGGCGTTCGCCGGCATCGGTCTTGGCGACCCCCTCCATGCCCGGCCGCAAGCGCGGATCGATTTCCAGCAGTCCGGCCTCGACACGGAAATAGTTGCGCCCGTCACGCGCCTCGGTAATCGGGGTGATCTGTTCGATCCGGTACGGCAGCGTACGGTCCAGGAGCGACCCGACCTTGAGGTTACCCTGCTGCCCGGGAACGATATCCAGGACCTGGGTCTCATCCACCTCGAGAATGACCCGGTAGGAATCCAGCGGCGCCAGCTCGAACAATTGCTCACCGCGGCTGACTGCTGCACCCACCGCCTGGCTCAGGTCCCCCGACACGATGATGGCATCGAAGGCCGCGCGTAACTCGGTGCGCGCAAGTTGTTCGTCGAGCAGTGCAATGTGCGCCTCGGCCTGCTGGATCTGGGCACGCGCGATGTTGGTCGCAGCACGGTCGTGCTTACCCACGGCCTGGTCATACTCGGCCAGGCGTTGCTGACGGGTCGTGGTCCAGCGGACATGTTCGAGACGCATATCACGATCGTCGATGCGCGCCAGGAGCGCACCGGCCTCGACACGGTCACCGGCGCGCGCCGTCTGGTTGAGGATATATCCATCGAACGGAGCCACGACGGCACGTTGCACACCGCCTTCGATCCGGGCAGGGGCAGAGACCCGGTAGCTGCCGTCGACGAGCGTAAGCACGCCCAGCAACGCAAGCAGGCAAACCGCGGCAATTTTTCTGCCCAGGTAGTGGGGACCGAACAAGCGATGCAGTTGCCGCCGGGACGCATCAGCGATCTTCCAGATCAGGTGACGGTCATTGCGCCGTTTTTCGTCGAGCACCGGTCCGCAGGCTGCCGCGACCGCATCGCACAGATCCACCGCATCCTGATCGAAAGGTTGGCCTGCAGCGCGCACCAGCAACAGCGCACCGATCACCCTGTCATCCGTATGCAACGGCAGGCTCAGCACGGACCCATCGTCCATCACCGAGGCCAGGGTCTCGTGCGCCAGCGTCACCCGGAATTCTCCTTCGTCCGGCACCGGGAAGACGACCGCTGCGGCCTGGTCGACGGCCTCGTCCATGGCAGCGGCAATAGTGCGAACCAGGCTCATGCGCTGGCCGAACTCTGCGCTGTGCGACAGTGACTCAACCTGCATGTGACCACGACGCCGCATCCCGGTTGCCACCAGTTCGCATTCGAAGTGCATTGCCAGTTCGGTTGCCAGCGTGCGTGCAGCCGCTTTATAGGACGACTGCTCGACCACCGCACCGAGCACATCCAGCGCGGTCGTCGTCTTGTCGACTGTATGCTGCGATGCCTGCACTGCACCGCGACGGGTTGCCACCTCGATCCAACCACTTCCCCATTGCAGGGCACGAATCACCCGGCGCAGTTCGTCCTGGCTGCGATCATCGATTTCGAGCGCGACCGCACCATGCGGCCGGCCATCGACAAGGAATGGAAATGCACAGCAACACAGGGCACCACGCGGCCGGTCATCCTCACGATGACCGGAGACCACGCCACGGCTTTCCTTGAGCGCGCGCCGTGCCGTCGTCAGCAGCGACGTAGGTCCGTCGGCGGCCTTGTCCGGCCAATAGGCGGCCGCGACCAGCGCTTCCCCCTGCTGGAGAAACACCGCACCCCGGGCGACCCCATCGATCATCAGGCACTGCAGCTCAAGCCAGTAACGCGCTATGTCCTCGCGCGACCCGGCGTCGGCCAAGCCGCTCCACAGTGCCCGATCAAGATAGGCGACGCGACGCGAACGGGCACCCTCGGCTACACCCCGTCGCGTACCGCCGGCTGCATCACCACTGCTACCACTCATCGTTCGCGTCCACTGTCATACTGCCTCAGCGCTTGTGTGTCACTGGGTGGCAGGGTTGCGCTGCACGTCGAGCTTGCCGTAACGCTCTTCGTAGCCGCGCAGGTGGTTCTCGAGCAGAATCGACAGACGTTTCGCAGCGTGCGGCGTCATGATGATGCGGTCGCTCAGCTTGATCGTGACTTCGGCAGCGCCACCGATACCGGTGGTCAGGTTGGTACCGAAAAACAGTCCACACTCTTCGCGCGTCATCGAAACATTGACGACGTTGGCGTACGAGGTCGACATCGATGAGTCGTCCCATTTCAGCGTCGGTTGCGCCGCGCTGCCGTTGTTGCCGGTGGCCGGCTTGGTGTTGTCGGTAGTCGATTTCGTATCAGACATCTCTATTCAATTCCTGCTTGGTATTACGAAACGGGCGATGATCCCGTCACCCACAGGTTAGCGAGCGGTCAGTCGAACAACAGCCAGACCGCATCCTTTTCTGTCACGTCCTCACCGCCCTTCAGGCGCGTGACTGCCTCGTCAGCCCAGGGGTTACTGTTGCTTGCGATGGAGTCGTCGCTGTCCTCGAACAGCACGTCATCGACTTCCACGAGCTCATCGATTCCCTCGGTACCACCGGCCAGAGCGGCGACCGTCATCGGTGTCGCGCCACCGACCACGTCATAATCCGCTTCGCCCCCCCGGTAGAAGGCTGAATCGACTCCGGCTCCGCCGTCGAGGTCATCATCGTCGTCACCGCCGAGCAACAGATCATTTCCGCTGCCGCCTCGCAACTGGTCGTTGCCGGCGCCACCGAACAGGACACTGTCCCCGCCACCGGCATCGATCACGTCGGCACCGTCACCGCCGAAGAACAGGAACGGCAGGGCCACGTCGTCGGCGACGGAGATCGAATCGGCGCCACCGCCAGCGAACACCACGGCGCCTTCCAGGCCGGCCAGATCGAAACTCTGCACGCCTGGGAGGAAGCTGGCCGAAACATTCACCTTCGGATTGCCCGGGTCAGTCAGGTTCTGTGTCACATTCACCGTATCGGCCGCATCGGTACCGACGATGTGCAGCACGCCATCGTGCACGGCGACGCCACTGACATAGGCCAGCGTTTCGATCGTGTCGCTGTCGGCATCGTTGTCGGCGACGCTGATCTGCACCTTGTAGGCACCCGCCACGGCGTAGGTGTGGCGACCGAAGAATGCCCCCTCACCATCGCCCTGCTGTACCGACGCGACGGTCGTGACACCATCGCCCCAATCGATACGGACCTCGTGCGCGTCGGCGATGCCGGCATCACTGAACGAACCCTCGACGTACGCGGTCCCGCCCGCCGGCACCATGCGTTCGGTCGGACCCAACGCCGGTACCGTCTGGCCGTAGACGGCAAAGATGATCGAAACATCACCGTAGTCGACCACCCCGTCGCCGTTCAGGTCGGCCGCGGCAACATAGGGACTGCTGGCCGGATCGCGACCGAAGCTGGAGGCAACGACCGAGAAGTCGTAGATATTGATCACCCCGTCATCATTGAGATCCGGCATCGGAGCGAGACCGACACTGACTTCACCCATGACCGGCGCAACATTCAATACCTGCACATCACGTTGGGCGGCATCGGCGATGACACCACCTGCAGTCATCACACTCACCGAAACGCGGTTGTTGAACAGGCCATCTTCGAACACGTGCCCGACTGCACCGGCACTGGCGAACTGATCGATGCTGCCATCGCCCCAGTCGACGATATAGCCCGTGACCGGAATCACGCCCGACGGCGAGCCGGGATCAACCAGGTCACCCAGCACCAGGGTGTACTCGGCACCCTCCAGCGCGGTGTCGGCACCGCTGATCTGCAGCACCGGGGCCACGTCGTCCACGCGGATCGACTTTGTGGCGACATCCGTATAGCTGCCATCCTCGTCGACCAGCGTGACCGCGATGGTCACGTCGGCGCCAGCGACGACATCGAAGTAGATGTGTGCGACATCGCCGGGCTCGCTGAAGGTCTCGCTCTGCCCATCACCCCAGTCGACAATGTACTGCTGTACCGTGTCGTCACCCGGGTCGCTCGGCGTGCCCAGGTTGAGCACATAGACCGAACCCTCATCGACCGCACTGTTGCCACTCAGTTCGATCAGCGGCGCCACGTTGCGTACGTCGGCGGTCAGGGTCGTGGCGTTGACGAAACTGCCATCCTCGTCGACCAGTGACACGCTGATCAGGTATTCGGCGTCGCCATCGGCAAACACGTGATCGACGTTCAGGATCGGCACGAAACTGTTCGCGTTGGGCTGTGGCGCGGCGACCGTCTGCAACGGCGAGCCATCGCCCCAATCAATGACGTATTCAGTGACCGTGTCATCACCCGGATCAACCGGTGGACTGATCTGCAGCGTGAAGTTGGAACCCTCGTTGACGCTCACCGTGCCTTCAACGGTCGACGCCGGACCCTGCAACTGGGAAGCGCTGGTACCGATGCCACTGAGTGTCGTGCTCGGTGCGACATTGTCGACCGTGACTTCAAGCGATGCCGTGTGCTGGCCATCGTCGTCCGTGGCCGTGGCAACGATCAGGTAACTGCCCGTCCCGCTGTCATCGGCATAGGCATGCACCACGCTCTCCACGTCGCCGGACACGGTTTCGGTACTGCCATCGCCCCAGTCGATCGTCCAGTTGACAATACTGTCGTCACCGGGATCGGATGCCGCGAGGTTCAGCACATAGCCATCACCTTCATCGATCGATGCAGGCCCGCTCACCGACAGCGTCGGCGCGACGTTGGCAACCGCGACCGCCTTCTGCGCGACGTAGATGCCGTCCTCGTCCTGGGCTGTGACCGTGACGATGAGGTTGCCGTTGTCGGCGAACACGTGGGTCAGCGAGGCCATCGCTGACGTGACCGTGGTGCTGGTGCCATCACCCCAGTCGACCGTCCACCGGCTGATGGTGTCGTCGCCCGGGTCGCTCGCAGCAAGATCGAGGGTGTAGTTCTCGCCCTCGCTGGCATTGTCGGCACCGACCAGGCTCAGGGTCGGTGCCACCTCGACCACCCGGACACCGGTGAACAACTCGGTCGAACCGCCGTCTTTGTCGGTGATCACACCACGCACGGTCCGCGTGCCACTGTCCTTGAGATAGCTCGCGTCGACCGTTGCGCTGGCCGACGTGGAACCGCTTATCTCGAACGTGCCGTCGTTGTCGAAGTCGTACGAGTAGGTGAAACCGGCCGCAACATCCGCCGCCGACGGATCGGTCGCATTGACGAAACTGACCGTGGCCGACTCGCCCTCGCTGACCGGTGCGCCTGGAGCGGCCGTCGAATTGGTCAGTACTGCGCCTGGGGCTGCGTTGCGCACCGTCAATCCGGCACTCGCCTGCGCGGTATCCACGCCCAGTCCACCGGAACCGTCACCGTAGGCCACCTGCACGCTGACACGGTAAACGGCATCGCCGTCAGCCAGACCCAGGCCGGCAAGCTCGGCCGCGGTCAGGGTGATATCAGCACCATTGCTGCTGCCGAACGCCGCTTCGTCACCGAAGACGCCATCGTTGTCGAGGTCCCAGGTGTAGCCGGTCGGATTACCCGGCGCATTGGCACGCAGCGTGACGCCCTGGCCTTCGCGGATCTCCAGGTTGGTCGCCGTCGCGACACTGCTGATGACCGGCACCGGCGGCGCCACGCTGACCGCCGGTCCGGCTGCCAGGTAGGCGGTCGAGGCGGGATCGTCCGTGAAGCTGGCCGTGCCGTCCTCGTCGGTGGCGACCAGCAGCGGCGTGAATACACCCGTGGTCAGGTAGACATGGCTGGCCGAGGTGGCGTCACTGGCAAAGACCTCGCGCGGCGAACCATCACCCCAGTCGATCTCCCAACCACTGATCGTGTCATCGCCCGGATCGGTGGCGCTGAAATCCAACACGTAGGCCGAGCCGACGAGGGCCGACGCGGCACCGCCCACGCTGATCTCGGGCGCCACGTTTGCGACCGTCAACACGCCGGTATCAGTCGCGACACTGCCGGCACTGTCGGTGACCTGCAGGGATATCTCGTAGGCGCTATCGCCATCGTCGATGCCGAGCGCGACCAGCTGTGCCCACGTCAGGCTCGGTGCGACACCGAGCGCATCACCGTAGATGCCATCGCCGTTGATATCCCAGCGTGCATTGACGATCGTGGTATTGGTCGCCGCGGTGACGATACCAGCCAGGGTCAGCCCCTCGCCTTCGGCGATTGCGTAGGGTCCGTTGACATCGGCAAGCGATGGATCGAATCCGGGAACGGCCTCGATGCTCTGGTAAGTCACCGTACCGAAGGCCGCATCGTTGGCCTTGATCGTGCCATCGGGCAGGACGATCTGGTTGTTCTGACCGTTGGTTGCGATAGCGAAACCGCCCACGCTGAACAGCAGCGTATCCGTGTCATTGCCACCGAGCAGGTCGATCGCCGCGGATGCCGGCAGCTTGTCGCCGGCGATCTGCGCCTCGTCATCGCCGCCACCGAGATCGACCGTGACCGCATTGCCGGCTGCCAGCTCACGGATGACCACGGCATCATCGCCGTCACCGGTCGCGATACTCAACTGCGCATCCTCGGTCACCGAACGCACCGAGACCGCATCATCACCAAAGCCGGTCACAACCGAGGTATCGGCGCCGATGTTGAGCAGGTCGACCGTGTTGAAACCATTGCCGGCATTGATCGACAGCACATCGACACTGGCTGCATTGATCTGCCTGATCGCATCATCAGCGGCACCGAACTGCAGGCCAAGCGACTCGATCGACTCGTGTTGCACCACCAGCGGTGCGGTATCGCCGGTCGTCATGGCACGCGTGAACGCAGTGACACCACCGTTGTCCAGGCCGATGCCGGTCTCTGTAGCCACGTAGACCCTGCCATCGGAGGCCGTGGCCACGGCGGCCGGGGCCTCGAGGCCGGCCTGGCCACGCAACACCTGGGCAAACTGCAGCTGGCCGGTCGCCGCGTCGCGCTCGAACACGGCCAGCGAACGGCCGTTGCCGGCCGTCACGTAGACGAAGGCATTGTCGGCCGAGCCGACCACGTCGTTGGCGCCATCGAGTCCGCGGATACCATCGACGCCGTCGACCAGCGTCTGCAGATGGGTCAGCACACCACTGGCCGGGTCACGTGTGAACACGGCCAGCCCGCCGTCTTCGCCGGTCACGTAGACGAAGGACTGGTCCTGGCTCAGTGCCACTGCACTGGCCGTACCGATGCCGAGCGCAGCGAGGTCGACCGACTGCTGCACCGTTGCCGTACCGAACTGCGCACGCTCGGAAACCGACAAGGTGTCGGCGACTGCATCGATCGCATAAACCTTCGAACCATCGGCGCTGACCACGACATCGTCGACATTGACACCGGATGAGGAACCCGCAGCCAGCGACAGCGATCCGTCGGCCGCACGATCGAATACCAGTCCGCCGTTGTCACCGCCGACAACCAGGGTGGATCCATCGGCGCTGATCGCCAGCGTATCGAACAGGTCGCCGCCAGTGCCGGCGGTACCGACGAAGGCCAGGTCGCCGCTGACCGGGTCGCGGTCGAAAATCGCGATCAGGCCGTCGGCGGAGCCACTGACATAGACGTTGAGTCCATCCGGGCTGACGACGACCGCGCTGGCACCGGCCAGGCCGTCGACGCCATCGATACCGTCCTTGAAGAACTGGCGCTGACCCAGGTCACCGGCATTGGCAACCACCAGCGCCTGGTCGACGGTATTGATGCCGTAGATCTCGCCACCATCGGGACTGACCGCAATCGCCTGCAGACCGCTCAGGCCCGCTGCATCGCTGACCACCGGACGCGGCGCGGTGATGAAGGCCACCTCGCCATCGCGCAGCAGGTCACCATCGATCGCCAGCACGTTGCCGGCGACCGACGCATTGATGCGGTCGAAAGTGTTCACGCCAAACGGATCGGTGTCCGGAATCAAGGTGGCCCAGATCTGTCCCGGCGCAAGGCCGTTCAGATCGATCGGTCCACCGCTGCCGCCGAACAGCACGTCGGTCATGAACCCGCCGGTCAGCAGGTCGGTCTGGTAACCGTCCGATGCGCTGCCAACGACGCCCAGCATCGGGTTCTCGAGCACGACATCGGACAGGTTGATGAACAACAGCATGTCGTGGTTGGTGTAGTCGTCGGCATAACCGGTCGGACCGACATCGAGACGTACCACCGCGGCCAGTGCGTCCGGGTCCGGGTTTTCCAGCGGGTCGACCAGACCGACGAGCTGTGCCTCGATCTCGTCCAGGCCGACCGTGCCGTTAAACAGGCCGTAAGCCTCGGCGCCTCCGGCAAGGTCGGCGATAAGCGGCGTCGAGCCGCCACCGGCCAGGAAGGGATTGACCTCCACCGGCCCGGCGAACGCTGTCCAGTCCTGGGCCACCACGCTATCCGGAATGCCACTCTCGACATTGCTGGCGAAGATGAAACGGCCGGTCTCACCGTCGGCCGACAGCAGTCGCCGCGGCTCGAGGGCAATGGTCGAACCCAACACAGTAATGCTGCGGTTGTAGCTGAGATCGATGCCCGCGAAACCGCCGCGCTCGTAGTAGAAGACATCAATGGTGTGCAAGCCTTCACTCAGCGTCACCGTTCCGGACCGGGTTGTGAACGCCTGGTCCACGTAGCCGTTGATGACTGTGCTGCCATCGATGCGCAACTGGGAGCCGTCGTCACTGCCAAGATGGAAAGTGAGTGTCTGGTTGCCGGTCACTTCGATCTGGCCGGACCACCTGACCGAGAAATTGTCCACCGGCCCGCCTGGGTAGAAGGCATTGGGGCCGTTGGGGGCGAAGACCTCCGCCTCGGTCTGCGTGAGCATCGGCGTGACATAGCTGTCCGCACCGCTGTAATAGGTCGCGGTCAGGCCGTCGCCGACGATCTTGACCACCCCGCCCTCGGTGATGCCACCGGACGTGTCAACGCTGATACCGTCGGCATCCACCACCGAGCCGGACAACTTGATCGTGCCCCCGGCACCACCGGCACCGGCTGCACCCGCGCCACCATCACCGCCGGTGCCGCCTCTACCGCCGTCGCCGCCACTACCGCCACCGGAAACACCACCCTTTTCGCCATCACCATCGCTGCCGCTATTGCTGCCACCTTCCTGGCCACCGCCGCCTGCACTGCCTTCGCCGCCGCCGCTACCCGCTTGGCTGTCACCACCACGTGCAAGGAAAACTGCATCGTCGGCAACCGTGACCCGACCCTGAGCCAGGATCTCGACAGCACCACCGCCTCCACCGCCGTAGCCGCTTT
>JAGRHE010000600.1 GCA_020445165.1 Gammaproteobacteria bacterium
TCGGGCGGCAGGTCGTTGAGGAAGCGCGAGGGCTCGGCCATCTCGCTGGAGCCGAAGATCGTGCGCCGATATGCGTGGACGACGTACAGCTTTCGACGGGCACGGGTCAGCCCGACGTAGAAGAGCCGGCGCTCCTCGGCCATCCCCTCGGGGTCGTCCAGCGAGCGCGAATGCGGCAGGACCCGTTCCTCGACGCCCGGGATGAAGACCACCGGGTACTCCAGGCCCTTGGCCGCGTGCAGGGTCAACAGCGTGACGCGGTCGGGGCCGGCCTCCTCCATCTGATCGACGTCGCTGGCCAGCGCCACGCTCTCGAGCAGGGTCGCCAGGCCCTCCTGGGGCGGCAGCTGGGCGAAGTCCTGCGCCACGCCGCGCAGCTCCTGGACGTTCTCCCAGCGCTCCTCGCCTTCGTCGGTGCCGTCGCGCAGCCACTTGACGTAACCACTGGTGTCGAGCAGGCGGTCCAAGAGCTCGGGCACCGCCAGCCGGTCGCGCGCGCC
>JAGRHE010000060.1 GCA_020445165.1 Gammaproteobacteria bacterium
TGGGTTCTACCCACGAAACAGCGGGGCTTCAAGCCTTTGCGTCCAATGCGCAATCCGTATTCCGGACAGCAGTGTGCTTTCCGTGGGAATCGCGTTGCCAGGCAACTGGCAGGCGGGTGACGTCCGGTCAGTCGGGCCTCGGGTACGAACCATGATGCAGTTGTTTACCCGGGCCGGTCGACGAAGGCAGCTGCCTTCGAACCCGTCAGCATTCGTCGTGTTTTCTCGGCGGTTGCCCGCCAAACTTGAGTATGAGCGGGAACCTTGTTCATTTATTGCACGCATTTTGCGGCAGATCAAGCCATGATCGACACTGTTGTAGGAATCTTGTTCTGACATGCATTCTGTCGCCCGGCTCATGTCCAACCAGGTTGCTAGCGGGTGCCCACCGCGTCTGCCGGCAGCGATTGACAGATCGCATGGCCCGGCCAACGACGATCGGTATTTACTTCGCGTCAACGTTCAGTGGTGATGACCTTGCCACTGTGCAACCGGCCAACAACAGCGGAGACACCTGTCCATGAAAACACCTGCAATCATCATCGGCGCACTGCTCGCGCTCGCTCTCGGTATGCCGATGCTGGCCAATGCCGGCGACACCGAACTCGCCACGCCTATCGTCGAACTGATGCCACACCTGAAGAAGCTGGCACCCGAACTCGGTCTGAGCAGAGAACAGGAGGCGCGCCTTGCTGCCTGGGCGGCCGAGGCACCGGCCAAGCGCAAGGAGATCGAACAGGCGGCCATGGCCACCCGCGCGCAGCTGCGCGATGCGATTCTCAGCGGCGCCGACCGGATCGAGCGTGAAACGCTGAAAAAGCAGCTGGCCGCTCAGGAAACACGCCTGATCGAGATGCGCAGCCTGTGCGCGCGCATGCTGCGCCAGACACTCGATACCGAGCAGTACGCCAAGGTGGTCGCCAGCTACCGCGCCGGCTGATTCGTACCGGGCATTTGCAGGCCCGGGGCCTCGTCGGGGCCCCGGCAGCCCCCCCAACCGTTTGACCTCTGTATGAAAATCTCAAGACAACGCGAAACCTACAGCTCGATGGTGAAGGCCCTGCAGGGCCGGGTTCCCGAGGTCTTTCCCTGGGAGCTGGCAGACGAGCTGGCCAGCGGCGATGCGACGCTGTTGCTCGACATCCGCTGCCCACACGAGTTCGCCCAGGCACATATCGCGGGGTCGCTGAACGTACCGCGTGGCATCCTGGAAATCGCGGTCGACTATGGCTACGACGAGACCGAACCGCGCCTGGTCGAGGCTCGCGACACCCGGGTGGTCGTGTTGTGCCGCTCCGGCAATCGCAGCCTGCTGGCCGCACACACCCTCGGCCTGATGGGCTTCAGCAACCCGGTGTCACTACGCACCGGATTGCGCGGCTGGAACGATGATGAGTACCCACTGGTCGATGGCGGCGGACGCTGGATCGACCCGGACCGGGCCGAACGGCTGCTTGCATCTTCGCTGACGCCCGCTCAGCGTGGACCGCAGGAGGTCGCGGCCAACCCGGCCAGACCGTCCGCATAGCCGCCCCACCTGCATTCGACACACCGCTCAAGCGCGCCGGTCACGCCCCCGCCTGGCTGCGTCGGCGACCAGCCGGTCGGCCTCGTTCTGCACCTTACCCAGTGCCGCCGCGATGGCGGTGGCATCCTGCTGCATAACCGCCTGCTGAAGCCGGTCCAGCGCCTTGCCCAATGCCGTTGCCGCACAGGCAGCCACCGAGCCCTGCAGCTTGTGGACGGTCTGCCACATCGCGTCCAGCTCGCGTTCGTCGTACTGGCTGCGTAGTTGCGCGAGGCTGTCCGGCAATGCCGCGAGCAGTTCGTCGAACAGGGAATCGGCAACGCTTTCGTCGCCACCGGCGATCGCGGTCGCCCGGCGTCTGTCGCGTGCTGCCGGTCCATCTTCGCCCGATACTGCCGGCCCGGGACCGGCTTCTATCCGCCGCTCAACCCGTTGTGGCAGCAGACGACGCAGTACGGCATGCAACTGGGCCTCGTGCACGGGTTTCACCAGCCAGGCGTCGAACAGGCCGGCACCCTCGCCATGCTCGGCAGGCATGCCGGCATCGGCCGTCAGGGCGATCATCGGCACGTGCGCATAAGCGGGCTGGCGACGCAGGGCCCGGGCAGCATCCAGTCCGCTGCGACCCGGCATGTGGATGTCCAGCAACAGCAGTTCGACCACTTCGTTGCGTGCGATCTCGAGCACCTCGTCACCGTCGTGAGCCAGCAGCGGGCTGGCGCCGAATCCGCGCAGCAGGGCATCGATCAGGCGCCGGTTGATCGTGTTGTCATCGGCGATCAGGATCGTGTGGCCGGCGAGCCAGCCATCCGATGCCTCTGGTGTGCTCGACAGCCGGGCGCCGTTTTCACGGGCCGTGCCCTGCATCGCATCGATCGCTGCCAGCAGGCTGCGCCTGCGCGCCGGGTAGGCCTGTACGAAGCACCCCGGATGGTGTTCGACGAACCGGGTCAGTGCGGGATCGAGGCGTGGCAGCAACACCCCGATCGGCGCCGGCGAAAGTCGCCGCAACGCCGACAGGGCCCGGCGCACCAGGTTCTGCGAGGCATCGACCGGGCATCGCAACAGGTACAGCGCCGGCTCTGGCCGGTCGACCGCGGCCGGTACGCGGCTGTGCAAGGTGGTGCTGAAGCCTGCACGGTCGAGCATACCGGCCAGGGCCGGCCCGGACAGGGCGTGTTCGTCGATGACCACCGCCGCACCGCGGCTGGCGGGCGGTGCATGCCTGTCCCCGGCATCTTCCGTAACCTCGATGTCGAACGGCAGGCGGACGTGGAAGCAACTGCCCTGACCCGGGGTGCTGGTGACCTCGATCGAGCCGTCCATGGCCTCGACCAGCGAGCGCGATATGCTCAGGCCGAGGCCAGTGCCGCCATACAGGCGGCGGGTCGATGCCGGCCCCTGGCAGAACGGCTGGAACAGGGTCTCGATGGCGGCCGGGTCGATCCCGACCCCGGTATCGCTGACATCGATCAGCAACACACAGCATTCGCTGTCGCTGACATCCAACCGCGCCTGTACCACGACCTCGCCCCGGTCGGTGAACTTGACCGCGTTGCCGACCAGGTTGGTCAGCACGTGGCGCAGGCGGGTGACATCGCCCAGCAGGCGCTCGGGGACATCGGCCTCGATCACCGGGATCAGGTCGAGGCCCTTCTCGTGTGCCTGCGGCGTGAGCAGCTCGCAGGCATCCTCGATCGCATCACGCGCGTCGAAGGCCACCCGTTCCAGGCGCAGCCGACCGGCCTCCATCTCGGAGAAATCGAGAATGTCGTTGATGATCGTCAGCAATTGGTTGGCCGAGCGGGTGATGGTGTCGAGAAACTCCTGCTGGGTACTGTCGAGCGGCGTCTTCTGCAGCAGCCCGGCAAAGCCCAGCACGCCGTTCATCGGGGTGCGGATTTCATGGCTCATGTTGGCCAGGAACACCGACTTGGCGCGGTTGGCCTCGCGCTCGCGCCGCCGGGCGTGTTCCAGGTCGGCGTTCTTCTGCTCCAGTTCGCTCATGGCACCGCGCAGGTCGGCGGTGGCCTGCTCGACCTGGCGCTGCAGGTTCTGCGCCGACGATGCAATCTGTTGCGACATGGCGTTGAAGCCGCTCTGCAGTTCGCCCAGTTCGCCCGACGACAGGTGCTCGATCCGGGTATCGCGCTCGCCGCGCTGGACACGGTCGACGGCATCACGCAGTTCGTCGATCGGACGCACGATCTGGCGCGCCACGATCGCTGTCAGCAGCAGCGCCAGCACGACCGAGATCAGCGTGGTGACCACCGCCTTGCGCAGGACGCGTTGCCGGGCCTGCGCCAGCGCCTGGCCGCTCAGGTGGACGCTGACTTCGCCGAGCGCGGCCGCGTCACCCGGGCTACCGCCCGCCTCGTCCAGATCGATGACCGGAGCCGACACGCGCGCACTGTAGACGGTGAGCGCCTGCGGGCTGCCCGTGGTGCGCTGCGCCTCGGCCACGATCGCCCGGTCACGGTCACGGATCTCCACCCGGCGGACATCGTCACTGCTGGCCAGCAACTGTTCGCTGGCGCGGCGCAACTGCGCGCTGTCGCCGTTGAACAGGCCGATGACCGCCAATGATGCCAGCTGCTGCGCCTGGGCATTGCCGCGCGCCGCGTGCGCCGCCGCCAAGTCATCCAGCCGGGCGTTGATCGCGTAACTCGACAACAACACGGCCAACAACATCACCGGCAGCAGTGCAGTCAGAAAGATGCGCGCGAAGATACTCTTGGGTCGGGGAAGGTTCACGGCTTCCTCTCCTGCAGGCGGTGCTTGAGGTCGGCGGCGGTCTGGTCTGGCAGGCGCAACGAGCGGATGACCGCATCATTGACCGAAATGGAGAACTCGCGCCCGAAGCCCGGTGGCGGCAGCGTGCCGCTGCGCTGGTAGTCATGTACGTGGCGGGCGATCTCGCGGCCGACGTCTTCCGGCGTCGCAAATACCGCGGCTGCCGCGCCGGCACGCACCATGGCATCGGAAAACCCGATCACCGGCACCCGGGCGCTGTAGGTGGTCAGCAGGATCGGGTAGGCGGTGTTGCGGTTGTAGACGCGCGGATCGGGCAGGGCCAGCAGCACGTCGACATCGCGCACCAGGCGACGCAGGCTGGAGCCGATTTCGTCCGGGTCGTTGATGTCTGCGGTATTCAGGGCATAGCCGGCCTGGGTGGCGGCCCGGCGCAGTGCGGCGCGGCGCTCGGCCGACACCTCACCCAACAGCACGGCGACGCGCGCGGCATCCGGTACCAGCTGGCGGATCAGGGCGAACTTGCGTGGCAGCGGCTGGTCGATGAACAGCGCGCTGTGGGGACGCGTCTGGTCCACACAACAGGCGGCCAGCTCGTCCCAGGCCGCTTGCGGCAGGAAGGTGTAAAGGGTGGCGGCATCGGGTGCGGCGAGGGCGACCTCGCGGCCGGCCTGGCTGCCGATCGCTACCAGCAAATCCGCGCTCGCCGCGGCGGACGAGTCAACGCCGGCCGGAGCGTGGCGGCTGACGCGTGGCTGGCCGCTGCACGGTGCCGGGCAGCCATCGGCAAGTGCCTGCTCGAGCGCATCGGCAACGCGCACGATACGCGCGTCATCGAAGTCGCCGACCAGGGCGACATCCAACGGCGCCGCGCCGGCCAGGGCTGGCGCCAACAGCAGGCAGGCGCATGCTGCGCGCAGCCAGCGGCCGCGGCGCCGCGAGCACATCGAGCCGCGCCAGTTCATGTTGCGCCGCACCTTGGGGTCGCGCGGTTCATGGCTCAGCGCAGGTTGACCTTGACCTGTGCATAGATACGCCGTTCGGCCAGGTTGCCGGACACATTGTCATCCTCGTCAGACGGATTGAACTCCCAGTAAGGCTCATCGAACAGGTTCTGTACGTTGAGCGACAGCTCGACATCGCTGTCGGAATGCCGGAAGCGCTTGCTCAAACGGGCATCGACCCGGGTCTGACGATCGACGAAGTCGCCTTCGCCGAGCCACTCCATGGCCGAAACGTAATAGTAGGTACCGCTCAGCTGCCAGCCGTCGGCGAAGGTCCGTGAGCCGAGCAGCGTGAAGGTGTGACGCGGCACGCTCGGCTCGGCCGAGCGCGGGTTGCCGGAACGGGACGGTGCCGGGTTACCCGCGGCATCGATCTTGGTCACATAGCCGCCATCGACCCGTGCATAGGCATAGGCCAGGTGCACCAGCGAGTCGCGATCCGGGCGGAAACGTGTCTGCAGTTCGATCCCGCGCGTGCGGATCGAGCCGGACTCGTCGAAACGCAACGGGTCGCCCGGCAGGCCCTCGTCCTCGATCTCGTACAGCAGGTGGTCGACATCATGCTGGAACAGGCGCAGATCGATGACGCCGCTGATCGCTGGCAGGTCGACCAGGTAGCCGATCTCGAAACTGTTGATCCGTTCGGCACCGTTGTCCGGCGTGCCGAGCAGTTCAATCAGGTCCGGCGAGTTCGGCGTGATCAGGAGATCGACCTTCACCTCACCGTGCTGCTCGAGAATGGTCGGCATGCGGTAGGCACGCGCGGCGCTCAGGCGCAGGGTATGGCGCGCGGCCGGTTTCCAGTTCAGCGCCAGGCGCGGCGAGAGGAAACCGCCGAGGTCGTCGAAATGCTCGCCCATCACGCCACCGTTCACGGTCAGGTCGGGCCGGGCATGCCATTCGACGTTGGCGAACAGGCGACTCATGTCGCGCGTGAGATCACCATCGGTGTCGAACACGCCGGCACCACTGACGCGATCGTGGCGGACACCTGCACCCCAGGAGATGCGCCAGTCTGCAGCCGGCGACCAGCGATGCTGGAACTCGAGATCGTAGCGGTCGGTCGACAGGGTGTAGTCGACGTTCAGCAACAGGCCGGAGCCCGGATCGGTGAAGGTCACGTCGTCCGGACTGTCGAAGGCATTGTGGTAGGCCTGCACGCGGATGTCGTGTCCGTCCGAGATCAGGCGTTCCCACACCAGCTGCTGGTAATCCGAGCGATAGACACGTTCGCGTGGCACGCGAAACGCCTCGCTGTCGAAATCGGTCTGGCGCATGCCGACGTGGACACGCACGGTGTCGTCCGCAGTCGGGTGATAGGCACCACGGAAGTTGAACAGGCGCGAGCGGTTGCTATCGAACTTGTCGGCAAAACCGTCGTTGCCGGCATAGCTGGCGTTGACGCTGTAGGCCAGCTGTTCGGACTGGCCGGCGACAGCGAAGGCGGCCTCGCCGTGACCTCCGCTGCCGCCCATCGCGCGCAACATGGCACGGTCGACCGATTCGGGACTGCGGGTGATGACGTTGATCGTGCCGAGAAAGGCGTTCGAGCCATAGGCCGCGGCATTCGCCCCGCGCACGACCTCGATCCGCTCGATCTCGTCCAGGGTCAGCGGCAGTGCCGACCAGACCACACCGTTGATGCCCGGGTTGTAGACCGGGCGCCCGTCGACCAGGACCTGCATCCGGCGCGGGAAATGATCGGCATAGCCGTGGTAGGTCGTGACCGCGTCGACGCCCTCGGTATAGCTGACCTGGAAGCCGGGTACCAGGCGCAACAAGCCGGGAACGTCGACCGCGCTCGATGCCTGGATCATCTCGCGGTCGATGACGGTCATCGCGACCGGTGCATCCGAGAGCGGCTGAACCAGGCGCGCGGCACTGAGCACGGTCGGCATCGGGGCGTAGAAATCCGCCTCGGTCAGAGCGAATTCGGTATCAACCGCAGCAGCGGCAAAGGGCAGGCTGGCGATCGAGGCAAGGCCGACGCAGGCACGGAATCGGACAAGGCTCAGCACGATGTGATTCTCGGAAGTTATTGTTCGCAGACATTATTCCAGATAATTACGGGCGCCGGCGCGAACTAAACGCCCGTCCGGCCGCAGCCGGCGTGTTCCCCCTCTGCAAGGCTCGACAGGCAGGGGGCGGCGCAGCGGCATCCGCACCGGTCCGGCGGGAGGTAATCGATTCGAAGCGGAGGATTGGCGGCGGAAGAGCGGCCGCCGCTCAGTCGGGCGTGCGCAGGCGCGACCACAGACGGCGAATCGCGGAACGGCGGCGGGTGACCAGGGCCACGCTGACGTTGTCGGACCTTTGGCCACCGCGCGCAGCCGCCAAGCGCACCCATTCCTCGGCGGCGGACGGACTGGTCGGTGCGTCTCGCCGCTCGACATCCAGCTCGGCAGGCGTGACCTGGTTCCAGAAGCCGTCACTGCACAGCAGGAACCAGTCGTCACGCCCGGTGGCGCTGGCTCCCAGCTCAGGCGCCAGTGGGTTCTGTCCGCCCAGGCACATGTACAGGCTGGCATCGTCGGCCGCGGCCGCGGTCGGTCCGGGTGCGGCCTCTCGGCGCAGTTCGCCGAAGGTGTGATCGCGCGTGCATGACAGCTGCTGCCGGCCGGCGAAGTGGTACAGGCGGCTGTCGCCGGCATGCGCCCAGTAGGCCTCGCCGCCGCTCAGGTACAAGAGCACGCAGGTGCTGCCCGGCTGGCTGCCGCGATCCTGGCCAAGCGCGACGATGGCCTGGTCGGCTCGCCGACACAGCGCATCGAGGAACTGCTGTGGCGGCTCGACCGGCGTGTCCGCAACCGCCTGGCGGGCGGTGTCGATCACCAGCTGCGCAGCCAGCCCGCCATCGCGCTGCCCGCCCATGCCGTCGGCCAGCACGACCAGGCAGTCCTCGGGCCGGTTCGGCACCGCGAATGACTCGACCCGGTCCTGCTGTTCGGCGCGGCCACCGATCGCGCAGGCGATGTCACACTGCCACAACATGCGCAGTCCCCCCACTGCCGGAACCCGGTCTGCCCCGGTTCAATCGAATATCGCGCGCCATACCTTGCCCAGGTCCTTGACCATGTTGCCGCTGCCCTGCTGGCCGCGGATGCTGGTTGCCGTGGTCGGTTCGGCCGGCGCTTGGTCGGCTTCCACCGTCTGCGCCGCCTGCTGCCCGGCATGTTGGGCCAGTGCCCCGCGCAGCGCGGCCAGCGCCGCCGCGTCCGGGTCCACGGCCAGGCCGCGCTCCAGGTAGCGCTGTGCACGCCCGACCTTGTCGTCGCGCAAGGCGACCTGGCCCATGCCGGCATAACGTTCGGCGATCGCGCGGATGCCGGCCCGTGCCTCGGCGTTTTCCGGGTCGATCGCCAGGACCTGTTGGAAATAGTCGTACGCGTTGTCGTCCCCGGGCCGGGTCAGGCGCAACTCGTCCAATGCCTGGCCGGCGGCCTGCAACAACGTCGCCACGCTGCCATCGGGCATGCCCGTGACCTGCGCAGGTGCCGCAGGCGCCGGCCGGGCCGTGGCTGTTGCCACGACCGTGAGCGGCGCCGCATCGGGCAAAACGCCCAGGCCGGTTGGTGGTTCAGGCGACAGCAGCGCCATGGTCGGTTCCCGGGTCACGGCCGCCGGCGCAAGGTCTGCGAATGCTGCCGCTTCACGCGCTGGCACCGGCTCCTGCAGCGCCGGAGAAACCTCGGTGCCCTCAGTGTCCTGTGCGACGACGACCGGCGCGGCCGGTTCGGGTCGACGAACCAGGTACAGCAGGACCAGCACGGCCACAACGCCGGCCACGACCGCGACCCAGCTGCGTCTGGGCCGGCCGGGCTGACCACGCGCAGGCGATGCCGGCCGCGCTGCAACCACCTGCAGCGCGCGCTTGGCGTCGCGCAGACGGTAGGCCAGTTCCTTGGCCGTGGCGATGCGGTCTTCCGGGCGCTTGGCCAGCATCGATTCGAGCAGGCCCTGGTAGCCCTTCAGGTTAGGCGGCAAAATCGGCAACGGCTGGGTCAGGTGAGCGACGATGGTCTCGACCGGTGATTCCCTCGCATACGGGCGCTGCCCGGTCAGCAACTGGTGGAACACGATGCCAAGCGCATAGATGTCGCTGCGCCCGTCGAGCGGCCGGCCCTCGGCCTGCTCCGGGCTCAGGTAGTAAGGACTGCCCAGCGCGGTGCCGTCCATGGTCAGTTCCTGGTCGCTGTCGAGCAGCTTGGCGATGCCGAAATCGGTCAGCTTGGGCGTCCCGTCGGCATGGAACAGGATGTTGCCGGGCTTGATGTCGCGATGGACGATGCCGCGTCGGTGCACGTAGTGCAGGCAGGCGGCGACCTGTTCGAGCAGGGCGAGCGCCTTGTCCAGCGGCATGCCGGCCTCGATCCGGTCGGCCAGCGATCCGCCCTCGAGATACTCCATGGCGATGAACGGGCGTTCGCCGACCATGCCGATGTCGTGGATGGTGATGATGTTGCGGTGGTGTAGCGAGGCGATGATGCGCCCCTCGTGCAGGAAGCGTTCGGCCTGGCCAGGGTCATCGAAGCGCTTGAGCACCTTGAGCGCGACCCGTCGGCCGAGCGAATCCTGCTTCGCCAGGTAGACCGACGACATGCCGCCCTTGCCGAGCAGGCGCTCGATCGTGTAGCCGGGAATCTGCATCGCTCCGGTCAGCCCTGGTCGAGTGGCCGGTACAGGAACTGCAACGGCACGCCACGCACGCTGAGCCGGTCGCCATCACTCAGGCGCGCCTGGCGCAATACCCGGATGCCATTGATCCGCACCTTGCCGCGACGCCCGGGCAGCAGGTAGAAACCGTCGCTGCGACGCTGGATGCGCGCCGCGGTTCGCGGTGCCAGCCAGCCGCCGATGCGCAGGTCGCTGTCGGGCGCACGGCCGATCGAGAAGTTGACCCGTTCCAGTGAGAAACGCTGCTCCGATGCGTCCGGCCGTTCGAGCAACAGCGCGGCCACGCGGGCGCGACGTTTGAGTCGTGCCAGGTCGCCGAGACTGCCGATGTCGAGCTCCATGGTCTCTTCCTGGGCCTGCAGTGCAGGCTCGGGCACGCCCGCCTCTTCACCGCGGGCACGCGCCACCGCCATGAACTTGAGCACGTAATCGAAGATCTGGATCTCGTCCCAGTAGGCGAGGGGATGGCGTTCCACCCGCTGGCCGCTGATGAACGAGCCGTTGGCGCTGCCCCGGTCGATATACAGGTAGCCGTCGTCGCTGCGTTCGATCACCGCGTGGTGCTTGGACACACCGCGCCCCTGCAGCACGATCGCGTTGTCATCGGCACGGCCAATGGTGGTGTGCGCATCGGTCAGTTCGCGCTGTTCGAGCAGCGTGTCGCCACGGAAGATTCGCAGGTAGGCCATGTCGGTGACTGTCTGGTGCCTGTCCGCCGCGACGCCGCCAGGCACCGGCTTCGGTGCGGGCAGCAATACGACGGGTGTATGCCCGGTTATGCTTGCAACAAAAGTGATACCGCTTTAAGCGGCCGTGCCGGAACCTTCTGAAGCAGCCACGGCAGCGAGCCGGCGGGCCGAATGATTGCACCCGGGGAGACGCATGTCGCGCGAATCGCTCAATGCTGCAATGGCACAGCTCGGTGAACGACTGGCAAGTACGCTACGCCTGGCGCAGGTGCGCGGGCTGTACCTGCCGGCCCCGGTCGCCGACGAAACCGGGAGGGACGCGTTCGGTTTCGTGCTGCTCGACGACGGTAGCGTTGGCCCCTTCTACGTCAGTCTCGGCGAACTTCTGCGTACACTGTGGCGCCGCTACCCGGAGCCACGCGCGGCGCGGGTCGACATCGGGGAAATGCTGGAGGGTTTCGCCAGCGACGATGTCGCCCGGCGTGCGCTCGCCGTGGGCTGCTACAACGCGCTGAGCGCAGCGCTGATGCGCAGGGCCGGCTTCCGACCGGACGGCCAGCGGGACGAACGGCAGGATGCGGACCCGCACGGCACGGAGAAGGGCGGCACGGTGGGCATGGTCGGTTACTTCGAGCCGTTGATCGGGCGCCTGTTGGCCAGCGGCATACGGGTCAGGGTGCTGGAGCTGGCGCCGCAACGGGTGGTCGCACAGGCTGGCGTGCGATGCGTACACGACGCGGCCGAACTGCACAACTGCAGCCAGGTGCTATGCAGCGCGTCGACCCTGGTCAACGACAGCCTGCCGGAGCTGCTCACTGCGCTGCAGGGCAGGGTGCCGGTCGAGCTGGTCGGGCCGAGCTGCAGCGGACTGCCCGATCCCTTGTTCGAACTCGGGGTGGCCGCAATCGGCGGCACCGCGTTCGCCCACGCCGGCGACCTGTTCGCGCGGCTCGATCGCGGCGATTCGTGGCGCGAGGCCGGGCGCAAGTACCGTTTGCATGCCGGCAACTACCCGGGACTGGAAACCCTGCTGCGCCGTCTAGCGGAGCGTGATCCGCACGCCGATCAGGCGTAGAGCCGTCAGTGCCGCGGCACGCTGCGCCTCGTCCAGCATCAGTCGCCGGGCGGCGTTGAAAAAACAATGCGTGTCGAGGTGCAGCTGCTCGAACCGGGCGACCGTACCGGTCGCCAGCAAGGTCGCGGTCAGCGTCCGCATGATGGCATCACCCGCCGCGTCGACGAAATACAGCGCACCGGCGGCACGGTCGAAGTACGCATTGCGCGCATCCAGGTGGAAGAATATCTCGTTCGCGCCGGCAGCGGCCGACAACACGCGCTCACGCCCGGCGCTGTGCGCCTGCACCGACTCACTGACCCTGCCGATTCCACCTGGCATGCGTTGATCCCCTGCGCGGTCGACCCCGCCATTCGCTGCAAAGTAGTTTGGCAGACGGCCGGGGTGCCACCAAGCCCAACGGGCAGCTCGCTGCCCGTCGACCATACTTTAAAGATCGGGAATCAACGCCACGTTCAACACGGGGACCGGGAGCATGCCCGATCTTCTTCGCCGACGCCTGCTGCTGAGCGCCGCGGCGGCAGGCCTGCTGCCAACCCTGCCCGGCGCACACGTACAGGGCGGGCCGCCGATCGCGGTCTGTCTCGGCAGCGGTGGCGTGCACGGCCGTGCCCATGTCGGCGTGATCCGGGCATTTCAGCGCCTGGGCCTGCAGCCGGACATCATCACCGGTACCAGTGTCGGCGCGATCGCTGGGGTGTTGTGGGCGGCCGGCTACGCGGCGCAGGCAATCGAGACCATCGCGGACGACCCGAACTGGAAGGAATCCAGCGGCCTGCGCCTGCCAGTTCTCGGACTCGGCAAACTCGACGGCCTGCGCGAACTGATAACCCGGCGCACCGGTGGATTGCCGATCGAGGCGCTGGCGACGCGCTTTGCCGCGCTCGCCACCGATCTCGACAGTGGCCAACCGGTGATCCTCGACCGCGGTCCGGCCGGACCCGCCGTGGCGGCTTCGTGCAGCGTCCCACTGCGCTACGAACCGGTCACGATCAACGACCGGCGCCTGGTCGACGGCGCCCTCTCGGCACCGGTACCCGTGGATGCCGCACGCCAGCTCGGGGCAGGGTTCACGATCGCGATCGACGTTGCCTACCGTCCCGACGACGAACCGATTCGGGGTATCGGCGATGTGGCGTTCCAGATGTTCCACATCATGGTCAACCGGCTGATCGCAGAGCAGATCGTGCGCGCCGATTTTGCCATCCGCCTGGACGCGCACGAAATCATGAGCGGCGGTGCCGGCCTGTCGGCGCTGGTCGGGGCGGGTGACGAAGCGGTGAGCAGTCACTGGCCGGCGCTGCAGAGCGCACTGCAGCGGGCCGGTATCGACCGCGACATCCCGACCCGCTAAGCCATACGGGCGACCCGAACCGGGTGAGTGGTTGCTCAGCGCCCGTGGCGGGTGGCGAAATTGCGCCGCATGCCCAGCAGTCCGAAGCCGATCAACAGCAACGGTGCCGGGTTCGGCACGGCCTGGCCCGGGGTCAACAGGTGGGTCGCGGTGAACGAATACTGTTCGCCACCACCTTCGCCGGTGAGTCCGAGCAGGATGCCAAAATTGTCGCAGACGGCCGTGGGGCAGTTCGACGAGACCGTGGTGCTGAACGGGCCATACGTCAGCGGGCTGGCGCCACCCGCAACACCCGGCCCGACGGCCGCGACGGGAATGCCCTGGACGACGGCTTGCATGATGGTGGAAGACGCCAGGGTCGGGGTGACCGAGACCGTGCCACCCGTGGGGTCGGTCAGGACTCCGGTCAGGGTCGCCATCGAGGTCAACAGCGTACCGGCGGGCACGGTCGGCGCAAACGGCGACGTGAACGAGAAACCAAAGGTTGTCGGCGCACCATTGTCGACTACCGTCACGGCGACAGCCAGGATCGGATCGATGTTGCCGCTCATACCGATCACAACGGTATCGTTTTCCGTCGACACGAACCGGTTTTCGCCCTCGGTGTAGATATCGCCGGTCTGCGGATTGATCAGGATGCCGAAGCGGAAGCTTTCGCCGTCTGGCGTGGCGCAGTCACCGAAACACACCGAACCCTCGCCATTGACCAGGCCAAACGGCAGCGCTGCCTGCGCGCCACCCGCGGCCACCAGGCCAACCGCCAACACTGCCGCTGAAAGACGCTTGACCGCCATGACCGTTCTCCCCGCCGGGCGATGCCCGTTCGCTGTTGATGCAGGCATGCGCCTGCGGCGGGTCGCCATGCACAGGCCGTTCCCGAAACAGATCCGACAATCAATTCAACGGCTTGGCGGACGGCCGAACGGACAACCCGGGCCGTCATGTCAAAAATCCTGACGCAGGCGGTGAGGCGTTATTCGACCGTCACCGACTTGGCCAGGTTGCGCGGCTGGTCGACGTCGGTGCCCTTGAGGATGGCGACGTGGTACGACAACAGCTGCAGCGGGATGGTGTAGACAAT